>DASZXN010000185.1:0-7792 GCA_035545875.1 Phototrophicaceae bacterium
GAACGGCTCAAGCATGGGATTGCTGCGCCCGACAGCGGGTCAATCGCGCTGAACAGCAAAACCGTCGCCGAGCAGATCGGCGCGCAGATTTTCATCGACGGCTGGGCGATGGTGTCGCCGGGCGATCCCGAACGGGCGGCGGATTTGGCGAAGCGCGCGGGCAGCGTCAGTCACGACGGAGAATCGGTCTACGGCGCGCAGGTGATCGCGGCGATGGAGGCGCAGGCCTTTGTCGAGCGCGACCTGAACAAGCTGATCGATACGGCGGTCGGGCTGATCCCGCGCGACTCGCTGATTTATAAGCTGATCGCGGATATACGCGAATGGCACGCCGCCGAACCGGACTGGTATAAGACGCGGGCGAAGATCGACGCGACTTACGGCTATAGTCAATATCTGGGCGGCTGTCACATCGTCCCGAACCACGCGCTGATCATTTTCGCGCTGCTCTACGGCGGCGACGACTTTCGCAGATCGCTAATGATCGTCAACACGTCGGGCTGCGACACCGACTGCAATTCGGGCAACGTCGGCTGCCTGCTGGGGATCAAGAACGGGTTGGCGGGAATCGATCAGAGCGCCGATTGGCGCACCCCAATTGCGGATCGGCTGTATCTGGCGACGGCGGACGGCGGACGGGCAATCACCGACGCGGTGACCGAGACTTACAACATCGTCAACGTCGGGCGGGCGCTGAACGGCCTGCAACCGATTCACCCGAAGAACGGCGCGCGCTTCCACTTCACACTCACGGATTCGGCGCAGGGATTCACGAGGAGCGATGGGCTGCCGGTGCAGAACGCTGGAGGCAGGCTGGCGCTGCTCTGCGCGCCGGAGCAAACCGTTCGGGTATCTACGGCAACGTTCATTCCCCCGGACGCGATCCAGATGCCCGGCTACGCGCTGATGGCTTCCCCGACGCTCTATCCCGGCCAGACGATCCGCGCGCATGTGGCTGCCGATGCGAGCAACCCGGCAGCGGTGGACTGTGCGCTATTCCTGAGCGTCTACGGCAAGGGGGATCAGCTCCAGCGGCGCTTCGGAACGTCCACGATGCTTGCGCCGGGCGGCGAGCAAATGCTGACGTGGACGGTGGGCGATAGCGACGGCTGTCCGGTTGCCGAAGTTGGGCTGGAACTGCGCTCCAGCGGCACGGTTTACCTCGATTGGCTGACGTGGGACGGCGCGCCGGACGTGGTACTGCGTCGCCCGACATCGGCGCAGCAGCGAGGCGGGCGTTCGCCGGAGGCGATGTGGTTTCGCGCGTGGGTGAACGGCCTCGATCAGTTCGAGCCGTACTATCCCGAAGCCTTCCGCATCATCCAGAACGAGGGGCGCGGGCTGGCAATTCAGGGGACGCGCGAATGGCGCGATTACCGCGTCAGCGCGAAGATCAATTTCCACATGGCGACGGCGGCAGGGATCGGCGCGCGCGTGCAGGGGATGAAGCGCTATTACGCGCTGCTGCTGTGCGGCGATGGCAAAGTCCGGCTGATCAAGGCGCTCGACGGCGATACGCTGCTGGCTGAAAACGACTTCGGCGTCGAATTCGCGCACGATTACGATCTGGCGCTGGAAGTCGAAGGCAATCGGCTCAAGGCGTGGGTCGATGATCGGCTGCTGTTCGATCTGGCAGATACGGATCGACCGCTGGAGGGTGGGGCGGTCGCGCTGATCTGCGAAGAAGGGCGGGCAGGAACCGATGAGGTGAGGGTCGCGCCATTATCAGCGCCGGAGGCAGACGGAGGCGATCATGCGCTTTGAGCAGGGTTACTGGCGACTGCTGCCTGGTACGCAGGCGATCTATCCGCTCACGGTGGTCGATGTACAGGTCGAACGGGATGCACTGGTCGTCACAGGGTACGATCACGTCATTCGGGCGCGCTGGAGCTACCTGGAAGGCTCGATCATCACGGCGCGGTTTACGTCGCCGCTGCCCAACGTGATCCGCGTGCAGTACGCGCATTTCAAGGGGCGGCGCGAGCATTTGCCCGCCTTCGATCTCGATTATGGGCTGACGAACGGCGAGGCTGAGATCGGGCAGGACGATCAAACGGCATGGCTGAAGGCGGGCGATCTTTCGGTTGTCGTGCCGACCGCCGGCGAATGGCAAATCGAGTTTCGGCGCGGCGATCAGCCGCTCACCGAAAGCGAGCCAAAAGCGCTCGGCCTGTTCACGCAGGGCGGGAAAACCTATCTGCGCGAGCAGCTCTCACTGCACGTCGGTGAAACGACCTACGGCCTCGGCGAGCAGTTCGGCGCATTGGTCAAAAACGGGCAGGCGGTCGAGATGTGGAACGAGGACGGCGGCACGAGTTCGGAATATGCTTACAAGAACGTCCCATTCTACCTGACCAGTCAGGGCTACGGCGTGCTGGTCAACCACCCCGGCGACGTATCGTTCGAGGTTGCGTCAACGCACGTCAGCCGCGTCCAGTTCAGCGCCGAGGGGCACAACCTCGATTACTACCTGTTCGGCGGCGCGACGATGAAAGAGTCGCTGGAATTGTATACCGCCCTCAGTGGTCGCCCGGCGCTGCCGCCGGAATGGTCGTTCGGACTGTGGCTCTCGACCTCGTTCACGACCAATTACAGCGAGGCAGCCGTCCTCGCGGCCATTGATCAGATGCAGACGGCGCACATCCCGATCAGCGTGTTTCACTTCGACTGCTTCTGGATGAAGGAACTGACGTGGACGAGCCTGATCTGGGACAAGCGCTATTTCCCTGACCCCGCAGGGATGCTCCAACGGATTCGCGCGAAGATTCCGGGCATCAAATTCTGCGTGTGGATCAACCCCTATATCGCCGAAGCATCGCCGTTGTTCACGGAGGGCGCGGCCAACGGCTATCTGCTGAAAACCGCGTCGGGCGATGTGTACCAGGTCGATTTCTGGCAGCCGGGGCTGGCCTTTGTCGATTTCACCAATCCGGCGGCGCGCGCGTGGTTCGCCAGCAAGCTCAGAGCGCTGATCGACATGGGCATCGACAGCTTCAAAACCGATTTCGGCGAGCGCATCCCGGCGGACGCGGTTTATTTCGACGGCTCCGATCCTGAACGGATGCACAATTTCTACGCCTATCGCTACAATCAGACGGTGTTCGAGCTGGTCGAGCAGGTCAAAGGCACGGGCGAAGCGGTCGTGTTCGCGCGAGCGGCAACGGCAGGCGGGCAGAAATTCCCCGTTCACTGGGGCGGCGACAGTTCATCGACTTACCCGTCGATGGCGGAGACGCTGCGCGGCGGATTATCACTCGGCTTGAGCGGCTTCGGCTTCTGGAGTCACGACATCAGCGGCTTCAATGACGCGGCGACGCCCGATCTGTATAAACGCTGGGTGGCGTTCGGGCTGCTCTCGTCACACAGCCGACTACATGGCAATTCCGAGGCGAAAATGCCCTGGCTGTTCGACGACGAAGCTGTTGACGTGCTGCGCTTTTTCAACGATCTGAAGCGCCATCTGCTGCCCTATCTGCTTGACGTGGCGCGGGAAGCGCACGATCACGGTTGGCCTGTGCTGCGGGCGCTGGTATTCGAGTTTCCCAACGATCCGACCTGCCGCTATCTCGACACCGAGTATATGCTCGGCGACGCATTGCTGGTCGCGCCCGTATTCTCGACGACAGCCGAGGTGGTTTATTACCTGCCGGCGGGCGAGTGGCGCAATCTGCTGACGGGCGAGATCGCGCAGGGCGGCGTATGGAGGAAAGAGAGTCACAATTATTTCAGCCTGCCGCTGTGGGTGAACGTCGAGCGCAGCGGGGCATGGGACTGTCTCCGAGGCTACGCGCCGCAGTAATTAGCAACGAGCAGTGATTTCCCCGGAGGGGCAACCTGCCAGGTCGCCCCTACAAATACATCCGCGTTCGTGAATCTTACATGCCGATCTTCTCGAAGCGCGCAATCGTCTCGCGGACGCCGTCCTCAAGCGGCGTGTCGTAGACCTGCGCGAACGCTTGGCGGATCGCTGACCCGTCGCAGCCTTCCGCGAACGGCAGAACACTATCCGCGACCGTGATTTGCACGTCCGGCTTAATCCGCATGATGATCTGCGCGATCTCGGTCAATTTCGTGACTGGCCCGCCTGGATTGAAGCCGAACGCGCCCTTGAGCGGCTGCTCGGCGGCGGCGATGAACTGGCGCGCGATGTCCGAGGCGTAATGGAACTGCTGCGCGCCGCCGAAGTTGATGGCGTAGTTCTGGCCTTTGGCGGCGGCTTGCATCGCTTTGGTCGGCTCGCTGGTCGTGCCCTGATCGCGTCCGAGGCCGTAGACGGTGTACGGACGCAGCCACGTGCTTGAGAGTTGATAATCCTGCCAGTAGATTTTGGCGATGCCCTCGTCAGCGACCTTGTAAACGCCGTAGAGTGTGCGCGGCAGCATCGGCGCGTCGGCGGCGAGCAGCCCCGGCGGATAGTCTGACGCAGGGCCGTAGACCGCCATCGACGAGGCGAAGGTCAGATGCTGGATGCCGTTCTGCCTGGCGGCCTCGAAGATGTTGACTGTCCCGGTGACGTTGACCTGTGCGCCGACGACCGGGTTGGCGCGGCAGAAAGGCACTTGCAGCGCCGCCAGATGGACGATGTGCGTGATCTGCTGGTCGCGCATGACGGCGTTGACCTGATCGAAACTGGTCAGGTCGCCCTGCACAAAGGTGATGGCGTTCTGCTCGGCCTTGCTCATGAGCAGATCGAGACGCTGGCGGTTGTCGGAGAGATCAAAGCTGACGGCGTGCTTGCCCTGCTGGACGAGGTGATCGAGTGTCCACGCGCCGATGCAGCCCATCGCTCCGGTGACGAGATAATGGTCAGGCATAGTCTATTGAGCGTCCTTCCAGTAAGTTCCATTGGGAAAAGAATAGTCGGCGATGCTTTGCGGTTTCATCTCGATGCTGTAGCCGGGAGCGGTTGGCGGCATATAGCGTCCGCTGCGGATTGTCACCGGGTGGACGAAATGCTCGTGCAGGTGATCGGCGAACTCGATGATACGGTTTTCGAGCGCGCCGCTCACGCAGATATAGTCGAACATTTGCAGGTGCTGAACGTACTCGCACAGGCCGACGCCGCCCGCGTGCGGACATACCGGGATGCCAAATTTCGCCGCCATCAGATAAACCGTGATCACCTCGTTGACGCCACCGATGCGGCAGCTATCGATCTGGCAGAAGTCGATGGCCTGCGCCTGCATCAACTGCTTGAACAGGACGCGGTTCTGGCACATCTCGCCCGTAGCGACGCCAATCGGCGCGACGGCGTTGCGAATCGCGGCGTGACCGAGTACGTCGTCGGGGCTGGTTGGTTCTTCGATCCACAGGGGCTTGAACTGCGCCAGTCGGCTCATGTAGGCAATCGCTTCGTCTACATCCCAGCGCTGATTGGCATCGACCATCAGCTTGTTGTCAGCGCCGATTTCGGCACGCACGAGCGCGCAGCGGCGCACATCGTCCTCGACATCGCCGCCGACCTTGATCTTGAAGTGCGTCCAGCCGTTCGCCAGCGATTCACGGCACAGGCGGCGAATCTTGTCGTCGGGGTAGCCGAGCCAGCCGCTCGACGTGGTATAGGCTTGATAGCCGTTTTGCAGTAGATAGGCTTCGCGCTCAGAGCGGGTCGCCTGCTTCGCCTTGAGCATCGCCAGCGCTTCATCGGGCGTGATCGCGTCGGTGATGTAGCGGAAGTCAAGGCAGCGGATCAGTTGTTCGGGTGGCATGTCCGCCAGTAGCTTCCAGAGCGGCTTGCCCTCGACTTTCGCCCACAAATCCCACAGCGCATTAATGATGGCGGCGGTCGCCATGTGGATCACGCCTTTTTCCGGCCCAACCCAGCGCAGTTGACTGTCGCTGGTGATCTGCCGCCAGAACACGCCCATGTCGTCGATGATCGACTCGAACGTCCGACCGACGACCATCGGCGCGAGCGCCTGAATCCCGGCGACGCACAGCTCGTTGCCGCGTCCAATCGTGAAGGTCATGCCGTGACCCTGATAGCCTGCATCGGTATGCAAAATCACGTAGGCAGCGGAATAGTCGGGATCGGGGTGCATCGCGTCAGAGCCGTCGAGGTCGCGCGAAGTCGGAAAGCGGATGTCGTGAGCGGTCAAATGCGTAATTTTCATGAGAATTCGCTTTCGTTAGACAAGCGCAAGAGGATGCACCCACGACCCGGTGGAACCTTGCAAGCGCAGCGGCGTGACGATCAACAAAAATTCGTAAACATGGCTCGAAGCGAGTTCTTCCAGAAACAGATTTTCGAGATGGGTGACGCCGTTGTGAACCAGTAAATAGCGATGCACCGAGTGATCGAGGGGCGGGAAGGCTTCGACGGTCATGTTGTCCGCACCCGCGAGGATCATGCCCTGCTGATGCAGCCATTGGGCGGCTTCGAGGCCAAGCCCGGCAATCGCATCCTTGTAAGCGACGTTCCCGCTGGCGAGGTGCTGGTAAAAGCCCGTGCGAATCAGGACGGCGGTTCCGGGAACAACGGTCGTTCCCTGCTGGGCGAGCGTTCCCCGCACGTCGTCTGCCGTGATCACGTAGCAGTCGGGCAGCACAGCGACGCCTTTGTAACCCGCCACGTCGATCAGCACGGCGCGGGTGATGATCGGCGGCATTTCAGCGATGCTCAGGTACTTTTGGCCGCGATAATCGACGCTGCTCTGCGCCTCGACTTCGCCGTGCAGCCGAACTTTGCCGTCGCGCCCGGTTTCACCGATGTGACAGAGCGCGTCGATGTGCGTGCCGGTGTGCGCCGCCATCGTGATCGCTTCGGCGGCGGCGGAGGCAGGCGCGATGGCAGTCAGGTCGCCGTGACGCAGGCGCGGCGTGAGCGTGTAGGGAACCATCGGATCTGGAACGGGGATGCCTTCCGTATAAACAACCGCGAGGCTGAAAACACGCCCGGTTTTGACCAGCGCCAGCAGTTCGGGCGTGACCTGCGGGACGGGCAGCGCGCCGTAAGCATTCATCGAGCCGGGAATGGCGCTCATGGCTTGATCACGCCGATAGTCAGCAGGACGTTGGCGTAAACGCGCTGCTCGCCAGTAGCGATAACGAGGCCAACTTCCGGCTGGCGCGTCAGATCGTAGAAGGCGAAGCGCTCGACATTTTGCAAGCTGATGCCGGGCAGCAGGGCGCGAAATTCCGCGAAGATCGGCGCTTCGCTGCCGTCGCCGGGCTGCATGACGTGGGCGGCCTCGACCGGAAGCGCGCTGACGAGCGCTTCAAGCGCCTGCGTCGCCGTGATCAGGCCGGGGCTGAGGTTCAGGTAGACGTGCGCCGCGAGCGGATTCGGGTGGGTGCTGAAGGGAAAATTGCCGTCGGCGATCAAAATCTGGCTGCCGTGTCCCATGCCGCCAAGCGCGCTGAGGATTTGTGGATGGATCAGTTTGCCGCGAAGCATTGTGGAAGCTCCTTTCTGAAAGTGCGGAATAAGTATAGAGAGAAGTCAGACAATTTGCGCGAGAATGTGCTCGAAATCCGCCAATGTGAACACGCCTGCGCCAAGCTGAAGCGTATTCGCGGTTCCGGCGGCGACTCCATAACGGAGCGCCTGATCGAGCGGGAGGCCGTGCGTCTGTCCGTAGAGCAGCCCCGCGAGCAGGCAGTCGCCGGAGCCGACCGCCGTGACGACTTCGACCTGTGGCGGTCGCGCGTGAAAGCAGCGTCCATCGGGCGTGGCGAGCAAAGCGCCGTTCGCGCCGAGCGAGAGGACGACGTTGGTCACGTACTGGCGCGCGAGTTCAAGCGCGGCCTGATCGAGATCGGCGTCTGTTTGGCCGCGCAGATCGAGAAATTC
>DASZXN010000186.1:0-7849 GCA_035545875.1 Phototrophicaceae bacterium
ATGTCCGGCGAGACGCATTACCAGGCCAGCGGCAATCACGTCATGAAGCCGTTGGTCACGGTGCAGGACGGCGAAAAGCTGCAAGGGGCGGCTTTCCCGCAGGTCTACCCGCTGCCCTAATCGTGAGTCAGGCTCATGTAAAGCGCAGCGAAAGCCGTTTTATAATGGGAGAAGTCTCTAACCTGATTTATACTTTCTCCGACCGATAGGCGACACGAAGGCATTGCATGAGCGAAACGCGCGCGGCGATTTTGATCGCGCAGGACGACGGCGGTGATGATCTGCGGCTGTCCTCGATTCTGATGCAGGAAGGCTACCGGGTCGAGGCGCTCACGGCGACGCGACCCTTTCTGGCCGAATTTCGCCGCCTGACGCCGACGCTGATCCTGCTCGACAGCGGGCTGCACGGTGGTAACGTGTTCGCGTTGTGCGCGCGCCTGCGCGAGCAGGGCGACGTGCCGATCCTGATGCTCGTGCCCGACGACGAAGCCATGATCGAGCGGGCGTACAGCGTCGGCGCGACTGACGTGCTGCTCAAGCCCGCGCGCGCCACCATCCTGCGCCGCCGGGTGCGCATCTTGATCGACGGGCAGCGCGAGGCCATGCGCGCCCGCGCCTATGAAACGCGCTGGCAGCAAACCTTCGAGCGCAACCGCTCAATTCAATTGATCGTCAACCCGAAAGGCGGGCAGATCGTCGATGCGAACCCGGCGGCCTGCGCCTTTTACGGCTACGCCCGCGATGAACTGCGCGGCAAACTCATCAGCGATCTGGAAGAACCGTCACCTCCCAAGCACGAAACGTCCCTCTTTAATTTTCGCCACCGTGCCGCCTCCGGCCAGATTTACGACGTGAAGATTTTTTCCAGCCCCTTCGAGAGCGACGGTCAAACGCTGGTTTACATGATCGTTCACGACGTGACCAAGCGGAAGCTGGCCGAAGCGGAAGCGCCGCCTGCTGGCGACGTGCTGGCTGAAGCGCTGCGCAATACGGCGGCGGCGCTGTCGAGCACGCTCGATCAGAACGAGGTGCTGGATCGAATTCTCGAACAGGTCAATCTGGTCGTGCCGGGTGAGAGCGCCAACATTATGCTGATCGAGGCGGGTGTGGCGCGGGTCGCACGATCACGCGGTTACGAAAATCGACTGGGCACGCTTTCGACTGCTGACGTTGCCATGCACGTGCGCGAGACGCCGACGCTCAACTGGATGGTCGAAAACAATCGGGCGCTGGTTATCCCGGATGTGGACAGCTTCCCCGGTTGGGTCAAGCTCGGCACAGACACGAACTGGTTCAAATCCTACGTCGGCGCGCCGATTCGCATCGGCAATTACGTGATCGGCTTCCTCAACATCGACAGCAACGTCTCGCGCAGCTTCAGCGAGATTGAAGCTGATCATTTGCAGATATTCGCGGATCAGGCGGCGATAGCCATCCGCAATTCGCGCCTGTTCGAGCGGGTGCGCCGTCAGGCCGCCGAAATGGAACGGCGCGTGTTTCAGCGTACCGCCGAACTCGACTTCGAGCGCGGTCAACTGAGCGCGATTATGGACGCGATGACCGAAGGCGTCGCCTACACTGAATTCGCCAACGGCGATTACCGGACGCGCTACGTCAACCAGGCGCTCGTCCACATGACGGGTTACGAGGTAGAGGAATGGATCAATCAGTCGGTCAACCTGTTTCGCAACCAGGATATGAACGACGAGGATTTCGCGCATCTGCTGGATATCGTCGGCGAGAACCTGCGCAGCCGGGGCGACTGGACTTATGAAGCGCGGCTGACGCGCAAGGACGGTACTGAGTTCGATGCGATGACAATCACGACGGCGATTCGCAGCAGCGACCGGAAGATTGCCGGAGCGGTGACGGTCGTGCGCGACATCAGCCGCGAGAAAGCCTTGCAGCAGGAGCGCGAACGCTTCGTCGCCTACGCCTCACACGAACTGCGCACGCCGATCACCAACCTCAAGACGCGCCTCTACCTGATGCGCCGCCAGCCGGAGCGCATGGACGAGCACATGCGCGTGCTGGAAACCGTCACCGACCGGATGAAGCGGCTGGTCGAAGATTTGCTCGACATTTCGCGCTTCGAGCGCGGCGTGATCAAACTGGAATTCAAGGACGTGATTCTGCAAGACCTGATCCGCAACGTGGTGCAGATTCAGCAGCCGGAAGCCGAGCGCAAGCGGCTGGCGCTGACGATGGCGATTGCTGAAACACCGATCCACGTCCATGCCGACGCCGAGCGGCTGGCGCAGGTCGTCACGAACCTGATCATCAATGCCATCAACTACACGCCGGACGGGAACGGTCAGATCGAAGTGCGCCTGAGCCAGGTCTGCGACGTGACGGGCAATCTGGCGCTGGTCGAGGTCGAGGACAGTGGCATCGGCATCGCCGAGGAACACCTGCCGCACATTTTCCAGCCGTTCTACCGCGTCGTCAGTCAGGTCGAAGGCGCGGGACTTGGCCTGAGCATCACCCGCGAGATTGTCGAACTGCACGGGGGCGAAGTCGAGGTGACGAGCCGCCTCGGAATCGGCAGCACCTTCCGTTTCTGGCTGCCCGTGCTCGATAAACCGCAGGAAGAAGCCTGATGTCAATCCAACCGCCCTCCACCAGCGCCGAATGGGAATTTTTTGCGGATCAGGCGCGCGCCACGCTTTGGAAACTCTTAGGCGATTTGCCGCCCGTGTTCACGCCAGAGCCGACAATCACGGGGCGCGAAGCGCGTGATGGCTACACGGTCGAAAAACTTCAGTTCGACAATGGCGCGGGCGCAATGGTATACGGCTATCTGGTCGTCCCTGATGGAATTCAGCAGCCCGCGCCTGCCGTGCTTTACCATCATATGCACGGCGGCAAGTACGAACTCGGCAAGGATGAACTGTGGCAGGACTGGCTGATCGGCGTCGCGCCGGGGCCAGCGCTGGCGCAGGCAGGCTTCGTCGTGCTGGCGATTGACGCCTACAGCTTCAATCAGCGGATTTCACAGGGGCCAGCCGGAGATCGGGAGCAGGGCGCGGCGACCGAACAGGCGTTGTTCAAGCAGTTTGTCTGGCAGGGCAGCACATTGTGGGGCATGATCGTCCGCGACGACCTGCTGGCCTTGAATTATCTGCTCGCGCGCCCGGAAGTTGATCCGCAGCGCGTCGGCGTGACCGGCATGAGCCTCGGCGGGTCGCGGACGACGTGGCTGGCGGCGCTCGATCAACGGGTGAAAGCGGTCATTCCGGTGGCGCAGATGACGCGCTATGCCGATTTCGCCGCGACAGGCAATTACAACCTGCACAGCATCTACTACTACGTGCCGGGCTTCCGCAAATCCGGCCTCGACATGGAAATTCTGACCAGTCTGGTCGCCCCGCGCGCGCAGATGATCCTGATCGGCGAGGCTGACCCGCTCTCGCCGATTGTTGGCGTCCACAAAATCATCGACTATACGCGGCAGGTCTATCGGCTCTACAACGCGGAGGATCGCTTCGTGACCGGGTTGTATCCCGGCATGGCGCACAAATACACCGTGCCGATGTTCGAGCGCGTGGTCGAGTTTCTGAAGCAAACGCTCTAGTGCTTCAGCACGGCTATTGGCTTTGATAGCCGGAGGCTTCGATCTGCTCTGCGCAAGGATTATTTTGTAGGGGCACGACATGTCGTGCCCCTACGGAGAAATCGACATGTTTGCATCTAAGCAGCTTCGAGCCTCCGGCGATTTAACCGGTATGCGCCACAAATTATGCTCCTAAACCATCACCGAGCGCCCCTGATTGCGCGCCGATTCCTGAATCGCGTCCCAGAGCTTCGCCATGCGCAAGCCGACTTCGGGCGGGGAGACATTTTCCATTTCGCCCGCGCGCATCGAGAGGAACTGCTCCCAGACGGTCGGCGGATCGACAAACTCAATCGGCGTAAAGACACGCTCGCCATCGCGCTGAAGCTCAAGGAACTTGCCCCACACGTCGGTGCGAATAATCGCCTGCGTTCCGAAGATTTTCACGTCCGAATCCCACGTGTGAATCGTCTCGCCGCAGGCGTGCATCGTCACCAGCGCGCCGGAAGCCAGCCGACCGATCACCACGCCGATAATATCGACCGGGCGCGCCAGATTGTCGAGCCACGCGGAAACCTCGACGAAATCCTCGCCGGCCAGATCGCAGACGGTGTTGAGCATGTGCGCGCCCGTGTCGAACATGAAGCCGCCACCCGCGATCACTGGGTCTTGCCGCCAGAGTCCATGAGTCGCCGTGCCCCAGTTCTGCCAGACTGCCGCCGAGATGCTCTGAATCTTGCCGATCTCGCCAGAGCGGAGCATGGCGGAGGCGGCGCGGATGCGCGGCGACAGGCTGCCATTGAAGGCGACGACCAGATGCCGCTTGCTGCGGTCACGGGCGGCGATCAGGTCGATGGCCTCCTGCTGGTTCATGACCATTGGCTTTTCGAGCAGCACGTCGAGTCCCGCATCGAGGCAGCGCTGTGCCTGATCGAAATGGTAAATGTGCGGCGTGACGATGAAGGCAGCGTCGAGCTTGCCCGCGTACTCGTCGAGCATACGAGCGAGATCAGGCTGATTGGGCGGCGTCGGCACGCCCGCCGCGCTGAAGAGCTTGTCGAGGGCGGCGTAGGACTGCTCGGACGGTTCGGAGACGACCACAAACTGATTTTTCTGCGGTGATTTCAACATGTGCTGCATGTGGGTGCGCGCCATGCCGCCGCAGCCGATCATGGCGATACGCGTCGCTGAAGTTTCCATAAGCAATCTCCATAGATGCTGTTTTGAAAAAATATCCGTTGTCTAACGATCTGCTTTGACAGATGAAATTATGCGCGCTGTGTTTGGGATGGCGCAAGCCAGTGGTCTCAAAAGGTGTATCTAACGTGAATTATGGATAAACCTCAGGCGGAACAGGTTTTTCCCTTGTAGGGTCACGACAGGTCGTGCCCCTACGGTGAAATTCCTCGCTCAAAATGGTTATCCATAACTGGCATTATCTATGGGCACAATTGCCCCGCCTGCCGCGCTTTATGGTATCTTTCTGTGCATTCGGATGCGCGACCGTTGCAGAGGAGAATACCATGCGGCTTCAACGCTCATTGGCGGGACAGTGGGCTTTTCAGCTTGATCCTGAAGGAGCGCTGAGTGTCGATCAGCTTCAGCCGGGGCAGCAGATTACGGTGCCGCTGCCGATTCAGGCGGCCTTCCCGGAACTGGAGCATTACAGCGGCTATACCTGGGCACAGACGACCTTCCCGCTCGACGACGTATGGCTGCAAGGCGAACTGCTGCTGCGCTTCGGGGCAGTCGATTATTTTTGTCAGGTCTATGTGAACGGTCAACTCGCGGGCGAGCACGAAGGCGGTTATACGCCGTTTACGCTGGCGATCCGCCCATTTGTGCAGGCAGGCGCGAATACGCTGACGGTGCGCGTTTACGACAGCGTGATGCGTGGCGGCAGTTCTCCGCGCTGGCGCGGCGATCCGGTTCCCGCGAGCGGGCATCCTCGTGCGGAGGACATTCCGCACGGCAAACAGACGTGGTACCTCGACGTGAGTGGCATCTGGCAGGACGTGACGCTCACGGCTGTACCAACCGCCTACATCGAGCGCGTCCACATCACCCCCAATCTTCACAGCAACGAAGCGCACGTCGAGGTGCGGCTGGGCGGAGCGCTGACCGAGGGGACGCTGCGCGTTGGTATTGCCAGCAGCGCCTCGATTGTACGGATCAAGCCCGACGAAACGACCTATCATCTCACTCTGCATGTCGCTGACGCGCAGCGCTGGACGCCGGAAACGCCAACGCTTTACACGGCCTACGTCTGCGTCAACGACGAGCAGCACGTCGATGAAATCCGTGTGCGCTTCGGCTTCCGTGAGATCAAGGCCGAGCACGGTCGGCTGCTGCTCAATGGCGAGCCGCTCATGCTGCTCTCGGCGCTCGATCAGGATTTTTACCCGGAAACTATCTACACCGTCCCTTCAGAAGCCTATCTGCGCGACGAGTTCAGCAAGGCCAAAGCGCTCGGCCTCAACAGCCTGCGCTGCCACATCAAACCGCCTGATCCGCTCTATCTCGATCTGGCGGACGAGATGGGACTGCTCATCTGGGCGGAAATTCCCTCGTGGCGGACGTTTTACGCCAAGACGACGCATTTCGCGCCTGTGCTCGACGATGCTTTGCAGGCGCGCGCCCGCCAGACGCTCGCGGAGATGATCGAGCGCGACTTCAACCACCCGTCACTGATCATCTGGACGATCATCAACGAGGACTGGGGGACGATGCTGCCGCTCCGCGCCGAGGATCGCGCCTGGGTCGCGGGCATGGTCGATCTGTGCCACCAGCTCGATCCGACGCGCCTGGTGGTCGATAACTCGGCCTGCGGCGCGGCCTGGGGGACGAATCTGCACGTCAAGAGCGACCTGAACGACTATCATATCTACACCAACATCCCCGACGCGGCGAGCGATTTCGTGCGCTTCGTCGAGCAGTTCGCGCTGCGCCCGGCGTGGCTGTTCTCGCTCACGGGCGATGGATCACCGACGGGCGAGGAACCGCTGCTGCTGTCCGAGTTCGGCAACTGGGGCTTGCCCGCCCTCAGCGAAATGACGCGCAACGGCGAGCCGAAGTGGTTCGATCTGATCGCGTGGTGGTCGCCCTGGGAGGGGGAACCAGGGATCGCGCACGGCGCGCAGGAGCGCTTCAAAGCCTATGGCCTCGACCAAATCTGGCCGGACTACGATTCGTTCGCTGAAGCGACCCAGTGGCATCAGTTCGCGGCGCTCAAGTTCGAGATCGAGACGCTGCGCCGCCAGCAGGAAATTCAGGGCTACGTCATCACCGAACTGACCGACATCTACTGGGAGAGCAACGGTCTGCTCGATTTCTACCGCCGCCCGAAGGTCTTTCACGAGCAGTTCAGCCAGTTCAACACGCTTGACGTGATCGCGCCGAAGCTGGAGCGCTGGGCGTACTGGGAGGGCGAGAAACTCGAAGCGGCGGCGCACGTCTCGCATTACAGCGGTGTCGATTGGAGCGGCGCGCGGTTCCAGATCAGATTGGGCGATGCGGTGACAGGGACGCTGCCTCCGCTCAAGCGCGGTGACGTTCACAAGATCGATGACTTTGATTGGACTGTACCCGAAAGTCGGCAAACGCAGCTTCAATCGCTCGACGTAGAGATCAGCGATAACTCCGGCAAGCTGTTAGCGCAGAGCCATACGCCGATTCTCGTGCTGCCGTCCAGCTATCGACAGGCCGTATATCGTCAGCCGATCAGCTACGCAGGCGATACGCTCGACATTCTGACTCAGCTTGGCTATCAGGTCGCCAGCGGGACGCTGTGTGTCGCCGATCAGGTCGATGCGGCGCTGCTCGATTGGGTGGCGCAGGGCGGCGATCTGCTGCACCTCTGCGACGGGGCGAACCCATTCCTGTTCCGATTCAATCGCAATGGCGCGTACAGCGGCAACTGGATGACCAGCTTCAACTGGCTGCGCCCCGGCGTTTATCAGCGGTTGCAAGGGGTGAGTAACCCGCTCTCGCTGCCGTTCGAGGGGATCACGCCGCAGGGGGTGTTCGTCAACCTGCCTGTTGATAATCCCGCCTATCACGGCGATTTTCTGGCGGGACAGGTCACCGGCTGGGTCGGACATCCCGCGCTGCACACGGTTCAGTTCCGCTACGGCAAAGGCCGCGTGATCACGACGACCTATCGGCTGAAAAACACGCAGCATCCGGCAGCAGTGGCTATGTTGCACGATCTGATCGACTATCTCGCCTCAGACAAGTGCGATCCGAATTTGACGCTGAAGGCGTAACGTCTCGTATTTTCGGCGTGAATTGGGCGTT
>DASZXN010000187.1:0-4022 GCA_035545875.1 Phototrophicaceae bacterium
GCTGCCCGTTCAAGTCAAGTCGCCGCTCCAGTATCAGCCGATCCTCGGAAGCCTGGAAGCGGTGCGCCTGCTCGCTCAGGCGGGCTTCGTCTGCCCGGTGATCACGGTGCAGTCGCGCATCGAGCAAGGCACGTACAGCGAAAGCACCTTTCGCCGCTGGTTCGCGCGCTTGCAGCACGTGTGGGCATTAGAGGGCGCGCCCCTGCTCGACCTGTATCTGTGCCCGCACAGCCGCAGCGCGGACTGCGCCTGCCATAAACCCAAGCCGAAGCTCTACCTCGACGCCGCCTTCGATCACGACATTGACTGCGCCCGTTCCTACGTCGTCGGCGATACGCTCGACGATCTTCAGGCGGGTCAAGCGATTGGCGCGAAAACCTGTCTCGTGAAAACGGGCTGGGGCGAACGTTATGTCGAAGAACATGGACACGAAGCGGATTTCGTCGGCGTGAATCTGCTGGCGGTCGCCCAATGGATTATCGCCCAGCCTTCTGCCCCCATGCTTGATCCACATACGCCGTGATCTGCTGCGTGAACAGCGCCGTATCGAACTGCTCGGCGTGGGCGCGAATCACGCGCGGATCGTAGGCGCTGGCGTCAAACGTCTGCATGACCGCCATCAGGCTCTCAACGGTCGCTTCGCGGAACAGTTCGCCCGTTTTGCCGGGGATGACCGTATCGAGCGCGCCGCCGCCTGCATAGGCGATCACCGGGCGGCCTGCCGCTTCTGCCTGCACCGGAGTGATGCCGAAATCCTCCAGGCCGGGGAAGATGAAGGCTTTGCAGCGCGCCATTAGATCGGGCAGGTCGGCGTCGGGCACGTAGCCGAGAAACTCGACCGTTGGCCCCGCGATTTCTTTCAGCCGATCCAGATCGCGCCCCTTGCCGCCGACTTTCAGCGGCAGATTCAGTTTCGTCGCTGCCTGCACCGCCAAGTCGATGCGCTTGTAGGGGATCAGCCGCGAGACGACCAGATAGTAATCCTCGACGGTCGCGGACGGCTGAAAGCGCCGCGTATCAACAGGCGGGAAGATGATCGCCGAGTCGCGCTGGTAAAACGTCTTGATGCGCTGCTGAATCTCAGTCGAGATGGCGATGAAGTGATCGACGCGCTGCGCCGCCTCGTAATCCCAGCGCCGTAAAGCGGCAATCAGCGGTCGCAGGCCGAGATCGGTCACTTTGCCGAAGCCCTCGCGCGCGATGTACGAGTCCAACTGCCAGACGTAGCGGGTCGGCGCGAGGCAGTAGCAGATATGCAGCGTCCTGTCGTCGTGGCGCAGGCCGTGACAGAAGCCGCTCTTGTTGCTCAGGATCACGTCCGCGCCGGAGAGATCGAGGCCGCCCCACGCCAGCGGATAGAAGGGCAAATAGGGCTGATGATGCGTGTGAATCCCCGGCAGGTGATCCGTCCAGAGCGTGCGAATGTCCCAATCGCGATAGAAAGCGGGCATCAGGTCGGGCGCGTAGAGGCTGGTGTAGATCGGGCGCTGCGGGTAGATGTTGACGAGCGTTTCGAGTACGTCCTCCGCGCCGCCACGCTGATTCAGCCAGTCATGGACGAGGGTAATGCTCATTCGGAGGAAGCCACGTTTTTCGTAGGGACGAGGCATACTTCGCCCCTACATGGCATACAACATAGATCGTTCATTCCGCTTCCTCAAACGGCAGCGGCGGCTGCGCAAACGGTCGCCACGAGAGGCGATGCAGCGGTGACGTGCCGAGTTCGCGCAGCGCCGCCTGATGCTTGGGCACGCCGTAGCCCTTGTGTTCCGCGAAGCCATAGCCGGGATAGAGCGCGTCGTACTCGACCATCCAGCCATCGCGCGCGACCTTCGCCAGCACGCTCGCGGCGGCGATACTGAGCGATAAACTGTCGCCACGAATCACGGTCTGATAGTCGATGCGGCGGTCGGGCAGCCCCGGCCACTTGATCTGATCGAGCAGCAGAAAATCCGGCTCGATCCGCGCCATCACCTGCTCGACGGCGCGGCGCATCGCCAGACAGGTCGCGGGAACGATGCCAAGCGCGTCGATCTCGCCTGCTTCAGCGCGACCGACACCCCACGCCAGCGCCGTTGACTGGATCGCGTCAATCAGCGCCTCACGCTCTGATGCGGTGAGCTGCTTGCTGTCGTAGACACCTTCAAGAAGCTGAGGCAAATCGTCACGGTCGAGCGGGAGGACGACTGCTCCGGCGGAAACGGGGCCTGCCCACGCGCCGCGTCCCGCCTCGTCAATGCCGACGATGGTGCGGTAGCCGCGCGCGATCAGGTCGTGTTCAAATTTGAGGCTGGCGGTTGGTTTCGCGGCTTGTTTTTTTTTCATAGACGCCCTTGCGCCAGTTCTGCCGGATTTCCCAGATTTCGCGCAGGATGTTGAGCGAGTCCTGCACCAGCCGCATCCGGCTGTCGGCGTCGTAATACCACGTGATCGGCACTTCGCGGATTTTGTAGCCGCGCCGCTCGGCGATAAAGAGCAGTTCCACGTCGAAGCCGATGCCGTTCATCTGCTGAACGCTGAACAAATCCTCGGCGGACACGCGGTCGAACATCTTGAAGCCGCATTGGGTGTCTTCAAAATCGGGCAGCGCGACCAGCTTGATGATCAGGTTGTTGATCCGACCCATCAGGTGACGGTAGGGCGGCTCATTGACGCGCTGCGCGCCTTTGCCTTCGCGCGTAGCGATATTCAGGTCGTAGCCGTCGCCATGCGGCGGCAGAAACTTGACGATTTCCTCAATTGGCATCGAGAGATCAACGTCGCAGATGAAGCGGTAGTCGCCATCCGCCGCGAGCATCCCCGCCTTGACCGCTCGTCCCTTGCCGCGCTCCTTGAGCGTAATCAGCTTGACGTAGGGGTGATCGACCGCCCATGCGCGCGTGATTTCGGCGGTGCGGTCGGTGCTGGCATTTTCCGCGACGATCACTTCAGCCTCATAGGGCTGGGTGCGCAGAAAGGCATCGATCTTTTCGAGGCAGGGAGGCAGACGGGTTTCTTCGTTCAACGCCGGCAGGATGATCGACAAATGGGGGTGTTTCTGCACGCTTTCGTCCTCAAAGAACCATCTACATCAGCTTAACAGCGCTTCGACCTCCGCGTCCGTTAAGTGTCGCTGACTCTGCACGACGCGCCGTTTCTTCAGCATCAGCGGGACGCCGCGCAGCCCGGCGATCATGCCGCGCAGCCGCGCCCGTGCCGCCGCGCCGCGCCACGCCCGCAGCGCTTCCCAGGCGAGGCGCACCTGTGAGGCAAGAATCCGCCCGCCATATTTGCGCCAGAGCGGAAAATCCTTGACCAGCACGAAGATCAGGTTGCGCCCGTCGTAGTAGCTGGCCGTGACTCCGCCGCCCGTAGCCGACAGATGATGGTACACCACAGCAGCGGGTGTGTAAAGACAGCGCCATCCGGCCAGATTCGCTCGCCAGCCCAGATCGACATCTTCGAGCGAGAAGAAGAAATCGTCGTCGAGCAGGCCAATTTGATCGAGCAGCGCCTTGCGATAGACGGACGATCCGCCGCACGCGCTAAAGACGTATTCCTCGTGATCGAACTGGCCGCCATCGGTTTGCCAGACGCCGCGATTGCCCGCGCGCCCCGCTTTGGTGAAATAGTCGCCCGCCGTGTGAATATGATCGCGCTGGTCAAAGAGCAGCATCTTGCTCGCCACGCTGCCGACTTCCGGGTGACGCGCGAAGGCATCGACCACCGCCGCCGCCCAGTTCGGATCGACCTCGGTATCGTTGTTGAGCAGCGCGACGAACTCGCCCTGCGCCGCCTGCATCCCGGCGTTGCACGCGCCCGTAAAGCCGCGATTCTCCGGCAGATCGATCAGCTTGACCCACGCATAGGTTTGACGGATCAAGTCCTGCGAGCCGTCCGTCGAAGCATTATCGACCACGATCACTTCGATGTTCGGGTAGGTTTGCTTTTTCAGCGCGTCAAAGCAGGTCGGCAGGAAGCGAATACCGTTCCAGTTGGGGATAATCACCGAAAATAGTGATGAGTGATGAGTAATAAGTGAT
>DASZXN010000188.1:0-2162 GCA_035545875.1 Phototrophicaceae bacterium
TTTTAACTTTCTCACTTTCTACTTTTCACTGAGCGCGATACTGCGCGATGGCTTCGTCCGCGAAAGGTCGCCCGCTTGACCGGTAGATGTCGATAAGCGCAGCGGCGTCATAGGCGACCCGCCGAAATTCGAGCGCAATCCGCACCCGCTCGACTGTCAGAATCGCGTATTCCGCCCACGCATTCGCGTAGAACGTGCCTTCCGCCTGCCCATGACCGTAGGCGAAACCGACGCTGCCGGGATTGAAGAAGAACGCATCAGTTGTGCCGATGGGTCGAATCTGCTGCAAATGGGTGTGTCCCCCCGTGACCAACGAGGGCAGATAGGATGCGAAAATCGCCTGAAACTCGGCTTCGGGCATCGTCGGCAGAATGATCTCGTCGAACGAGGTCGGCGATCCGTGAAAGCAGAGCAGCTTACGCTCGTCGTTCAGCGGGATTTCGACGGTCGGCTGAAACGCCGCGATGAAGGCGCGATCATCCGCCGAAAGCTTGCTCAGTGACCAGGCGCGCACAGCGTCGAGCTTGCGCTGGCGCTCCGGCGAAGTCGGCTCCGCGCCCGTTTCGATGCCCGTGAGCAGCCACGCATCGGCGTTGCCCATCACGACCGGACAGGGCAGTTCGCGCAGCCGAGCGACGACCTCCGCAGGCTGTGGCCCACCCTGAATCGCGTCACCGAGGCAGACCATCTGATCGACGGCCTGACGCGCAATATCGGCCAACGCCTGATCGAGCGCATAGGCGTTGCCGTGAATGTCGGAGATAATGGCAATGCGCATGAGCTAAATCAGAATCAGCACGAAGACGAACAGCACGATCACCGCGACGGCGAGCAAATCGCCGTTGCCGCCCGGCCCGCCGCCGAGCAGCACCAGCGGCAGAATCGTTTCGGTATTCGCGCTGGCTGACCCTGGCGCGGGCGCGATGATGAAGGGCGCGAGCGGGTATTCGTTGATGTCCATGAAATACCAGATCGACCCCCAGATCAGGTAGCCGTTGAGCGCGCCGAGCAGCGCGCCGAGCACGCTTTCCTGCAAATTATCGCGGCCTTCGCGGGCTTCGCGCTCACGGCGCAAATCCGCGCCCATGATCGAGCGGGTCTGGTAGGCGAAAAAGACAATCGCCGCGAAGATCGCCGTCTGCACGAAAAAGACCTGATCGCGGCTGACGTTGGCGAGGATCGTCCCGCGCAGGATGGTATCGAACTGAAAGAGCGCGAACAGCCCCAGCACGATGCCCGCCGTCGAGATGATCTCCCGATTCCAGCCGCGCAAAAAGCCGATAATCGCGAAGAACACCGACATCATCACCAGGACTGCGGAAAGCTGCATCATAGATCGTTATCCCCTGCGAGGCGCAGCAGTTCGCGCGCGATGTTCTGCGCGCCTTCAGGCCGCGCCAGCGCCGCCGCATGGACGCGCATCTCGGCCAGCCGCTGCGGATCGGCCAGCAGCGCGCGCAGTGTCGGCAGCAGTTGATCCTTCATGTCCTCGTCGCGCAGCAGGACGGCTGCGCCGCGTTCCACCAGATAATCGGCGTTGACCTTCTGGTAACGCCACGCATACGGGTAGGGCACAATCACCGACGGCAGTCCGAACAGCGGCTGTTCACCCAGCACGCTCGCCCCGCCCCGGCAGACCACCAGATCAGCGCTCGCCAACGCCAGCGCCATATCTTCATGTAAATACGGAACTGCGTGATAATCGTCGCAGTTGCCGCTCATTGCTTCACGGCGCATCCTGATCGCTTCCCAGTCGAGCGTGCCCGTGATGTGGATGATCTGAATCCCATCCGCCAAAAGCTGCGGCACGATTTCGATCACGGCGTTGTTGATGCTGCGCGCCCCGCGACTTCCGCCCGTAACCAGCAGCGTCTTTTTAGCCGGATCGAGTCGGAAATGCGCGATTCCGTCGGCACGATTGGCTTTGAGCAGCGACGCGCGCACCGGATACCCCGTCACGACGGTCTGCCCGGCGCGAAAAAACGGCGCGGATGCCTCGGTCGTCGTCGCAACGCGAGTCACGAACGGACGCAGCGCCTTGATCGCAATTCCCGGCTCGATGTCCGGCAGGTAGATCAGGCTCGGCACACGCAGCAGCCAGCCCGCCAGCGCGACCGGCCAGCCAACCCAGCCACCGGTCAGAAACAGGGCGCGTGGGCGCT
>DASZXN010000189.1:0-19963 GCA_035545875.1 Phototrophicaceae bacterium
GAAGGGCTAGGGGATGAGGGCAAAAACACTCCGGCTCAATCCTTAAGTTGACCTGAGTTTTGGATAAGCCGCAGTAGAAACAGATTTTTCCCTTGTAGGGGCACGACATGTCGTGCCCCTACGATAAAATTCTTCGCTCAAAATCGTTATCCATAACTGGCGTTATTTAGGCAAATCGCCGCTTCAGTTCTATTCATAGTGCCTCAAAACCGCCCCAGAATCCACGAAAGGGCAGGGGTTTTAGTCACTATTTCTACGAAACTGCGTTTCCATTTTCAATTCCTTCTTAGACTAAAAAAAATTATTCATTAAAAACAAGGCTGCGTAAAAAACTTCGTAAATTATTCAGTAGAGGCGCTTTTCGTAAATTCTGTACACTGCCCTCCATCGAACCACATTTTCACCTCGGAGGGGGATCATGATAAAACGGAATCGCGTCTGGCGAAACCTGTTCATTATGGCGGTCGCCACGCTTGTTCTCGCCGCCTTTGGCATCCATAAATCCTATGCGCAGGGCAGCGTAACCGCCCCAACGATGGATGACATCACCAATCTGAAAATCGCCATCGATACGGTTTGGGTGATGATCACGGGTTTCCTCGTGTTTTTCATGCAGCTCGGTTTCGCCATTCTGGAAACGGGTATGGTTCGCCAGACCAGCGCGGTCAACGCGCTGCTGGAAAACTTCCTTGAAGCCGGTATCGGCGCGTTTGTGTGGTGGCTGGCCGGGTTTGGGTTAGCATTCGGCGTGGATAACGGCAGCGGATTATTCGGAACATCGCTGTTCGCGCCCGGTATCGGCCTCGCGGACACGATCTACGTCGGCAATATTGGCGTGCTGACGATGTTCTTCTTCCAGTTTGCTTTCGCGGCGACCGCCAGCACGATTACGACCGGCGCGATGGCGGAACGTACCGATTTCATCGGCAACTTCATCTATACGGTGATTGTCACGATCTTCATTTACCCGATCATCGTTCACTGGATTTGGGGCGGCGGCTGGCTGTTCCAGCAGGGCATGTTCGACTTCGCGGGCAGCAACGTCGTGCATACCG
This sequence comes from Phototrophicaceae bacterium, assembly GCA_035545875.1. Taxonomy (GTDB): domain Bacteria; phylum Chloroflexota; class Anaerolineae; order Aggregatilineales; family Phototrophicaceae; genus Flexifilum. The sequence continues at coordinate 1,056 of DASZXN010000189.1, forward strand.
TCGGCGGTGTGATCGCTCTTGTCGGTGCCTACATGCTCGGCCCGCGCAAGGGCAAGGTCTTTGGACAGGCCATTCCCCCGCACAACCTCGGCCTCGCGCTGACGGGTACACTGATCCTGTGGGTAGGCTGGTATGGCTTCAACCCCGGCTCGACGCTGACGGCGGTCAACGGCTCCGGCATGATTGGTATCGTCGTGCTGAACACCACGCTCGGCGGTGGCATCGGCTCGCTTTCGGCGATGATCTTTCAGTATTTCCGTACCGGCAAATGGGATTTGACCGCGACGTTGAACGGCTCGCTGGCAGGTCTGGTCGCTATCACGGGCGGCTGCGCCTTCGTCAGCCCGGTGTCGGCCTGCATCATCGGTCTGGTGGCGGGCATCGTCCTGCTGCTGTGGGGCGATTTGCTGGAAAAAATCAAAGTGGATGACGCGGTGGGCGCATCCTCAGTTCACCTGGCCTGCGGCGTGTGGGGCATCATCGCTATCGGCCTGTTCGCCGACCCCACACTGACTCCCTTTGCGGGCAATGTCCACAGCGGCCTCGGCGGTTTGTTCAACGGTGGCGGCGTGACCATTCTGGTAACCCAGGTGATCGGTTCGGTGGCAACGATCCTGTGGTGCGGCGTGACTTCGTTCATCATGTTCGGCGCGTTGAAGGCCATTGGTCGGCTGCGCGTCAACAAGACAGCCGACGCGGACGGCAACTTCATCGACAACGTGGAGCATGGTCAGACCGTGTGGCCGGATATTCTGCCGCTGCCGGGCGCATCGACTATCGAAAGCCCAATGCCGGTCAAGGGCAGCGCTCCTGCCGTTGGCGATTAAGCCTCACTTTCCCTGAATTTGACAAGCGTGGGCTGACAGGCAGCAGGTCGCCCACGCTTGTTTTCTCTATGCGGAGTAATGCGCTTGAAACTGGCTTTGATTAGCCTTCTCCCCTTCCTGATGGCGGTGATCGCGCCGACGACCACGCGGATACGAGTATCCCGTATACCGCTGACTTGGATCGTTACCGGGCTGACGGGGCTGCTCTTTTTCTACCTGCTGACGTATTTGCCCACCGTGACCGCTGGACAGGTGGTTCAGGCGTCGCTGGCGTGGGTTCCGGCGCTGGGGCTGACGCTCTCGCTCTACCTCGATGGTCTAGCGCTGCTGTTCGCGCTGATCATTGTTGGGATCGGAACCGTCGTTGCGCTCTATACGGGCTATTACCTCGAAGACACGCGCGAACTCAACCGCTTTTATGGCCTGCTGTTTGCCTTCATGGGGGCGATGCTGGGGCTGGTGCTGGCGGGCAACCTGCTTACCATGTTCATCGCCTGGGAATTGACGAGCATCCTCTCATTTTTACTAATCAGCTTTCACGGCGATACGTCTGCCGAGGCGCGCGCGGGCGCGCTGCGGGCATTGATCATCACGGGCGGCGGCGGGCTGGCGCTGCTGCTCGGCCTGGCGCTGCTCACTTCGGCGGCAGGAACCAGCGAATTCGGGCAAATCGTCGCCAACCCAACGCTGCGCGATCATCCCTGGTATACGGCGTTCACACTTCTGATCTTTATGGGCTGCTTCACGAAAAGCGCGCAGTTCCCCTTCCATTTCTGGCTGCCCGGTGCGATGTCCGCGCCCACGCCCGCCAGCGCTTATCTGCACTCCGCGACAATGGTCAAAGCGGGGATTTATCTGCTGCTGCGCCTGTATCCTGTGCTGGGTGGAACGCCGCTCTGGGAAAATGGCCTGATGATCGTCGGGCTGGCGACGCTGCTGATCGGCGCGGTGCTGGCGCTGCGTCAGTACGACCTGAAAGCGGCGCTCGCCTATTCGACGATCAGTTGGCTCGGCGCGCTGGTCGCCCTGATCGGTTTGCCGGACGGAGCAGGGCTGCAAGCGGCGCTGATTGGCATCCTCGCGCACAGTCTCTACAAAGCGACGTTGTTCCTGACGGCAGGCGCGGTCGATCATGCTGCCGGGACGCGCGATCTGCGCAAGCTCGGCGGGCTGGCCGAAGCCATGCCCGGTTGGGCGGTGATTTGCCTGCTGGCAGTCCTGTCGATGGCAGGTTTGCCGCCGCTGCTCGGCTTCGTCGCCAAAGAAAACCTGCTCGACGCGATGCTGGAGCATCCGCTCGCGCTGGCAGTCGTCGTGATCAGCGCCGCGTTGACAGTCGCGCTGGCCTGCATCCTGTTCTGGGACGTGTTTTGGAGTCAGCGCCACGACACGCACCCACTCCACGACCTGCCCATGCCGCTCATGGTCGGGCCGGGCGTGCTGGCGGGCGGGGCGTTGTTGGCAGGCTTGGGGCTTCAATGGCTGATCACTCCAGTCATTCAGCCTGCGCTAACGCGCGCCGCGCATTTGACGCTGTTTTCCGGCATCAATACCCCATTTTTACTCAGTCTGACGGCTATCGCGGGTGGCGCGCTGATTTTCGTCACCCGTGAGCGCTGGCGCGGATGGATGTTGCCGCTGCCAAGCGGCGCGCAGATTTACAGCGGCATCGTGAGCGGAGTCGAAAAAGCGGGCGATTTGGTGCTGAAGTCGCAAAACGGCAAGCTCACCCGCTATCTGCTGGTGATTCTCGGCGCGGTCGTGCTGCTGGAAATTCCGGCAGGGCTGGCGCACGTCAGCGGCTTGAACTGGGTCTGGCAGCCGGAAACCGATCTTCTGCGCGGGGTGCTGGTGATCGTCGCGCTGACGGCGATGGTCGGCAGCATTTTGATCAAGCGCCATCTGACGGCGGCATTGATCCTCGGCGTGGCAGGCTACAGCGTCGGCGGCCTGTTTCTGCTCGAACCCGCGCCGGACGTGGCGCTGGTGCAGTTCATGGTCGAAACACTCGGCACCGTGCTGCTGATCGTCATGCTGCGCAAAATCGGCGCGCCGGAACGCCAGGCCGCCATGCACAATCTCTGGAATCAATCGCGCCTCAGCCTCGTGCGTGACGTTGTGCTGTCGGTGTTGATCGGCGGCGGCGTGGGGCTGTTCGCGCTCGCGGCGGTCAGCAATCGACCAGCGCAGCCCCCGATTACGCTGTGGCACATCGAAAACGCGCTCAATCTGCTCGGCTTTCCCGATATTGTCGGCGCGATTGTGACCGATTTTCGCGGCATGGATACGATCATCGAGATCAGTGTGTTCAGCGTAGCCGCGCTCGGCGTGCTGACGCTGCTCGCCAAGCCCGTCGCGGGTAAGGAATGGCCTCATCGTCTGATTCGTCCTCTGCATCCACATCATGAGGCCGGAGAAAAAGTGACGATCACCGAGGTCGCAGTCGAGGATGGCGACGTGACCGAACTGACCGAGGATTCGCACTTCTCGACGCCGCTGACCCGCACCATCGCCCAGTTGATGCTGCCGCTCGCGTTCATCATCGCGCTGTCGCAGCTTTTTTACGGTGGCGACGGCCCCGGCGACGGCTTCACGGCAGGCGTGATCAGCGGGCTTGGCGTAGCGCTGTGGTACATCGTCTTTGGCTATCACGAGGCGCAGCAGCGCCTCGGCTGGCTCAAGCCGCGTTACCTGATCGGCGCGGGGCTGACGCTGGTGATCGGTAATGCAATTTTGTCGATGGTGCTGGGGACGCCGTTTCTGCATCACCTGAATTTCGATCAGATCGTGCTGCCCGCGAATATTCACCTCTCAACGACGCAGTTCTACGAGACGGGGATTTTCCTGACGGTCTTGGGCAGCAGCAGCACGATTATGGAAGCGATCACCTATCCAAAGGAAATCGAGCCGCTATGAACGTGATTTTCGCGCTGGCAACCGGGCTGATGTTCGGGTTGGGCGTGTTTCAACTGCTGCGCCGGGACATGATCAAAGCCTCGATGGGCTTCTACATTCTGTTTACGGCGATCAACCTGTTTTTCTTCGCGCTCGGCGCGTTCAACGGGCAGGTTCCGCCCTATACCCAAAATCTGCCCAAAGGCGCGCCGAGCGATCCGCTGGTGCAGGCGTTGATCCTGACGGCGATTGTGATCGGCTTCGGCTCGTATGCCGTGCTGCTGGGGCTGATTGCGACTTCGGCGCGCCGCTACAAAACCGCCGATCTGGACGAACTGGATCATCTGAAGGGGTAGGCGGTTACTGATGACACCGAACAATCCACTGGTTCTCGCGCCGATTTTCGTGCCGCTCGGCGCAGCCGCCCTGAGCATCCTGTTCGCGCACCAGCGCCGGATTCAGCATTTCCTCGGTTTCACGGCGACGGTGCTGGCATGGCTCGCCAGTATCGGGATACTGATCCTGAACTGGAGCGACGGCTTGCAGTTGTACCGGCTCGGCGGCTGGCAGCCGCCCTATGGCATCGTCCTCGCGCCCGACATGCTCTCGTCGATCTTCTGCGTGATGGCGACGACCGTCGTGGCGGCGGGCGCGCTTTACATTCTCGGCTGCCACGACAAATGCGTCAGCTATCCGGCCTTCATGCCGCTGTATCTGTGCATGGCAGCAGGCTTGAACGGCGCGTTCTACACGGGCGACATCTTCACGCTGTTCGTCTTTCAGGAACTGATGATCATGTCGTCGGTGGTGCTGGTCGGTATCTCTGACAACAAGCTTGGCGTGGAAGCGGCCATCAAATATCTGCTCATCAGCGCGATGGGATCGCTGTTCCTGCTGCTTGGCATCGGCGCGATCTACGCCTCGTTCGGCACGCTGACGCTGGCGGACATCGCTCGCCTGCTCGAAAGCGGGCAGCGACCGCTGTTAGCGCAGACTGCCGCCGTCATGCTGATGTGCGCCTTTCTGCTCAAGAGCGCGGTCTTTCCCTTCCATTTCTGGCAGCCGGATTTTCATACTGCCGCGCCGACTCCGGTTCATGCGGTGCTGTCGTCGGTCGTCGTCAAGGTCGGCGTCTATGGGCTGATTCGCCTGACCATGCTGCTGTTCATCGCGGAAGCGCCGCTCGTGCGTGAACTGCTGGTGATCCTCGGCATTATTGGCATCTTCTTCGGCAGCCTCGCGGCGCTGCGCACCTACGACGCCAAACGAATGCTGGCTTACTCCACCTTCGGACAAATCGGCTTCATCCTGCTCGGCATTGGTTGGGGAACGCCGCTGGCGTTGATCGGCGCGATTGTCTATGCCGTCAACCACGCCTTCATCAAATCCTCGCTGCTCATGATCACGGGAGCACTGTCGAGCCGAATGCCGAACAAGACCGCGAAACTGACCGATATTGTCGGCGCAGGGCACAAATTTCCGCTGATGGGAACCCTGTATATCCTCGGCGGGCTGGCGCTGGCGGGCGTGCCGCCGATGAACGGTTTCATCAGCAAACTGGCGATCATTCGCGGTGGCATTGCGTCGCAAAGCTGGCTGATTCTGGGGCTGGCGGTCGCCGCCGGGTTGATCACGCTGATGTATACGATGCGCACGTGGCAGCACGTCTTTCAGCGCTCCCCGGAAGGCGAACTGCACCTCAAGCCGGTAGGCGACAGCCTGACCGCGCCGCTGCTGCTGATCGGGCTGTGTGTCATCCTCGGTTTGTTTGCGCTGCCGGTCGTCAGCGCCGCAACCATCGCGGTGGATCGCCTGACTGACCCGCAGTTGTATATCCGGTCGGTGTTAGGAAGCTAATCATGATGGCAATTCTGTTGTTGGCGCTCCCGTTGGCGCTGGTCTGGATGGTCGTCACGGCGACGATCTCGGTGGGCAGCTTATTCGTTGGCTGGCTGATCGGGGTCGCGCTGCTGCTGCTGATCCGCAGGGAACACAAAACGATTCAGTGGAACAGACTGCCCGATCAAATTGTCGCTTTCCTCATCTACTCCGTGACACTGGGGCGCGACGTGATCAATTGCAGTCTCGACGTAGCAAAACGGGTTATTCAGCGTGAAATGCCGATCAACCCCGGTATTCTCGCTGTGCCGACGCAGGATGCCAGCGAAAACGACGTGATCGCCGCCTTCAGCGCGCACGGGATCACCATCACACCGGGGGAACTGGTACTGGATTTCGACGGCGCAAAGACGATGTACGTTCACTGCCTCGACGTGGAAGCTTCAGCCCAAAGCGCGGACGGCGCGCAGACCAAGCGCCTGCATATGCTCCAACGCATTATCGGAGCAGACGCATGAGCGCACCGGCAGCCCTGGGCGTCAATCTGGCGCTGTTCATTTTAGTTGTACTACTTGTGCCGTGTATTTATCGAATGTGGGCTGGCCCATCGGCGGCGGATCGCTTGCAAGCAATTGACACGATCACGACGCTGTTGATTGGGATCGTCGTGCTGCTGATGCTGATCCGCAATGACCGCATGTTCATCGATATTGCGATTGCGCTGGCCGCTTTCGGCTTCATCGGCACGCTGGCGTTGGCACGCTACATTTCGGAAAGGCGGCGGTACTGATGCAGACCATCCTCGAAATCATCGGCATGGTCTTGATCGCAATCGGCATTGGCTTCAACGTGATCGGCATGATTGGGTTGATGCGCCTGCCGGATATTTACACCCGCCTGCACGCCACCGGAAAAGTCTCGACGGTCGGCTTGTGCAGTCTCTTGCTCGGCGCGGCGTTCCTGATGCCGTCAGCAGCGCTGAAGCTGATCGCGTTGGCGATTTTCGCGGTGCTCACGCTCCCGGTCAGCACCCACGTGATTGCGGCAGCAGCCTATCGCGCGGGCGTGCCGATGCGCCGCTTCAGCCGGGATGATCTGGCGGCAAAATACTCAGGTGGGAGCGCTGGTGGTCGTGAACTGGCGCAGCAAGGGGATGATCTGTTCAAGATTGAGCGTTCCGCTGAAAATTGACTGCATGATGCCCTGTGTGAGCTTGCGCAGCGCAGTCTGCTCCGCTTTGATGCGCAGCAGGGTTTCATCGTGCTGCTGAAGGATTGCAGCGATCTTGCGCTGCTCATAAAGCGTCGGCACGGCGAGCGGCAGCGCTTGCAGGACAACCTCGAAGCGCGGTGCGGCGGCGCTCAACTGGCTGCGCAGCGCCGCTTTTTGATGTTCGAGGAGGTAGTACAGATAGCTGCCGTCCAGTTCGATCCCCGGCACGATGCCCACCGTGTTTTCGCTGGTCTCCACTTCACCCAACACGATCTGATCTGCTGAAATTACGGTGAGCACGACTTCGCCCGCAAGCCCACGACCGATCTGCGCGCACTCACCGAGTGTTCTGCGTTCCCACGAGGGCTTTGTTTCGCGGAACCAGTCCGCCGTGACCCCCGCTTTGGCTTCAGCGATAGCGGTAAACATCTCGGCGGTGTGAGTCCGCGCGGCGTTGGCATAACGCCAAACCTCGGCAATGGCAGCTTGAATGTCAGCAGGCGGGAGAGGCAGCGCAATCCGCTGAAATTCTTGCAGCAGCAGTCGATTGCGCGAGCCGCCGCACGCGCCCAGCACCGCCTGTTTGAACATCGGCGCGGCCAGATACGCGGCGAAATAATCAGGGTTCAGGTCGGGGTGCAGGTTGAAAATCAGGTGGTAGTAGCTGAGAACCGCGCCGTCAAGGGGCGGCGGGACAATTCCCCACAAATTGCGTCGGGTATGCGTCCGTGAGATCACAAACTGCCCACTGCGGACGAGCTTCTGACGTTTCTTGGGGAATTCCAGACCGCTTTTAACGGCTTTGAGCACCAGCCCCTGCGGATACGGTCGCAGCATCACCTGTTGATAGCGGACATCCTCGCGGATCGACAGCACGGTCGATGAGACGTGCAAAACGTCAGCGAGCGTCGCAAAACGCCAACTCATAGAGTTGAATTTTCATCCTTTGCCGTCCCGGTCGTGTAGCTGAGACGCTCCAGCGCCCGCATCAAGTCTCGGATCGCCTCGTCGCGTTTCTGGACGGCGGTGCGGTAGTGGGTCAAGGCGAGGTTCACGTTAATGGGTTCGGGCGCTTCCTCGCCTGCCAGATAAGGCTCGACGTTCAGGCGGTAATTCCGGGCTTCGATCTGCTGGATTGGAACGATGCGCGCCGTTCTGGATGTACTGCCCCAGTGATCATAACTCTGGACAACCGTCTGAATGACTTCATCAGGCAACTGATTGTGACGTGAGTGGCTCACAAAATCGGGCGCGGCTTCGACAAACAGGACATGCGCAAGTCGATCCGGCGCTTTCTGCTTATTGAAGATGAATACATACGCTCCCGCTGGAGTTCCCTGGAGTAACCCCGGCGGCAGGCTGATCACGGCTTCCAGCCAATCACGATTGAGGACAAAGCGCCAGAAATCGGCGTGATCGTACTGCGTGACTGAGGCAGGGCAGAGTACCGCTGCCCTGCCATCGGGAGTGAGCGACTGCACCGCGTGACGTAAAAAAGCGGCGTCCGCAAGCTGTCCGCTGCGGCGATTCGAGGAAAGCGGCATGGCTTGCAGCACCAAATCAAACGTGCGGGAATCAGTGGAGGCAGCTTGCAGCGTGTCGCCCTGCTCGATGTTGGCCTGCGGAAGCCCCTGCGCCAGCATGTTCATTTGGCAAATCGACCAAACGTCGAGAGCTTTCTCGCGGCCAAGAAGCCGCATCGCGGTGGGGTCGCCCCCGTGCTGCTTCACGTAACGCGCCGTCTCGACCAGCGTGCCGCCCGTACCAACCGAAGGATCGTAAATCGTCAGCCCATCATGCGGCTTGAGGAGTTCGACCATCAAACGAATCAGGGGACGCGGCGTATAAAAGGAGACGCCGCGCTTGATCTTTTGTAGGGCAAGCTGCTCGATCCAGTATTCGTAGGCGTAGCCGAAGCTCTCCGGGTTGGAAAAGACTCCCGTCGCCTGCTGAAGTCGATCCAGTTGTTGCTGATATTCGACTAAAACGTTGTCAGGGATCGGCGTCTCTGGCAACGCGCGCAGTAAAACCTCCTTGAGGAGCGGGTTGTCATATTCGAGGTCGCTGAAGGCTTCCGCCAGATCATCCTGAAGGCGCTGTTTCTTTTTCCCCTGGAAGGAACGAGGAGCGATGATGCTGGGAGAAACAATAAGCTGTGTTTGTTGGATACCGCCGTATTCCCCTGTCGATTCCATCACAAAGGTAAAGAACAGCATCGTCAGAATAAACGAGCAGTAAGCAGTATAAGTTAAGCTCACTTTGAGAATCTGGATGCTGCGCAAAAGATGCGCCCGCAGGTCGGAGCGTTTTAGTTTTGCCATCCGCGACTCCGAAATTTTTCTCTGGTATGACAAGCATACATTGCATGGCTCAATCAGTGGAAATCTTACTGGTATTATAGGAGATTTGCCTAAGCACTCCTGGTTGAAGATGCCCAAATAATTACCCGGCTTGTTTGGGCAAATCCCTGAGTCTGACAGGACAACCGACGGCTTGTGTCAACGCGAAAGTGCCGCTGCGGGATTGGTGGATGGCTGACCTCGTGGTATGGTAGAAGGGCATTGCTAGCCCAGAGGTGCAACGGAATGCCCAACGTCACGCTGCGAGATGTCGCCCGCCGTGCCGGAGTGTCATATCAGACGGTCTCGCGTGTGATCAACAATCAGGGGCCAGTCGCGGAAGCCACGCGCCAGCGCGTGCTCGACAGTATTGCCGAACTCGATTTTCACCCGAACAAAGTCGCGCGCAGTCTCGCTGCCCATTACTCGCAAACGCTGGCACTGATCGCTTTCGGCCTCGATTTCTACGGCCCGGCGCAAATGGTCATCAACATTGAGCACGCTGCCCGAACTGCGGGCTATGACCTGATTTTTTCCAACGTCCCAACGCCTTCAGCCCGCAGCCTGCAAACCACGCTCAACAGCATTCGCCGCTGGAAAGTCGATGGCATTCTGATGATCGTCCCGATCCGCGAGATGAGCAGCGACAATCTCGCCCGCCTTGACGAAGGCATCCCCATTGTCCAGATCAACGGGCAGTTGGGCGCGCCAACGCCCTCGGTCATCGTCGAACAGCGCTATGGCAGTCGCTTGGCCGCGCAGCACCTGATCGAGCAGGGGCACCGCTGCATCGCCGAGATCAGCGGGCCGCTCAACTGGTTCGATGCAGTCGAGCGTCACGAAAGCTGGGAGACGACCATGCGGGAAGCCGGGTTAGAGCCGCGTCTCAGCATCGCCGGGGACTGGAGCGCGGCGAGCGGTTATGCGGCGGCACAACGCCTGCTCGAACAGGACGCGGATTTCACGGCGCTGGTCGTCGGCAACGACCAAATGGCGCTCGGCGTGATTCATGCGCTGCGTGAGCGTGGTCTGCGCATCCCGCAGGATGTTTCGCTGGTGGGCTTTGACGACATCCCCGAAGCGGCCTTCTTTGACCCGTCGCTGACGACCATCCGTCAGGATTTCAGCGCCTTAGGCCGTCGTGGAATCGAATATCTGGTCGAGCGCATCCAGAACCCGGAACTGATTGTCCAGCAGCAAACCATCTACCCGGAATTTGTCCTGCGCGCCAGCACCGCGCCACCGTCTCGAACTTAGGTGGTTCACTCACCCGCTCTCTGGACACGACGTTCATCGAATCAGCACAATGCAGATGAGAATTTAGAACCTGAAGTCAGCCTCGTGAGTATTACAATCACAATGAGGGGGAAGTTCCTGTTTGGCATTCAGGCGAAAGCACGCATTTCAGCTACATCGATGCTTGAAGGAGCCGCCCCAGCTTGCAGGGCGCAGATCAAGCGATTGGTTAACGCGCCGCGTTGTGACCGTATGGTACACTGTGTGCAGCGTCCCATCATGAATCGCCAAGCTAGCGCCTGACCAGCGGATTCGCCTCGCCCGATCCGAGTGTTTACGTCCGCACGGCACAGGCGCGATTTTTTGCGATGGACGGGTTCGCCCCGTCCGCATGAAGGGCATAAGTAGAGGGATATTCAAGGAGCTTTAAGGATGTTCAAGGCAAGACGAGTTTTATTTATGGCTGTCGTTGTTCTGATGCTTGGGGCGCTTGCCCTGCCGCTCTCCGCGCAGGAAGCGACCGAAGCGCCCGGTGAAGGCGCGCCGATTGTCTGGCCGAATTTCGGCGGCGACCCGACCACCTTCAACCCGCTGCTGGCTGGCGACGCCGCCTCGCAGCAAATCGCCAGTTTCCTGTTCCCCGGTTTCATCGGCATCAATCCGCAGACAGGCACGATTGATCCCCATACCCCCGGCAACATTGCCGATACGTGGGACGTTTCGTCGGACGGCACGGTTTACACTTTCCACCTGCGCAGCGATTACGTCTGGTCGGATGGCACGCCCGTTACGTCAGCGGACGTGAAGTACGCCTTCGACGCGGTGCAGAGCAACAAGATCAACACGCCGCTGGCGGGCTTCTTCGACAACATCAAGAGCCTCGAAGCGCCTGACGATCACACCGTCGTCGTGACCTTCAAGGACGCCGACTGCACCGCCCTCAGCACGCTCAAGGCGCTGCCGCCCGTGCCGTCGCACGTTTTCCAGCAGTTATTCGGCACCGACTACGCCAAGATGAACGACTCGGACTGGAACCTCAATCCGACCGCGACCAGCTCCGTCTTCGGCTTCAGTAACTTCCGCTCCGGCGAGCAGGTCACGCTGACGGCCAACCAGCAGTACCCGGACGCGCCCGGTGGCGTGATCCCCGAAGGCTTTATCCAGCGCCAGCTTGCCGATCAGACCGTCGTGGTAGACGAGTTCCTCAACGGCAACCTGACCGTCGTGGACAGCGTGCCGGAAGATCGTCAGGCCGAACTCGACCAGATGGCGCAGCAGGGCAAGGTTCAGGAATTCAAGTCACTGTCGAGCGGCTGGCAGTACATGGGCTTCAACCTCGCTGACCCGACCAATCCGCAGAACGGCTTCGACGATCAGGGCAACCCGATTGATCAGGGCCACCACCCGATTCTCGGCGACGTGCGCGTGCGTCAGGCGATTGCCTACGCCATCGATCACGACGCGCTCAATACCGGCGCGTTCTCTGGCACGGGCATCGCGGTTGCCAGCCCGGTGCTGACCACCTCGTGGGCGTATGACAAAGCGCTCCAGCCCTATTCGTATGATCCGCAGAAGGCCGAGCAGTTGCTCGACGAAGCGGGTTTCGTCGATGACGACAATAACCCCGATACGCCGCGCGTGGCGAAGGGCGCGATGTATGCCAAAGATGGCACGCCCCTCAGCTTTACGCTGACGAGCTTCAGCGGCAACACCTCGGTCGATTCGTCGTCGGTCATCATTCAGGACGAACTCAAGAAGGTCGGCATCGACATGAAGCTGGAAACGCTCGAATTCCAGACCATGCTCGACAAGCTGAATGCCCAGACTTACGACGCGGTCATGCTCTTCTTCGGCGGCTTCGACGCCAGCAACCCCGACGAGCAGAAATCCCTGTTCACGGCCTCCGGCGACGTGATCGGCAGCGGCTTCAACGGCTCGTCCTATGACGATCCACAGATCGCTGACCTCTACGAGCAGGCGCGCACCGTCCCCGGCTGCGATGAAACCAAGCGTCACGATCTCTACAACCAGATTCAGCAGCGCATCCACGACGACCTGCCGGTCTACTTCATCAACACGTCCGTCGTGCCGGAAGTCGCCCAGCCTGACCTCAAGGGCTGGAATCCGCTGCCGTTGAGCACCACCTGGAACATCTACGCCTGGTCGGAAGCGCCCAAGTCGTAACGGTTTAGCGCCAATTACGTTCATGTGTAGGGGCGCCGCGCGCTGCGCCCCTGCCAGAATCAATCCGCACGTTCAGAAATGTTTTCAAAGGCAGGCACGATCCGGCGGCGAGAGTCGATAGGCTTCGCGCCTGCCCGATTCAGTAGGAGAACTTCCCATGCTTCGCTACATCATCAGACGAACGCTGCAAGCGATCCCGCTGATGTTTGGCATCACGCTGCTGACCTACGCCCTGATGACTGCTGCTCCGGGCGGCCCGGTCGGAGCGATGGCCTTCCGACCCGGCACCTCGCCGCAGGAGAAAGCGGCAATCGCGGCTCGGCTCGGCGTCAACGATCCCTGGCCGGTTCAGTATTTACGCTGGCTGCTCGGTGACGACTGGATGCGCTGGGATACGAACGGCGACGGCGTTGCCGATCACGCGTTCATCCTCTCAGTAACGGGGCCAAACGGCGAACCGCTGCCCCCCGGCACGAGCAAAGGCGTGCTGCGCGGCGATTTCGGCAACTCGTTCGTCGAGCATCGCCCGGTACTCGACGTGCTGGCGGATCGCCTGCCCGCCACGCTCGAACTGGGGATCGGCTCGCTGGTGATCGGCGTAGCGGTGGGGATTTTCCTCGGCATTATGGCGGCGGTGCGGCGCGGCGGCCTGTTCGACAACGCCACACGCATCATCGCCGTCGTCTTTGACGCGATTCCGAGCTTCTGGCTCGGCCTGATGCTGATCCTGCTGTTCGGCGTCACGCTGCAACTGCTCCCGCTGCAAGGCCGCTGCCGAGCCTCGATCTCCGATAGCTGCCCGCCAATCTATGATCGCATCCAATATTTGATCCTGCCGACCTTCGTGCTGGCGACGGGCGTGATCGCGGGTTATTCGCGTTTTACCCGCGCCTCCATGCTCGACGTGATCAATCAGGATTACATTCGCACGGCCCGCTCGAAAGGGCTGTCGGATCGCACCGTTTGGTTCAAGCACGCAGCGCGCAACGCGCTGATCCCCATTGCGACCTTTATCGGCCCGGCGCTCACGGGGATTCTGGGAGGAGCGGTGATCACCGAAACGATCTTCTCGTGGCCGGGCGTTGGGCGAACGGTGGTACAGGCCGTCTCGCAGCGCGATTATCCGGTCGTGATGGCTGTCACGATTTACGCAGCGCTGGCGACGATCTTTGGCTATCTGTTGTCTGACGTGCTGTACGGCATTATCGACCCGCGTATTCGCTTGGATTGATCATGGCTGCTGTCACGCAACTCAACACTTCGTATACGGATCGGCGGCGTTTTGGTGAATCGCTCTTTCGCAAAGGGATGCGCCGCCTGAGTCACGACCCGCTCTCGCTGATCGCGCTCTCGATTCTGGTGATCCTGGCGCTGCTGGCGCTGTTTGGCCCGATTATCACCACTCAGGTCATGCACATTGACCCGAACACGACCGATCCTGTCCATCGCCTTCAGCCGATTGGCACGCCGGGGCACATCCTCGGCACCGACGACGTAGGCCGCGATCAACTGGCGCGCTTGCTCTATGCCGGACGCATTTCGATGGCGATTGGCTTCTTTGGCGCAGTCATCACCCTGGTGATCGGCATGGCCGTCGGGCTGGCGATGGGCTATTTCGGCGGCGTGATCGATGAAGCGCTCAGTTGGGTCGTCGCCACGCTCGATTCGATCCCCGACCTGTTCCTGCTCATCCTGATCGCCTCGATTCTCTCGCCCAACGCCGCCACGCTCGTCCTCGTCATCGCGCTGATCGGCTGGACGGGCACGACGCGCCTGATTCGCGGGCAGACGATTGCCCTGCGTGGGCTGGATTACGTCATCAGCGCCCGCGCGATTGGCGCGAGTTCGTGGCGGATCATGTTCGTGCACATCGTCCCAAATCTGATTTCGGTCGTCATGATCTCGCTGGCAACGGGCATCGGCGGCCTGATCCTGACCGAATCGGCGCTCAGTTTCCTCGGCCTCGGCGTGCAGCCGCCTGAAGCGACGTGGGGCAACATGTTGAGCAACGCGCAGACCTTTTATCGCACTGGGCCGCACTTGGTGTTGATGCCCGGTCTGCTGATTTTCATCACCGTTCTCTGCCTCTACGTGGCAGGCGATGGCCTCCGTGACGCCTTCGATCCCACGACCGTCGATTAACCGTATAAATCTAACCAGATAATGTAACGTGGGTTATGGATAAGCCGCAGCAGGAACAGATTTTTCCCTGGTAGGGGCACGATATGTCGTGCCCCTACGATAAAATGCTTCGCTCAAAATCGTTATCCATAACTGGCGTTAATGTAGGGGCGGGTCTGTGACCTGCCCTTTTTGTTTTCCCCTTCATCCTATCAGCGCAAATTCATCGGCCTCTGTAGGGACGCGATTGATCGCGTCCGCTCATGGGCAATCGTCACGCGGATGCGACAAGTCGCGTCCCTACGAAATCACGGTGTAGGTGCTGTCTTCATCCCCCCATAATCTCTCCACAGAATTTACTAACCAACCCAACAGCTTCTAAACATCTTCTGAACACCGCAAAACTAGGCTTAGAGCGTATTGAAAAGCCTATGGAGAGTATTGCGATGACAGTGAAAAGGAGCTTGCTCGTCCTCCTGATCGCGGTGATCACGCTGCCGTTGTTGACGCGCGGCGTTCAGGTCATCGGCCAGTCAGCGGATCAGCAGGCGACGACGGAGACTCCGCCAGCGCTTGTTCAGCAGGTCGCAACCGCTGTCCCTACAGCGGCAACTAATGACACCAGCACGACCAGCACGATTTCCGCGCTCGGTTCAGTGGAAGCCAAGTCTGTAACCGAGTTGTATTTCCAGACCTCCGGCACGGTCAACGGCGTATACGTCGATGTGGGCGACACGGTCAATGCAGGCGACGTGATCGCTGACCTCGACGCGACCGACGCCTGGACGACCTACCAGAAGGCGCAGTTGAGCCTGCAAAGCGCCGAGCTTTCCCTCAGCGCGCTCGAAGAACCCGCCACCGCCGACGAAATCGCGGTTGCCAAAGCCAACATCACCAGCGCGCAGGCGGCCTACAGCTCGATTGCCAATGGCTCGTCAGACACCGTGACTCAGCTTCAACTCAAGGTGCAGCAGGCGCAGGATCAACTAACCGCCTTGCAGACCGCTCGCGCCAATATGAACGGCAGCGAGGACGAGATCACGCTTGAGGAAGCCAAGATCGGCGCGCAGACCTTCAACCTCGAAATTGCCCAGCTTCAGCTTCAGGCGGCGCAAACGCCCGCTAGCTCGTCGCTCTGGTCGGCCTCGATCAAGATTCAGCAGGCCGAAAACAGCCTCGCGCAGTTGGAAGCTGGCCCTTCCGACTCAGACATTCAGAGCGCGCAGTTGAAGATCAAGACGGCGCAGCAGGCCGTCACCGACGCGCAGAACGCCGTCCTCAAGACCCAATTGATCGCGCCCGTGTCCGGCTACGTCACGGCGATCAACGTCGCAGCAGGCGACTCAGCCAGCAGCGCGAGCGCCGCGATTGAGATTTCCGACACCTCTGCTTACCAGATGACCGTTCCGGTCAACGAACTCGACGTGAAGAAGATCGCCGTCGGCGACAGCGCCGTGATCGACCTGGATGCGCTGTCGGGGGTCACTATTCAGGGGACGGTCACGAACATTGGCTGGATCAGCAGCACCAGTTCGGACGGGATCGTCACCTACGACGTGACCGTTCAGTTGAATACGGACGACAGCCGCGTGCGTTTGGGCATGACCGGGCAGGTCGAGATTGAATCGGAGAGTGCAGTATGAATCAGCAGCTCTTGATGACTATCGCAGGCGCGGCGATTATCGCGCTCGGCGGCGCAATGATGATCTGGTGGCTGACTGGCCGCCTCAAATCGGGTGGGCTGCGCAAAGTGACCCGCATTGTTGGGCTGCCCATCCTCCTGATTGCCGTCGCCCTCGGCGGCTTTCTGATGGCGCGCTCGCAGCTTCAACTGCTGCCGCAGGCCACGCCGCTGACCGTCGTCTCCGAGACGAAAACCGTTGCGTTGGGCACGCTGACGCAGACGCTCAGTTCGACCGGCTCCCTCGACGCGGCGGACGAGAAAACCCTGACCTTCGCTACCTCAGCGCCCGTGACGGCGGTCAACGTCCAGGTCGGCGATACAGTGACCAAAGGCGAAGTCCTCGCCAGCGTCGATACCAGCGACATCGACTCGACCATCGCCAGCGCGCAGCTCACGCTCGCCAGCGCGAATCAGGCGCTCGCCGCTCTCGAAGCGCCCGCCAGCGATCTCGATGTCGCCTCGGCCAAATTGAGTGTCGAAGCAGCGCAGGCGTCCTTGAGTTCAGCTTCGCAAACCGGATCAAGCGACACCGACAAGCAGATCGCGGAATATCAGGAAGAACTGGCGAAAAATTCGCTCTGGCAGGCGCAGCTTCAGCGCGATATGAGCGCCGCCAATGCCAATCCGAATGCGGCCAATGCCTATGCCAACAGCGTGACGACGGCGGCCAGCCTTGCCAACCAGGAAACCAACGTCGAAATTCAGACCGACGAGACCAACTCCGTCCTCAACGACACGGCGGACGCCAGCCAACTGAGTTCGGCCAACGCCCAACTGACGAGCGCGCAGGCCAACCTGAACGAACTGCTCGCCGGAGCCAGCGACTCGGACTTGGCACAGGCCAAGATCACGGTACAGCAGGCGCAGCTCGCGCTCGACACGGCGGAAGCCGCCAAGAGTGACGCCGAAATCGTCGCCCCGTTTGATGGCGTGGTCGCGGCGGTTGATTTCACCGTCGGCGCGATGCCGGGGAGCGGCAGCATCACCCTGCTCGACACCAGCCATTACACGATCACCCTCTCGGTGGACGAGAAGGATATTACCCAGCTCGCGGTCGGCCAGTCGGTCGATCTGACGATTGCGGCGCTCGACAACGCCAGTCTCACCGGCACGGTCACGACAATTGACCCCGTGCCGACGACCAGCAATAACCTCGTCACCTACGACGTGGAAGTTACGCTCGACAACACGAGCGCGGCGGTTCGACCGGGCATGAGCGCCGTCGCGGACATCATCCTCGACAGCGAGAGCAACGTGATCGTCATTCCGAGCCGCTTCATCACGACCGATGCGGCGACCGGGCAATCGACCGTCAAGGTCGAAACGGCTCCCGGCGTCTACACCGATACGGCGGTCACGCTTGGCGCGACGACCGACAGCGAAAGCGTCATCACCAGCGGCCTGAGCGTCGGTCAGACGATTGTCATCGAGACGACCGCCTCGTCCGGCAGCAGCAGCACGAGCCAGCAGAACGGTCTCGGTCTGCTCGGTGGACTGAGCGGCGGCGCGGGTGGGCCTCCGAGCGGTGGCGCCGGTGGGCCTCCGAGCGGCGGTAACTTCGGTGGGAACGGTGGCGGCGGGTCACGTGGTAGTTAAAACAGACCCCACCCCCCGACCCCCTCCCCGACTTCAACTGAGGAGAGGACATGGTTGAAATTGAGAGAAAGTCTGACGCGCGGATCGTTGGTAGGGGCGGGTCTAAGACCCGCCCTCACGCGGATAAATTCGTCTCGTGACCAGCCCAATCCCAAAAGGTGTCCTTTCCTCAGCCGACTTCAAGGAGGGGGAGAAAAGCAGGGGCAGTTCGTGAGAGGCGACTAACGAGAGGGAAACAATCATGAATGACAACATGATGAATACAAGCGAAGCCGTCATTGACATTCGCGGGATCACCAAAGCGTACAAGGTCGGCGAGATCGATTTGCAGGTGCTCAAGGGCATCGACCTGGAAATCAAGTCGGGTGAGTTCGTCTCGATCATGGGGCCGTCCGGCTCCGGCAAATCGACGCTGATGAACATCCTCGGCGCGCTCGACCAGCCGACCAGCGGCGTCTACTACCTTGACGGAACCGATGTATCGAAGCTCAACGAGCACGATCCGGCGAAAATCCGCAACAAGAAAATCGGCTTCGTCTTTCAGAACTTCAACCTGCTCAAGCGCACGACCGCGCAGCGGCAGGTCGAACTCCCCCTGCTCTATGCCGGAGGCGGCAACCGCGCGAACCGCGCGAAGGACGCGCTCGAAAGTGTTGGCCTCGGCAATCGTCTCAACCACCTGCCCAGCGAGCTATCGGGCGGTCAGCAGCAGCGCGTGGCGATTGCGCGGGCGCTGGTCAACGAGCCGTCGCTGATCCTCGCGGACGAGCCAACGGGCAACCTGGACACCCGCAGCGGCAGCGAGGTCATGCAGATTTTCCAATCGCTCAACCGCGAGCAGGGCATCACGACTGTGTTCGTGACGCACGATCCCTGGATCGCCCGTCACACCAATCGCGTGATCATGCTCCGTGACGGGCTGATCATCGCTGACCAAAAAGTTTCCGCCCCGCTTAACGCCGAAACGTCGGAGCG
>DASZXN010000190.1:0-7691 GCA_035545875.1 Phototrophicaceae bacterium
GTCGTCGGGCTGATCTACGCCGTCGAGCACAAATAAGCGCCGCCGATCCATCACAAAACAACCGATTCCACGCATACAGCACAGGGGATACATTGTCCCCTGTCTTGTTGAAGATCGAAAGATGAGTAAGATCAGAAACACGTGTAACGAACGAATTCAGCAGGCTTTGTGATGACAATCAGCTTTAAAACGACCCTCCTGAAAGACCCCGGCGGCAACGCAACCGGGCTGCGCGTCCCCGACGAGGTGATGGCGCAGTTGAACGCGGGCAAGAAGCCGCGCCTCAAAGTCACACTCAACGGCAGCTTCAGCTACGTGATGACCGTCGGCACCGTCAGCGGAATGCCGATGATCTCCCTGAGTGCCGCCAACCGCGAAGCTGCCGGACTCAAGGCGGGCGATCCGGTCGAAGTGGCGGTCGAACTTGATACCGCGCCGCGCACGGTCGAAATCCCTGACGATCTGGCAGCGGCGCTGGCGGCCAAACCGGGCGCGCGGGCAGCTTTCGATGCGGCCTCGTTCACTGTGCGCAAGGAATTCGTCCGACAGGTCAACGAGGCCAAAGCCGCCGATACCCGCGCTCGCCGCATCGCCAAGATCGTCGATCAACTCGGCGGATAGCTCGATGCGCGACGCTTACACGCTGATCCCAATTGGCGTGATCCACTCACCCCTGACCAGCCGCAAAAATGCGCCGCGTCAGGGTTATGAAGGCGCGCCGGAAGCCTGGCTCGAAGTCGATGCCCAGTACGTGGAAGCGCTGGATCGGCTGGCGGCAGGCGATGCAATCATTGTGATTACCTGGCTGCATCAGGCGGATCGGAGCGTGCTGAAGGTGCATCCACGCTCGGAGGCGACCAATCCGCTGACGGGCGTGTTCGCTACCCGCTCGCCGGATCGACCAAATCCGCTCGGCCTGCATCGCGTGACGGTGCTGGAGATTAGTGGGACAAAACTGCGCATTGCGCCCATCGAAGCGATTGACGGCACACCCGTTGTCGATATTAAACCTGTGCTGACGCAGTCCGCCGATTCATGAAGGATCAGGAGTAAAACTATGTGCCGCAATATCAAGATGCTGTTCAACTTTGACGAACCCGCCACCGAGGAAGAAGTTCGCGCAGCGGCGCTGCAATACGTCCGCAAGATCAGCGGCTTCAATAAGCCGTCGAAGGCCAACGAAGCGGCTTTCAACGCTGCCGTCGATGCCATCGCGCTGATTTCGAGCAGCCTGCTCGATTCGCTCGAAACGAGTGCCCCACCGCGCAGCCGCGAGGAAGTCGCCGCCAAAGCCAAAGCGCGCTCCGCTGCGCGCTTCGCCCGCCCGCTGTAAGCCGGAGAGCGGCATGAGCTTCGTCATGGAAGGCCGCGCCTCGGATTCAGCCTACGTCGAAATGATCTGGCATGGCGGCGCGTACAGCGAATATCGTCCAATCTGCCCTGCCGACACGCGCTGGGACTTGCTGCTGCTCCGGCGCGGCGGCCAGGTGACGATCTCGGTCGAGGGGCCGCTGACGCGCGCCAAGCCGAAGGTACATCCCGAAGGCACGGAATGGCGCGTGATCAAGTTCAAGCTGGGCGCATTCATGCCCAATCTCCCCGTGACCCATCTGCTCGACGGCACTGTAACCCTGCCCGAAGGCTCGCGCAAAACGTTCTGGCTGCACGGCTCGACGTGGGAATTTCCCGGTGTCGATGATGTCGAGGCGTTTGTCGCGCGGTTGGTGCGCGCGGAAGTGCTCGTGCGCGATCCGCTGGTTCACGCCGTCCTCAACAACCAACCGCCGGAGGTCTCGGCGCGGACGGTGCGGCGGCGCTTTCTGCACGCGACCGGACTGACTTACAAAGGCATCCAGCAGATCGAACGGGCGCAGCAGGCAATGGCGCTGCTCCAAAACGGCACGCCGATCCTCGACGTGACCTATCAACTCGGCTACGCCGACCAGCCGCACCTGACGCGCACGCTCAAGCGCTTTACCGGACAAACCCCCGCGCAGATTTCCCGCCCGATTCAGTTGGTGTAAGTAAAATGGACGCACACCCCCATGCGAGTGATTGCGAACGGGTTCACACGCGAGAGCATAGGGTCGAGACGCTGTTAAGGCATTCAATGGATCGGCTCACCAATCCAAGTATTCAGATACGTGAGCGGCGTCTACCGAGCTTTCTGAATGGCCTTCGTTGGCACGCCGCGCCGCGCTTTGAGTTCAGCTTCGAGTTCCTTACGGCGATTCTCGGCGGCGTCACGCGCCTCCTCCATCGTCTCGGCATAGCCTTCCTTGAGGTTCTTGACGAGCGTCTCACCGGAGACGGGCGCGAACATCACCACCAGCACCGCGCCGATCAGCGCGCCAATGCCGAACCCGATTGCCAGACTGATCAGCTTTTTCATGGCTGCCCCCGCTCTGAACCGTTCGCTCAATAGAACGTATTATAGCCGGAGCGAGCGACTATTTCAAACCGTCTGTCAGCCAAGACCGGCACCGCGCTATCGTGTAACGGGACAACCTGCTGTCGTCCTTAACTCAATTCAGTCCCCAACGCCTATAGCGAAGGAATCGCTGACTCGCAAGGTATCGAGACATCCCGGCAGTAAGTGTGACCGTCTCGCGCTCGCGGACTGCGCGATCCTTTGCGAGCCGTCGTCGTGAAAGCCATAATTAGCACTCTACCAATGGACAGGAGTGAAGCTCATGAGCCGTGATGTGATTCAGACGAACAAAGCGCCTGCCGCTGTCGGGCCGTACTCGCAGGCGATTGTCGCCAACGGATTCGTGTTTGTCGCCGGGCAGGGCGGGATCGTCCCCGGCACGAAAACGCCGATTGAAGGCGGCGTGCAGGCGCAGACCCGCCAGGTGTTCGAGAATATCAAGGCGATCCTTGAAGCGTCGGGGTCAAGCCTCGACAAGATCGTCAAGACGACCGTCTTTCTGACCGACATGAACGACTTCGCGGCCATGAACGAGATTTACGCCAGCTTCTTCGGCAGTCAGCCGCCAGCGCGCTCGACCGTTCAGGTCGCCAAACTGCCGCTCAACCTGATCGTCGAGATCGAGGTTGTCGCGCTGGCGTAAGAGCCATCATCAGGAGAAGGGCGCAGGACGCTGCGCCCCTACATCCTTTATCCTCTGACCAGAAGCTGAACAAACAGTCCCACAAGCGCGCCTGCGAGAATCAGCCAGGTCGCGTTGACGCGGAAGCGAATCAGCGCGACGAAAGCCGCCACGCCGAGCACGACCGCGACTCCGCTGGTCAAATTAACGCCGTTATAGGGCTGAAGTGCCTCGCCCGCCAGCCCCACCACCGTGATCAGGATGGCGGCGATCACCCCGGCGTTGACACCATCAAGGAAGGCGCTCATGAAGGGGCTGCGGCGCATCTTCGGGATCAGGGGCGCGGTCAGAATCACGAAGATGAACGAAGGCAGGAAGATGCCGAAGGTCGCGGCGAACGCGCCGGGAAATCCCGCGACGATGTAGCCGACGACCGTCGCCGTCGTCGAAACGGGGCCGGGCGTGACTTGTCCGATGGCGACCGCATCAAGCAGTTCGCGCGAACTGAGCCACTTGAACGTGCTGACCAAATCCTGCTGGATGTAGGCGATCAGCACGTAGCCGCTGCCAAATAAGACCGAACCAATTTTGAGGAAGTAAAAGAACACGTCGAAAGCGCTGGCACGCGCCCCAGCAGCGAGGACGGACGGCTGAAACAGCAGTAGGCCGGACGAGATCAATGGCAAACGGTCGCGCGTCTCGATCACGGCGAAAATCAGGCCAGCGCCGAGCATGGCGATCACTTCAGGGACACCGAGCAGGATCGCGGCAATCGCGCCGATGAAGGTCAGCCAGAGCAGCAGCGATTTGAGCGCGCTCGGCGCGAGCCGATAGCCCGCGTTAGCGATAATGGCAATAATCACGGGTTTGATACCCCAGAGCAGCGCTTCGACCGCCGGGATCGTCCCACTGCTGACGTAGAGCACAGCCAGCGCGAGTGTCAGGAAAAAAGTCGGCAGGATGAAACACAGGCCGCTCAAAATCGCGCCGGGGATGCCGCGCAGCGTGTAGCCGACGTGAATCATGACCTCCGTTGAATTGGGGCCGGGGATCAGGTTGGTCGCCGCGATCAGGTCGAGGAAATGCTCGCGGGTGAGCCAGTGGCGGCGCGTGACGATCTCGTCTTCGGCCATCGCAATATGCGCGACTGGCCCGCCAAAGGCGGTCACGCTCAGGCGCAGAAACAGCCGCGCCAGCGTGCCGTAAGAAACGCGCTCCCGATCAGGCTGGGTCAAGGGGAAGCCTCACTGATTTTCAACCGGGAAACAGGAACACAGCACGAGTCATGGAAAAGCCGCAGCAGGAACAGTTTTTTCCTTGTAAGGGCACGACGTGTCGTGCCCCTACGGTAAAATTATCGCTCAAAATCGTTCTCGATAAGTGGCGTTAACCCAGCGCTGGCACTGGGACGACTGCATCACCGTTAAGCGCTGACTAACGGCGGCGGCAGCGGCAGTAGAATCGTGAAGGTGCTGCCCTGACCGGGCTGGCTTTCCACCTTGATCGTGCCGCCGTGCGCTTCGATGATGCGTCTGGCAATCGTCAGGCCGATCCCGGTGCCGCCGTCCGCGCCGCGCGCCGGGTCTGCCCGGTAAAAATGCTCGAAGATATGCGGAATATCCTGCGGCGCGATGCCGATACCCGTGTCGCTGACCCGCACCAGCACGTTGACCGGATCAACCATCGTTTCCACGTAGATGCTGCCGCCTTCCGGCGTGTAGCTCAGAGCATTGAGGATCAGGTGTTTCATCGCCAGCTTGAACTGATCCACGTCGAGCAGGACTTGCGGCAGCTTGTCGGCAAACTGGCAGGTGAGCGTTTGTTCCTTGCGCAGCGCCAGATTTTGCTGATCGCTGACGACCTGCCGGATAGGATCGTTGATGTTGATCCAGAAGAAGCGGAAATCGCTGGTATCCGCTTTGTCGAGGCGCGACATGGTGATCAGTTCTTCGAGCAAGTGCTGCATGTGGACGGCCTGCTCCTGTAGCACGTCGATCTGGTGATGCTGGCGATCCGGTTCTTTGGCGAGGCGGTCAATGAGATAGATGCTGGTGTTGATCACGGTGAGCGGCGTGCGCAAATCGTGCGAGAGGTTGCCGATGAATTTTTGCAGCACGCGGACTTTCTCGCGCTCGACCGTGAGTTCCTCGCGGTGTTTGCGCTCGGTGATGTCGCGGACGGCGACGACGCGCACGGGCTGACCGCGATAATGCTGGTTCTTGCCGCGCAGTTCAGCGTGGAGCGCCGCGCCGTTTTTGTGGCGCAGGACAACCTCGTAGGGATCGGTGCTGCGGCTTTCGGCCTGCGCCGTCAGCAGTGCGTGATAAGGCGGCTCGACAAAATCCGAGGCGGGGCGACCGATGACTTCTTCCGGCTTGTAGCCGATCAGGTCTTCGACGGCGGGGTTCACGTCGAGGATGATGCCATCTTTCTGAATGACAATCGTCTCGAAGGTGGCTTCGAGCAGACCGCGAATACGCTCCTCGTTTTCGGCCAAATCACGCGTCTGCTTTTCAATCTGGCTGATGTAGCCGCTGCGCGAAAAGGCCGCGATTGCCATCAGCGCGGTCGTGATCAGGGTGAAATAGAAAGTCGTGACCAGCAGCGCTGATACGTTGTGGACGATCAGCCCGGAAGCGATGATGGCGATCATGTTGATGACGGCGAACCAGAGCATCCAGCGCAGCGGCAGCAGCAGATAGGCAATCAGGAGCGCAGGCATGACGCGCATGATGCTGATCTCTGGCGAGGGCGCGTCAGCGTAGGCCTTAATGAAATAATTGACGAACGCAGTCTCGGAAACCAGCGTAGAGAGCGTGACCGCCGCTGCCAGATAGTGATCGGCGCGATTGAGCAGATAAACTGCGATCACGCCCAGCAGGTTGAGCAGGCAGTAGATCAGGTAGCCGGTGTCCGTACCGCTCCAGTTGAACAGGAAAACCAGCGCGGCGAGTACCGGGATCAGGAGGATGTTGAGCAGGCGTTTCTGGCGCTGCTGCGGCGTGGTCAGGCTAGGATCGGCGGGAAAAAGCCAGGGCAAACGCTGCGCAGCTTGCTGCAAAGACTTCTCAAGCACGGTCAGTTCGATTCTTCCAGGAGATGACAAACATTACCAGTATAACGGGAAGATCGTCTCAAAACGGTAGTGATTTCGCATTCTCCGCGCTAGAATGAATGATCAAACGCATGGTATAGATAGTCCCTCAAACGGACTAGGGAGATTTCAATGGTTGTAGCTGCATCCGAAACGACCTATGACATCGGCAAAATCGCCGAGCTGCTGGGCAGCGAGGCTGACGAGCTGCTCAATCACACCTGTCAGACCATTTCCAAAGACGATTTGCATCTGCCGGGGCCGGACTTTCTCGACCGCACCTGGGTAAACTCGGATCGCACGCCGCAGGTGGTGCGCAGCCTCGCCGCGCTCTACAATCACGGGCGGCTGAGTGGGAGCGGCTACGTCTCGATTCTGCCCGTCGATCAGGGCATCGAGCACTCGGCGGGCGCGTCATTCGCGCCGAACCCGGCCTACTTCGACCCAGAGAACATCGTCAAGCTGGCAATTGAGGGTGGCTGCAATGCCGTCGCCTCGACTTTCGGCGTGCTCGGCGCGGTCGCACGCAAGTATGCCCACAAAATCCCGTTCATCGTCAAGATCAACCATAACGAACTGCTGACCTATCCCAACAAGTTCGATCAGGTCATGTTCGGGCAGGTCGATCAGGCGTGGGACATGGGCGCGGTCGCCATCGGCGCGACGATCTACTGGGGATCGGAAGAGAGCACGCGCCAGTTGGTCGAGGTGTCGAAGGCGTTCTACCGCGCGCACGAACTCGGCATGGCGACGATCCTGTGGTGCTACATGCGCAACAATGCCTTCAAGGTCAACGGGATCAACTACGAGACGGCGGCTGATCTGACCGGGCAGGCCAATCACCTCGGCGTGACCATCGAGGCGGACATCATCAAGCAGAAGCTGCCGACGGTCAACGGCGGGTTTAAGGCGCTGAATACGGGGAACTCGTCGTATGGCAAGCTCGACGAGCGCATTTACACCCAACTGACGAGCGACAACCCGATTGACCTGACGCGCTATCAGGTGGCGAACTGCTACATGGGTCGCGCGGGACTGATCAGCAGCGGCGGCGCGAGCGGCGAGCACGACTTCGCCGACGCGGTGCAGACGGCGGTGATCAACAAGCGCGCGGGTGGGACGGGGCTGATCAGCGGGCGCAAGGCGTTCCAGCGACCGATGAGCGAAGGCGCTTCGCTGCTGAACGCGATTCAGGATGTGTACCTGTGCGAGGACGTGACTATCGCGTAGGGCGCTTGTTTAGATGGACGTGGGAGGACGTGCTGGGCAACCGGCACGTCCTTTTTGATTGGATCGGACGAAAATTAAATGGCTAGGGCGGATTGTGTCGATTTGAGAGACGGATGAGTCGGAAGATACAGGCGGAAAAGTGGCGGTTTTACAGGCGGACAACCGCAGAAAAGGCGGAAAGACAGGCGGTCGGACGCGCATTTCTATCTGTGAACACTATGAAGTGAATTTGGGTAAGATTCGTAATATACTTTCGGCATATCAAATAATTAATTGGTTGTACCGAAATGATATACGACGAATCCGTAATTCCT
>DASZXN010000191.1:0-14916 GCA_035545875.1 Phototrophicaceae bacterium
GTCGGTATCCTGCGCGTGCAGCGCCAGCTCAAACGATTGACCATAAGTCGCCGGAGGCAGGTGATGGCTCTCCAGTCCTTGCGGTGACGAGATGGCAATGTACGAGTCGCCAATTTTGAATTCGACGTGTTCAGGAACGCCCGTCGCCGGAAACTGATAGGTCTGGCGAAGCCCAAGTAAATCGCGATAAAAGCTCAGAGAAGCCTGAATGTCCTTGCAGTACAGGTTCGGCATACATTCCGTGAACATGCGCCTTCACTCCTCAAATAGACAGATTCAAAGCAAATCAACTATAGCATCACTAGAACAAATGGTCAATTTATTTCCCTGCGCTTGACGATCTCAGCGCTGCTCGGTATAAAAGGCGCGTCCGCGACCTTTCCACCAAAGCGAGCTAGCCGATGCAGAAAATCGTTCTCAACGCCAACTGGCAGATGAAGCAGGCCGAGTCCGCGCCGCCGGATTTCAATTCGGGCGAGTGGATCGCGGCGAACGTCCCCGGCACGACTTATCAGGATTTGCTCGCTGCCGGGAAAATCCCTGATCCCTACTATGGCATGAACGAGAACGAGGTGCAGTGGGTGGGCGAGGCCGACTGGCTCTATCGCTGCGCCTTCGATGTTCCAGCAGATACGCTTGACGCGCCGCACGTCGATCTGTGCTTCGACGGCCTCGACACCTTCGCCACCGTCTGGCTGAACGGCGCGCAAATCCTCGCCAGCGACAATATGTTCGTGCCGCAGCGCATTGCCGTCAAGAATCACCTGAAAGCCAGCGGTAATCAGCTTGCCATCCTGTTCGAATCCGCTATGCGCAAGGGCAAGGAACGCGAAGCCCAGTATGGGCAAGCCCGGCTCTGGAACGGCGATTCAAGCCGCGTTTACGTGCGCAAAGCCCAGTATCACTATGGCTGGGACTGGGGGCCGTGCCTGCTGACGGCGGGCATCTGGCGCGAAGCGCGCCTCGAAGCCTACGATGCGCGTATCCGCGAAATCGACTGCCCGGTCGATGTGAGCGTCTCACTCACTCAAGCGACCTTACCCGCGCAGATCAAAATCGACGGTGCGGGCGCGGACAATCTCCGCCTGACGCTCTACAATCCCAATGATCAAATCATCGTGCAGACCAACGTCCCGGTGCAGGGATCGACCGCCGCCTACACCTTTACCATCCAGCATCCTGATTTGTGGTGGCCGAATGGTCACGGCAAGCAGCCGCGCTACCGGCTCGTCGCGGAACTGCAAGCGAAGGGTGAAACGCTCGATCAGGTCGAGCAGAGGCTCGGCTTACGGCGCCTGCGGCTGGCGCAGGAACCCGTCGCGGGTGAAAGCGGCACGTCGTTCGTGTTCGAGGTCAACAACAAGGCGATCTTCTGCGGCGGCGCGAACTGGATTCCGGCGGACAACTTCCTGCCCCGCGCCAGCGACCAGCAGTATCGCGCCCTGCTCGAACGCGCGGCAGAAGCTCACATGACCATGCTGCGCGTCTGGGGCGGCGGCATCTACGAGAGTGATCTGTTCTACGACCTGTGCGACGAACTCGGCCTGCTGGTCTGGCAGGATTTCGCTTTCGGCTGCGCGCTCTACCCGGCGCTCGACTGGTTCATGGCGAGCGTCAAGGCCGAGGCCGAAGCCAATGTCCGGCGGCTGCGCCATCATGCGAGCCTGGCGCTCTGGTGCGGCAACAACGAAGATTACTCGATTGCCCAGTCGCTCAATCTCTATCATCCCGAAGTGCCGCTCGACGAAACCGTCGGCGCGGACTTCAGTAGGTTCCCTGCCCGCCTGATCTACGAGCAACTGCTGCCGGAAGTCTGCGCGGCGCTCGATCCGACGCGCCTCTACTGGCCGGGCAGCCCCTACAGCGCGGCGGATAACGGCGACGTGCAGGATCAAACCATTGGCGACCGCCATACGTGGGACATCTGGCACGGGCAGTCGGCCAAATATCAGGACTATCCGCGTTTTGGCGCGCGTTTCATCAGCGAGTTCGGCATGGAAGCCGCGCCGCTCCTGCCGACGCTCGAAGCGGTGCTGCCCGTTGACGAGCGCTCCCCGCAGAGCCGCACGTTCGAGTTCCACAACAAAGCCAGCGACGGCTATCGACGGCTGGCCGTTTACATCGCCGACAACTTCCAGCCGACCAGTGACTTTGCCCGCTACATCTACACGACGCAGTTGGTACAGGCCGAAGCGCTCGCCTCCGCGCTTCGTGGCTGGCGGCGGCGCTGGAACGGCCAGTCGAATTCGCCGAGCGCGGGCGCGCTCGTCTGGCAGATCAACGACTGCTGGCCGGTCACCAGTTGGGCCATGATCGACTGGTATTCGCGCCCGAAGCCGTCCTACTACGTCGTCCGCCGCGCGCTCGCGCCGCTGGCGCTCGAACTGGCCTACGAGCATGGTCACGCGGCGATCTGGGTGGTCAACGATGGCGCGGCCTTCGACGCGACCCTCCTGCTCGACTGGTGGACGCTCGACGGCGAAAAAGTCCTGCACGCGGAGCGCGTCGTCCAGTTGAACGCGGCGCGCGCGACCGAGTTAGGCGCGGCGGAGTTCGATCCGCTCAAGACCAGTGTCTTGAGCGCTACGCTGATCGCGGGCGGAGAGATCAAAGCGCGGGCGGCGCTCTGGCCGGAGCCGTTCAAGTACCTGAAACTGCCCGATCCCGAAGTCCGCTTCACCTATCAGGGGAACAGCGTTCTGCTGGAAGCCGAACGTCCGGCCAAAGGCGTATTCGTCTGGACGGATGGCAATGTTCACTGGTACGACAACATGCTCGACCTGATGCCGGATGATCCGCGCGAGATCGACGCGCTCAATCTTCAGCGCAGTGACAGGTTCCATGTAGAATATCTACACGGCTAAGTGCCGGTTTCGCTTTGCGATCACAGAATCACAGAAGGGGATTGTATGCGTCGTCAGATAACCATCGCTCTGGTGCTGGGCGTGCTGCTGATTTCGACCGTGTTTGTGCTCGGCCAGGGCGGCACTTCCTCGCCCACTGCGCAGAAAACGGTGCTGCTGATCTCAGTTTTTCATCAGACGTGCAGTCTGGTCGAAGCCGATGCCAGCGCCGCGACTCCTGAAGCGACAACAGCAGCGACTGCTGCCGCGACTGCCGAAGCCTCGGCGACGCAGGAAGAGTCCATCAACTACCCAATCCTCACACTCGGCGACGACTGCGTGACCCTCGCGCCGCAGTTGGAAGTTCACAGCAACGATACGCTCTGGTTTGAAGTTCGAATGCCGCGCGAGGTCGTCTGGCAGCAGTTTGAAACCGTCGAAGGCGATCCTTTCCCGCCCGCGCTCGACAAACGCGGGCGCTACATCGGCTGCAAGAATACGCAGGCCGGGCAGGAGGTCTACTGTCAGGCACTCTGGCAATCGGACGTGACCTATCTGATCCGGATTCCGATCCGGATACTGGGCGAATATATCGCGCCGACGACTCCGGCTCCGACCGCTACCGCCGCGCTGATCTCGACACCTTCGCCGCTGGCGACCTCGCTCAACGCCACTGACACGGGCTGGGGAAGCTGCGGAAGCTGCTCCACCTGCGGCGGCCCGGTCGAACAGTGTGTGACCGCGCCGGGTGGTGTTTGCGCCTGGGACGCCGCCACCTGTGAGCATCCCAAGCATCAGTAAGCAAAGCAGATGTTATTTTGTCGGGGCGTTTCATGGAACGCCCTCTTTGCGTCTTTCTTTTAACCTTTGCGCCTTTGCGTTGATGCTTTTCTTGTGTTTTTAGGGCATAGTCACAAACAGATCACGCAAATCCGTCGCCTTCGCCGCGTCACCGAGGAAAGGACGCACGCCGAACAGCTCCTCCAGCGTGCGCAGCGTCGAACTGTGCGTATAGTGGATCGAGTTCGCGTAACCCGGTTTGGCAAACGGCGACAGCACGATCATCCCAATCGGGCCATCGCTGCCCTCGCCTTCATCCCACGTGATCAGAATCACGCCGTTCGTCCTGTAAGCCGCTGATGCCATGATCGGTGGGATCGCCTGCGCCAGCCAGGTATCGCCGTTCCTGAGACTGTTGGTCGTCGGGCAGCCCAGCGAGTCGTGCATGTCGTCGCACAAATTCGGCGTGATGAAGTTGTAATGCGCGACGTTACCGCTGGCGAGATCGTCGGCTAGCTCGGTGTACGGGCGCACGTGGGCGATGCAGTTAGCCGAGCTACGGTCGGCGTTATGGGTCACGTCGTCGAAAAAGACCATCGGGTTGTGCTTCGCGCCGTAGTGATCGTAGCTGCCGAGCGGACAGGTCTTGCCGTCGATGTTCTCCTGATAATCCTTCCACGAGATGCCCGCCGCATCGAGCAGCGTCGTCAGGTGCGCGGTCGAGGCGATGTGATTGATCACCGGGTCAGCGTCGTTCAGGATGCCGAAGTTCGTCCCCGCCTCCAGCCAGAGATAGTTTGGCTCGCTCGGATGCAGGCCGGGCGGATTGTAGTATTGTTCCGCGTGCGCGCCGATTGTGAGCAGCGTGTTGTTGATGTACGGCGCGGACGGACTGTCCACGATCTGATTCCAGTTGTGGTTCTCCATCAGGATCAGGAACACGGTCGGCAGCGGCTGCACTTCGGCGGTTGCTTCAGAGGTCGGTTGCGGTGTCGCTTCCTGTGCCAGCACGCTCCCGCCACCGATCAGCAGCGCGCAGCACAGCAGTATCAACATCCACTTACGCATGAACCCCTCCCTCATTATCCAACGTGAATTATGGATACGCCGCAGCGGGAACCGGTTTTTCCTTGGTAGGGGCACGACATGTCGTGCCCCTACGATAAAATTCTTCGCTCCAAATCGTTATCCATAACTGGCGTTATCCAATGATCATCATAGCCAATCTACCGGCCAGCCTCCAAGCGATTCTGGACAAACGCTCATTGGGCGTTTAGGATCACCATACGCGGCAGTACGAGAAAAATAATGGAACGGAACCTGACCGAAAAAATCGCTTTGGTGACGGGCGCGGGACGCGGCATAGGCCGGGGGATCGCGCGCCAACTGGCGCAACGCGGCGCGGCGGTCGCCCTCGCCGAACTGGATCGCGCCGCCGGCGAAGAAGCGCTCGCGGAAATCGTGGCGCTCGGCGGACGCGCCATCTTCCTGCTCACCGACGTGCGCGACGAAGCCTCGATTGAAGGCGCGGTTGCCGCGACGATCCAGGCCTTCGGCGGCCTGAACGTGCTCGTCAACAATGCGGGCAACGACATGCACTACGACGCGACCCGAATGTCGCAGCGCGAATGGAGCGACGCGCTCGCCATGAACCTCGGCAGCGCCTGGCTGTGCAGCAAGTACGCCATCCCGCCCATGATCGCGCGGGGCGGCGGCGTGATCGTCAACATCGCCAGTGTCCACGCGACCATGACGATGTACGGCAATTTCCCGTATGCGGTGACTAAATCCGGCTTGCTTGGCCTGACGCGCAGCCTCGCGCTCGATTACGGCGACAGGAACGTGCGCGTGGTCGCCGTCAGCCCCGGTTACGTGCGCACGCGGCGCGTGACCGACGACTTCGACGCAGCGCCCGATCCGGCGGCGGAAGAAGCCCGCGTCATCGCCCTGCACCCGATCAAGCGCATCGGCACGCCCGACGACGTAGGGCATCTGGTTGCTTTTCTGGTCAGCGACGAGGCGGGTTACATCACGGGCACGGAGATCACGATTGACGGTGGTCTGACTGCTCGCTACCCGGATTAGCGTTCAATTATTATGTGGGTACGCAGCATTAGGGTGTTGGAAACCCCTCACCCACACCCCTCAATCTCTCTCCCTCACGGCGCGGGACTGCCCCCCTTCTCCCTGAGAGCGTTTCTGGAAAGCGGGAGAAATACCGCCCATTCGAGGGAGTTTTCAGAAACCCTCTGAGGGAGAAGGGACGGGGGATGAGGGCAAAGTGAGCATATGAATTGAATTTTGAGAGCTATTATGCCCCTTGATATTGAAGACAGCGCCGCCCTGATCGACTATTTGCGTGTTCAGGGACACATCGCGCCAAACGAAACGCCGAGCGTGCGCAATCTACGCGGCGGCGTCTCGAATCGTACCGTTTGGGTCGAACGGGCAAGCGGCGATCAGTGGGTGCTCAAGCAGGCGCTCGCCAAGCTGCGCGTGCAGGCCGACTGGTTCAGCAGCGTCGAGCGGATTCACCGCGAGGCAGCAGGTCTGCGCTGGTTGAGCCGCGCCCTGCCCAAAGGGACTACACCGCGCTTTGTCTTTGAGGATCAGGCCGAGCATATTCTGGCGATGTCGGCGGTTCCCCTGCCCCACGAGAACTGGAAAACGCGCCTGCTCGCCGGACACATCGATCTGCCCTACATGCAGCAGTTCGGGCAAATCCTCGCCGCGATCCATCACTCGCTTGAGCGCGATCCCGTTGAGGCGCAGGCCGCATTTGGCGATCAGAGCTTTTTCGAGTCGCTGCGCCTCGAACCGTATTACGCTTACAGCGCCGAGCAGGTTCCCGCTGCCGCTGCTTTCCTGCACAATCTGATCGACGAGACGCGCGGACGTAAACTGGCGCTGGTTCACGGCGATTACAGTCCCAAGAACGTGCTGATCGACGCCGAGCGCCTGATCATCCTCGATTACGAAGTGATTCACGTCGGCGACCCGGCCTTCGATCTCGGCTTCTCGCTGACGCATCTGCTCAGTAAAGCGCTCTATCTGCCCGATCACCGCCGCGAACTCTACGAGGGCGCGCTGCGCTACTGGCAGAGCTATCAAAGCGCCCTCGGCTCGCCTACTTGGTCAGCCACGCTTGAAGCGTATGCCGTTCGGCACACGCTCGCCTGTCTATTAGCGCGTGTCGCCGGGCGCTCACCACTCGAATATCTCTCGCCCGCTCAACGCGAACGGCAACAGCAAATTGTGCTTGACCTCATCGCCAATCTGCCGCCAAGCATCCCGCAGTTGATCACGGCCTACCATGACAGGTTATCTCCATGAGCCGCATCGAACGCGTTTCCGCTCTCGAAATTCTCGACAGCCGGGGCAAACCGACGATTCTCGCAACGCTTTTACTCGATAATGGCGTGCGCGCGCAGGCGTCGGTTCCTTCCGGCGCATCGACCGGGACGCACGAGGCCGTCGAACTGCGCGACGGCGATCCGCGCCGCTTTCGCGGGCAGGGCTGCCTGAAAGCCGTCGCCAACGTCAACAGCGCGATCCATGATCGCCTGCGCGGGCAGGACTTCGCTGCGCAGCGCGATCTCGATCAGGCGCTCATCGCCCTCGACGGCACGCCCAACAAAGCCAACCTCGGCGCGAACGCCATTCTCGCCGTGTCGCTGGCCTTCGCGCGGGCGCAGGCGCTCGAAGCGGGTCAGCCGCTGTATGCTCATTTCGCGGCAATGGCGAACACCGCGCCGCGCCTGCCGCGCCCGATGATCAACCTCTACAGCGGCGGCAAGCACGCGGGCGGACAAATCCCGATTCAGGATTTGCTCGTGATCGCCGTCGGCGCGCACACTATCCGCGACGGACTGGCGCAGACCTACGATGTCTACATGGCCGCCGCCGACGCGATGGCCGAGCGCTACGGGATGCGCCTGCTCACGGCGGACGAAGGCGGTCTCGCGCCGCCCTTCCACAGCGTCGAAGAAGCGTTTGACATGGCGATCCGCGCGATTGAAGATGCAGGTTACGCGCCGCGCGCCGAGATCGCGCTGGCGGTTGATGTCGCGTCGAGCCATTTTTACGAGGATGGCATCTATCACCTGAGCAGTCCGGCGCTCACGGGCGACCAGATGGTCGAGCAGTTGCTCGAATGGCTCGACCAGTATCCGATCATCAGCGTCGAGGATGGACTGGCGGAGGAAGACTGGCGGCATTGGGCGGCCTTCAGGCGGCGCGCCCCGCTCGACCTGCTTGTGCTGGGCGACGACCTGCTCTGCACCAACCCGGCGCGCATTCGGGACGCAATCGATCTACAGGCCGCCAACAGCCTGCTGCTCAAGGTCAACCAGATTGGCACATTGACCGAAGCGCTGCAAGCGCGTGATCTGGCGCACTCGGCGGGCTGGCAGGTCGTGGTCAGCGCGCGCAGCGGCGAAACCGAGGATAACTGGCTGGCCGATCTCGCCGTCGGCTGGGGCGCAGATTACATCAAGATCGGCTCGATCCAGCAGTCCGAGCGGCTGGCGAAATACAACCGCCTGCTCGAAATTGAGGCGGAACACCCGGAATTCACGCATTCATGGTAGGGGCAGGTTTAAAACCTGCCTCGACCAATACACTAGGGATATGAATTATGGACATGAATCGTCGTTTTGAGGGACAGGTCGCTGTCGTCACGGGCGGCGCGAGCGGGATCGGGCTGGGCATTGGCAAGCGTCTCGCGGGTGAAGGCGCAACCGTGATTCTCGCCGATGTGAATAACGGCACTCTAACGGAAGCGCAAAAGACTCTGCAAACGGACGGCCTCGTAGTCGAAACCGCCCTCCTCGACGTGACCGACGAGGCGCAGGTCAACAGCGTGTTGGACGGGGTTATCGCACGACATGGGCGGCTCGACGTGATGGTCAACAGCGCGGGCATCCCCGGCAAAACCGCGACCAAAGTGGTCGATTACGATCTGGCGACGTTTCAGCGGGTGCTGAATATCAACCTGACGGGTTCGTTCATCATGACGAAGGCGGCCATTCAGCGGATGCTGCCGCGCAGTTATGGGCGTATCCTGCTGCTGGCATCGATGGGGGGCAAGGACGGCAACCCCGGCATGGCAGGCTACGCCTCCTCAAAAGCGGGCGTTTTCGGGCTGGTCAAGGGGATCGGCAAGGAATACGCGACGAGCGGCATTACCGTCAACGGGATCGCGCCCGCCGTGATCGCCACGCCGCTGAACGCGAATACCGCTCAGGAGATGCTCGACTACATGACGAAGCTGATCCCGATGGGGCGGCTCGGCACGGTCGAGGAAGTGGCCGCGCTCGCCGCGTGGATTGTCTCGCCTGAAGCGACCTTCAACACGGGCTTTGTGTTCGATCTGTCCGGCGGTCGCGCGGTATATTAACTCACGCATATCTCCGTAGGGGTGCAGCGCACTGCGCTCCTACAGCGCCTCGATCAATCGTTCCATTGCCTGACGATGCGCCTCGCTGACGATCAACTCCGTCACGCGGGGCGCTTCCGACGCGAGCAGCGCCAGCCCAACCAGCGCGCCAGCGACCTGATAGCCGTACAGATCATGCTCGATCATGCGCCACCAGCGGCGCAGTTGGGCGCGGGCAGTTTCGCTGTCCGGCAGGTTGAGCAACTGCTGAATCAGCGCGATTGCCGCTTCCTGATCGGCGGGATGATACGGGCGCAGTCCCTCAGACGGCGGCTTCGAGATCAGTTCCCACTCGCTGCGCAGAATCCGCATCGGCCACTCGTCCCAGTAGCGCCCCTGATAGTAGAGCATCTGGCGCAGGCGACCCTCGTAGCGGAAGCCGACGCGCTCGTAAGAACGCATCCCACCCTCATTGAAGTCATAGACGCCGAGATGCACCTTGTCGAGCCGCGCGACCTCGAACGCATAGGGCAGCAGCAGCCGAATCGCGTCCGTGCCGTAGCCGAGGCCGCGCAAATCGCGCGCGGCCATCCAGATCGCCAGTTCGCCATGACGGTTGCGCCAATCGATCTCCTGCAAGTTGCACATGCCCGCGAACTGCCCCGCGCCTTTCTGACCGGGCAGCGGCTCGATCACGAAGTACCACATATCGTCGGCAGGGTGATCGATGCGCTCTGACCAGAAGGCTTTGACCTGTTTGTCCGAGACAGGCGGCGAATCCCCGCTGGTGATCAATTCAAGTTCGAGGTCTTTGTAGGCTTCCCAGATGGGATCGAGGTCGCGTTCTTCGAGCGCGCGCAGCAGCACCCGCTCACCGGTCAGCGCCATGCGTATTTGCCTTTCGCAACTGCGGATACCGCTCGACCGCGTGCTGCAAAATCGTGTTGACCAACTGCGTATACGTCCAACCAGCGGCGTAAGCCGCCCGCGCGACGGCGTAATCGGGCGCAATCGCGGGTTCGAGATTCACGTCGAAGATGAAACAGTTACCGGCGTCGTCCATGCGTAGATCGAGCCGCGCCCAGTCCGCGCAGGTGAATAACTGGTAGGCAGCCACGCAAATCCGCTCGATCTGCGCGCGCTGGGCGGCGGTGATGTCGGCAGGCGCGACCGATTGGCTGTCAACCGGCGTGTATTCGAGCGGCTCGGAAGCCGTATGTCCCAAGCCTCGATAGAACTCCAGCGTGGTGTGCTCCGGCTCATCGAGTTGAATGTGGATGTCGCCGAAATACTGCCGCTCGACAATTGGCAGCACGTAGGGCGGCGTATTCCCCAGCACCGAGACGGTGAACTCACGTCCGTCGATGAATTCTTCGACCAGCGCGCCCTGCTGATATTTCCGCAGCATCAAAGCGACCTGCTCGCGCAGATCGGCTTCATTGTAGACGACCGAGCGCGGCGTCATGCCCAAACTGCCACCCTCGGCGGGCAGCTTAACGATCAGCGGATAGCGCAGCCTGGGATCGAGCGGCTGATCGGCTTGCTGAAACCATTGAAACGGCGGCGTCGGCACGCCATGCTCGACCATGAGCGCTTTCATAATGGGCTTGTACGTCAGCAGCGTTTCGGCCCGCACGCCCGATCCGGTGTGCGGGATGTTCAGGTAATCGAGCATGGCGGCGACGTGCGCCGCTCGCGTTTCGCCATAAAAGCCAGTAGCGATGTTGAAGGCAATGTCCATCGGCGTATCGACGAGCCGCGCCGGGAACTGCGGATCGGTGTTGAGCAGGATGACGGTATGCCCACCCGCTTCCAGAGCCGTTTGAACCGCCTCAATCGTCTCCGGCGCATCGGACAGGTTGAAGGCCAGTTCCGGCGCTTCCTTGAGCATGGCTGCGGTTGCGCTGGTATAAATCAGGCCAACGTTCATGGCTTTCTCTCAATTGGTCGGAGGCGCGGCGCACAGGTTGAGCGCGGGGCACAAATAATCACGGCTGACGGGCACATAGTCTGTCCCACCCGGTATGATCCACGAGAAATAGATGTAAGTATATCCGGTCAAATCCTGATGGCGTACTTCGACCGGATGCCAGCCCTGCGTCAGCGTCAGCGACGCCTCAACGTCCTGATCCGGCTGAGTCGTCGGGATCACACTCTTGCCGTCGATGGCGAGCGCGCCGCTGTCACGTCCCGTAATCCTGAACTGATACTCGCCCGTGATCGGGGCGTACAGGTAGCCGTCGTAGCGCACGCTGTAGGGGCGATCCATCGGGATGACGTGAACGTACTGGTAGGCGAAGGGATAGACGCGCCTGGCGGCGGGTGTTCCCGTAAAATTGCCGTCCGCGTAAAAGCTGGCGAGCAATCCGTTCGGCGTAACTGCCCCATGAAACAGATCGTAGGTTGGCACGCTTTCCGCCTGATCGATGCCGCTGTACTGCCACGTCAGCGCGGTATCGGCGGGCGCGACGGCGATCTTGTGATTGCCCTCCGCCAATTCGACCGGTGTTCCACTGCGGATCGGCGCGTTGTCGATTTCGACGGTCGCGCCGCTGGCAAAGGTGAAGGTGTACTGGTCGTACTGCGGCGCGTAGATCACGCCGGAGCCGTCTTGCAGCCCCTCGATTGCGCCCACGTCCGCCGCTTTCAGAGCGATCACGTAGAACAGCACCTGGTTCGGATCAGCTTCGACGCCGTAATCAATCGGATGCACTGCCGTGAAGGTCGCCTTCGGGTACAACTGATGCAGATAGTCGAGGTACTCGCTCTCGCTCGATTCGAGCATGATCACGGCGGGCGCGTTCGCCGGAACGCGCAGCGGAAAAGCGTCCGGCAGCGTCAGTTGATGCGAGCGAGACTGCGCATCCGGCGCGACAAACTGGATCGACACCTCGTCGCTGCCGATCAGCGGCGAGACGTAAAACTGTGTGCTTTTGTCGTATGACTCGTAAAAACGCCCGGTCAGAGTCTCGGTGGTCGAGTAAGCGCTCCACGATGCGACGTTCGTCCGTTCCAGATTGAAATACTCGTTGAGATTCCAGCCACCGATGACGATCAGGACGATCAGCGCGTCCACGCCAATCACCACCTGCCGAGCTCGCGGGCGCGTGTCGCTCGGCCTCGTGAACCAGCTCCAGACCAGCCGCGCCATCCCTTCAAGGCCAAGCGCGCCAAAGTAAATCACGCCAACTATCGCCGCCAACGCGCGATGCGACTGCGGCGCTTCAAAGAAAAGGCTCAGGATGCCGCCGAGCAGAGCGATGACCAGCGAGGCTAAAAAGAGGAGATGCTCGCGCCGCCGCCATTCGCGCAGGGCGAGGAACAGCCCGATCACCAGCAACGCGCCCGTCACCGGGTCGAGCATCGGCCAACCGGGGAGATTGTGCCGCCCGTTGTTATCGCCGCGCAGATGGAACATCTCCAGGTGGATGACCGTACTTTGCAGAATAGCGCCGGTCACGCCCATATCTGACAGGTCTTGCTCCTGAAAGATCGAGACCTGATTCAGGCGTGAAAAATATTCGCTGCTCTCGTCGATCACGTAAATTTCCAGCGGCAGCAGGATGATCACCCCGGCAACAATGGCGGTCAGGATCAGCACCGCCGTCCGCCACCAGCGCCGCCGCAGAAACGGATAGGCGA
Source organism: Phototrophicaceae bacterium (assembly GCA_035545875.1). GTDB lineage: Bacteria > Chloroflexota > Anaerolineae > Aggregatilineales > Phototrophicaceae > Flexifilum. The sequence continues at coordinate 12,643 of DASZXN010000191.1, forward strand.
CCAGCGCGAACACGCCCAGCGCCAGCACCTGCGGCTGATATTGCCCATAGAACCAGCCGCCAACGCCGACCGCCAGCCCGCACCACAGCGCATCGCGCAACCGCCCATAGCGGACAATCCGAAGCCCGCCGTAAAACGCGATCAGCGTAAACGTGACTGTATCCGCGCCGGGGAAAGCGATCCGGCTGGGATTGACCGACCAATGCAGCACCGTCAGCAGCGCCGCCATCAGCAGGCCGAACCATCTGCCACGCAGTTCGCGCCCCACCAGATAGGCCATAATCACGCCGAAGGTCGCCAGCAGCGCCGTCGCAGCGCGCATTCCGGCAATCGCGCCGTTCGACAGGATGTAGCCAAGCGCGTACACCAGCAAATGCGGGAAGGCGATCACGTCCGCCGAGAGAAAGATCGGGCGGTAGCTCGGATCGCTCAACAGGTGACGAATGTCGAGGCCGTAAACCGCCTCGTCATACCAGATGCCGAGCGGGTATTGATCGACCCCATACGTGCGCAGAAACAACGCCAGCGCCACGATCAACGCCAGAATCAGCATCGTGATGTCCGGGCGCGGCAGCCGACCGATCCCGACCAGCAGCAGCGCGCCGAGGAAGGCAATCAGCAAACCATCGGTGAACTGGAGCCAGGGCGCATCGCCAAAATTCTCGGAGACTTTCAGCGCCTCGTGAAACATCAACGCGCTGTGACCAATGATCGCCAGCCCGATCACCAGCACGACGATCCCGATCCAGCGCCGCCCGCCGCGCGCAAAATCGAAGCTGGCAGCCCGCCGCGCCGCGAGGTCGATTTGCGGCACGGGCGCGATCAGCAGCAAGGCGATCACGCCCGCCGCGCCCAGCCACGCATAGCCGAGCGCGCTCTGGGCGTCGAACTGCTGCTGGGCGAAGAAACACAGCACGAGGATCGCCACAAAGCCCGTGAAGGTCACGGCTGGGTGGCTGCGGCTCATTTTGGAACGACCTCAAAGACGCTTGAGCTGCCGGAAATGAAGACTTCCTGCAATTCGCCATCCTCGACCATCGTTTCGAGCAGATTGCTCGTGCCGGGGGCGGCGTGAGCGCGTTCGAGCACGCCGTAAATGATGTAGCGAACGTGGTACTGCTTGATCATTTTGCGGATTGTATCAATGTCGTCGCTGGTGAAAATCGACTGCATGTCGCTGATGCGCTGATCGACCATCGGCGCAAGCTGATCGCCATACTGCTGGCGCATGTGATTGCCCCAACCGACAATATCGGGCAGTCCGGTCTGCACCGAGATGCGGCTGTTCCAGTTGTATTCGGTCTCGTACCACTCCGCCAGCACCGGGAAACCCGCGACGTGGCTGCGCAGGTAGTAGATGATCGACTGATCCTCGACGACCGAGCCTTCCGCTGGGTTGAGGTTGGCGAAGAAACGGTTGCCGTCGAGCGTGATCTGCTGCGAGACGCTGGTCTGGAAACGCGCGGGGATGGCGAAGAACGGGAACAGCAGCCCCGCCGCCACCAGCAGGATCATGACCGCCGCCGCGAGATAGCGGCGCTGGCGCAGCGTCCACAGCAGGATCAGCGGGATCAGCAGCCCCGCCCACATCCACAACTGGAACGAGATTTTGAATACCGTGTTCATGCGCCCGGTGTCGCCGCTGACGACGATGTATTCCAGCCCCAGCAGCACCCCGAAGATCAGCGCAATGCCCAGATGCACGTAGCGCAGGTGCGGATCGTCGCGCCACGCCAGGTACAGCGCCGCGCCTGCCAGCAGAATACACAGCGCCGTCGTGCCCACCGTCGCGGGCAGCGCCATCAAAATTACGATGATCAGCAGGATCACGCAGAACTGAAGCACGCGACTGCTCAGGAACGGCAGCCTGCGCTTGTAGCGACCGTACAGCCAGAAGGCCGCGCAGCCAATCGGGATCGCCCACACCAGCACAAACGGTTCCAGCAGCGAGCGGTCGCCTGTCCACAGCTCAATGCTGGCTGCCGCGCCAAGTGACAGATGGGGAATATACGGCAGCACGGTCAGCCCCGCGCCAATGCCAATCAGCACGCCCCACCACAGGAAGCGCCAGATATTGCGCGTGATCAGCCACAGGACGATCAGCGCCAGCGGCGCATAGATCAGCACGTCCCAGATGTTGGTCATATAGATCGCGCCCGCGATCACGCCCAGCAGCAGCGCGATCCACCAGCGCCGCTGCTGGTTGAGCGCCACCAGCCCGCTCAGGAACAGCATCGTCGGCAGCAGGCCGAGGATGTGCGCGTGCAGATCGCC
>DASZXN010000192.1:0-8849 GCA_035545875.1 Phototrophicaceae bacterium
AGACCGCGCCGGAGGAAACCGCCGCCATCGTCATCGAACCCGTTCTGGGTGAGGGCGGCTACGTTCCCGCGCCCGCCGGATTCCTCAAGGCGCTGCGCGACCTGTGCGATCACTACGGCATTATGCTCGTGATCGACGAGGTGCAGACCGGATTCGGGCGCACCGGAAAAATGTTCGGCTTCGAGCATTCGGGCATCGTCCCCGACATCGTGATCATGGCGAAGGGGCTGGGGAGCGGCGTGCCGATCTCGGCGATTGGTTCGTCGCGGGCGCTGATGGAGCAGTGGACGGTCGGATCGCACGGCGGGACTTACGGCGGCAACGCGCTGGCAGCGGCGGCGGGCGTAGCGACCATCGGCGTGATGCGCGACGAGGATTTACCCGGCAATGCGGCGAAGCAGGGCGCGCGCCTGCTCGATGGCCTGAAGGAACTGCAAGCTGAATATCCGATCATTGGCGACGTGCGCGGGCGCGGCCTGATGGTCGGCGTGGAGTTCGGCGCGGCCAATAAGCCCGATAAAGCCGCCGCTCACGCTGTCCAGAAAGCCTGTCTGGAGCGCAATCTGCTGCTGCTGACCTGCGGCACGTTCGACAACGTGATCCGCTGGATTCCGCCGCTGGTCGTCAACGCCGCGCAGATTGACGAGGCGCTTGGTCAGTTTGCCGAGGCGCTCGGCACGGTACATTAATCGGAAATTGCATCGTCTCGGTGCGCAGGTCGCCAGAGGCTCGAAGCCTCTGGCTAGGAATTCAAGCCGTCTAAAGACGGCTGGCAAGCGGCGTTTCTGATTTGTCAGCCTGCTTCAGCAGGCTTGGGTTTTGTAGCCCGACGTTTTGAACGTCGGGCGGCGCAAGCGGACTCGTCTGGAGAAATTGGTATGCCTAGTGTCAAAGAACTCTCCGAGCGGCTGAAGGAATCGGGCGATCCGGCGCTGGCGCTCGAACTGCTTGGCGCGACGACCGCGCGCAGTTCGGTCGAGCAGGCGCTGGCGGTGCTCAAACACGCCGATCTCGGCGACAAAGCGCGCTCGGTGCTGCACGAGCGCTTCAATTTCTACGCGGATAACATCGACAAGGATCGCGGGGCGACGCTGCGCGAGGCGCTCGTTCGCCTGCTGATCGAGATTCACCATCCCGACGACCTCGACCTGTATCAACGCGCCATCAGTATTTATGAAGGCATCCCGCCCACGCCCAAAATCGACGTGGCGCAAAAGCTGCGCACCGCCGCGCTGGTCGGCATCAGCGAGATCGACGTGGAACTGGCGCAGTTGTACGCAGTCAAGCTGCTTGGCGAAGTCCGCGACACGTCCGACTTTTCGGGCGAGCCTGCGCGGACGGCGCTGCATCTACTCATGAATTATGAGCGCTGGCAGCCGATCTACCAGTATGTGCTGCTCGTCAGCGACTACAAGCCGGAATATGCCGATGTCGTCCGCGAGGCGCTGGAGAGCTTTCCGGCGGATTTCCCGGCGGCGCTCTACGAGGGCGCGGCGAAGCGCTTCGTCGAGCGCGATCAGCCGGTCGAGCAGACGGCGATTGTCGGCTGGATTGTCGAGCATCACCGCGCCGATTTGTACCCCGTTTTGGAGTCGGTCGTGAGCAAAACGCGCTTCGCTGATTTGCACCGCTACACCGTGATCCAGATGGCCGCCGCGCGCGATCCGGCGCTCAACGAGCGGCTGTTCACGTTGGCGAAGTTCGCGCCGCTGGATCGCGTCAGCAGCTTCATCGAGGCGCTCGAACTCGTCCCCGGCAGCGATGCGGTGATTCAACTGCTGCGCAAGCGCAATAAATAGAGAAAAAGAGTCAACGCAAAGGCGCAAAGGCGCAAAGGAAAGAAAAGAGGGCACGATATATCGTGCCCCTACAAGGTCGTGGTTTTAGCAAGCTAGTCGCCTGACTGGTTGAGCAGCCGAAAGGCCTGCGGCGACAGTCCGTAGCGCTGGCTGAAGCGCCAGCTAAACGATCCGAGACTCTCGTAGCCGACCGCGAAACAAATGTCTGTCACCGAGCGATCCGTGTGCGCGAGCAGCCAGCGCGCCTGGCGCAGCCGCTCGTCGATCAGGAATTGATAGGGCGTGATACCGAAAGCGGCTTTGAAGCTGCGCAGCAGGTGATTGGGCGATAAACAGGCGACTGCCGCCACGTCTTTGAGGGCGATGGGACGCTCGTAAGTCGCGCTGATGTAGTCGCGGGCGCGATGCAGCCGCCGATAGAGTTCGGCGCGGGTCGCGGCACGGGCGTTCGATAGGCGGTCGGCCTCTTGCGCCGTGCGCTCATGCACGCTGACCAACAGCCTCAGCAGGGAGTGATACTGCTCATCGAGCCAGCCCGTTTCGCGTCCGCGCTGCGGATATGCCCGCCGGAACTGATCGAGCGCCGGAGTCAGCAGCGTATCATGCGGATAGGTGCGCTCGAAAAAGAGCATCGCTGACGAGGGCGCAAACGGTTGATCGAGCAGCGCTTCGGTCGAGTGCGTCAGCGCGTTGAGGACATCGCTCGCCAGCGCTGAATCGAAAAAGACGCAGAAGGATTCGACGGGCGTGTCCGAATCAATCGTGATCTCGTATTCCTGACCGTGATTGGCGATCAGGAAATGCTCGTCGTCAACGCGAAACGTGCCGCCGTCGATGTGATAGATCGCGCTGCCACCGCTGAACGACTTGATCGAGAGCAGACCCGCGCCGCGCCAGTGATGCTCGGTCGCGCGGGCGTGCAGAACGGCGTTGAGATCATCCATTCGGTTCATGCAGCCAGTGTAGCCTGAATCGGCGAAAACGGCGTATAGTCTCTAAAACGGTGGTGCAAGCAAACGGCTCATGCTCAAGTGGCTGCTGCGGATCAGCGCAGGGTTGATCGTCCTGTTCGCCACACTCATGATCGGAATCGCGCAGGGGCGGCAGCACAGCTTTCCCGACGATACCGGATCGCTGGTGTTCGAGTTGTGGACGCAGGATTTGGAGATTTACTCGGTCAGGCCGTCAAGCAGCGCCTTCGGAGCCGATTTGACTTACCTGTTCTCCTCGTCGCAGTTGGACGTGATGAACCCGACCTTTGACGCCTTCGACTGCGCGCCCGATGGACGCTCGCTGCTGGTGCATCACATCAGTCTGGCGCGCTTCGACCTCGCCAGCCGCAAGCTGGCGCTTGTCCCTTCGGAGATCGCCTACACGCTCGGTTTGGCCTACGCGCCGAGCGGCGATCAACTGGCCTTCATCAACGTCGAAGACGGCGGCATTTTCCAGATCAATCTCGATGGCTCAGGCTTGGCTCGGCTCACCAGCGATGGCAGCCTCTACCCGACTTCGCTGGCGTGGTCGCCGGATGGCAGCCGGGTCGTTTTCAGCGCCAACGCCCGCGTGAATGGAAGCTATCACTTCAGCCTGAATATTGTCGATCTGACCTCACAGCAGGTCGAGGCGATCTACACCACAACCGCCAATCTCGATCAAGTGGCGTGGTCGCCGGATGGCTCGCGCATCGCTTTCGAGCAGATCGACGGCAGGGACATCGACCTGTATACGATTGAGCCGGACGGATCGAACCTGACCCAACTTACAGACGATCACGCCAAGACCGCCAATCCGCGCTGGTCGCCGGACGGCTCGCTGATCAGCTACAGCAAACTCGACCTGACTGGGCATTTTCAACTGTACGTGATGAATGCCGACGGCAGTGATCCGTATCTCGTTTACGCGCCGCCGCGCGGCGAAGATGCGCTTAATCTGTGCTGGCTGAAAGCATCGTGATGCTGCGCATTCTCATATTGCGCCTGATCGCCGTTAGCCTGCTTCTGACGCTGGCATTCGTGGGGCTGGGATGCGCGCTCATTGCCGCGAACTGGCGCGATCTGCCGAAGGGTGTCGGGACAGTTGTCTTTGAGCTGGGGCACAAGACCTTCACGCTGGAAGCGCTCAGGCCGAGCAGCGTTTTCACGGGCGAGCAGACGGAGGCGCTGATCGACCCCGCCGTCGCGCTGGTGGAACGGCGCATCGACGCGCTCGACTGCGCCGCCGATGGTCAGTCGCTGCTGTTTTACGCGAATTATCTCTACCGGATGCAGGTGTCTGATAAATCGCTCCAGCAGTTGACCTCGGAACAGCGGTTGGTATGGACGCTGGCCTGGTCGCCTGACCAGAAGCGGATCGCTTTTTTCAGCGATTACAATGATCGGCACGCCATTTTGAGCGCTAATGCCGATGGCTCGAATCCGTCGCCGCTGGCGATCAATACCTATCAGGAGTTGGATGATTCCCTCGCGTGGTCGCCGGATGGTCAGGAGATCGCCTTGAGCCGGGATGTCGGCAGTCCAGCCCCGCTGCGCTTCGCCATTGTCATCATGAACGTCAACACGGGCGCGACCCGCGCGGTTTATACGTCGATGACGGCAGTCAAACAGGTCGCATGGTCGCCGGATGGCAGCCGGATCGCCTTTCAGAAGCTGGACGGCAATCAACTGAATCTTTACACGATCCAGCCCGACGGTTCCAACCTGACTCAATTGACGAGTACCAACGCGCAGAACATCAACGCGCGCTGGTCGCCCGATGGCACGGTGATCAGCTACAGTTCGCTGGATGGCAGCGGGCATTACCAGTTGTACGTCATGAACGCCGACGGCAGCGACCAACATTTGATTTTTGCTGCGCCGCATGATGACGATGCCTTTAATCTGTGCTGGCTGAAAGGCTGAAGTTCAGCTTCAGGATAGCCACGCGGTTCGCGGTGCTCGACAAACCCAGCGCGACATTCTAAAATTCTTGAAAGCACATTCGGGCGCTCACAAGAGGGAATCTGATGAAATCTGATCTCGACAAACTGATGGAAAAGCGCGGCCTCGACGCGATCATCGTCGCCGGAGACGAGCACGGCAATCCGCCGCGCGCCTACCTGAGCAACGGCGCGGCGGTCACGGGCGGCTATGTCCTCAAGCAGCGCGGCAGCGACCCGATTCTGGTCGTCAACCCGATGGAAATCGAGGAAGGGGCGAAAAGCGGCCTGCAAACCTACTCGTTCAACGAATTCGACTGGGGCGCGCTGCTCAAATCACTCGACGGTGACATCCCCAAAGCGACCGTCGTTTTCTGGAAACGGATGCTGCAAAAGATCGGGCTGGAAAGTGGTAAGGTCGGCGTGTACGGCGCGGGCACGATCAACCAATACGTCGATCTGGTGCGCATGGTGGGTGAACAGTATCCCGGATATCAACTGGTCGGCGAAATGGGCATGACGCTGTTCGACGAGGCGTATGTCACGAAGGACGCCGACGAGATTAATCGGATCAAGTCGGTGGCGGAGCGCACCAGCGCCGTTTTGCAGGCGACGTGGGATTTCATTGGTGAACATCAGAGTGAAGGCGAGATTGTCGTCAAAGGGGACGGTTCGCCGCTGACGATTGGCGACGTGAAGCGTTTCGTCCGGCGCGAACTGCTCGACCGCGACCTTGAGGACGACGCCATGATCTTCGCGGAGGGGCACGATGGCGGCGTTCCGCACAGCCGGGGCGAAGCCGAGATGCCGCTCAAGCTCGGTCAGGCGATTGTCTTTGACCTGTTCCCGCGCGAGATCGGTGGCGGCTACTATCACGACAGCACGCGCACGTGGTCGATTGGCTACGCCGCGCCCGAAGTGCAGGAAGCCTATCAACAGGTGATGGATGCTTTCGACGTGGCCGTCGATAACTTCCGCGTCAACGCGCCCGCCAAGATCATGCAGGAAGCGGTGCAGGATTATTTCGAGAGCAAAGGCCACCCGACCACGCGCAGCAACCCGGCGACTCAGGTCGGCTACGTTCACAGTTTAGGACACGGCGTCGGCCTCAACATCCACGAGCGACCGAGCATCGGTCATATGTCCAAAGACGTGCTGCAAGCGGGCAACGTGATCAGCATCGAGCCGGGACTGTACTACCCGGAGCGCGGTTTCGGCGTGCGCATCGAAGACCTGTGCTACATTGACGCGGGCGGCAATCTGGTCGATCTGACGACTTTTCACAAAGACCTGGTGCTGCCGCTCAGAAAAAGTGAATAAGACTTCAGGAAGCTAAAAGGTTCAAACGTCAAATTCATGCTTCAATCATAGTGATGATTGCGGTTTGAATCCTGAGAGTTCACTATGCCCAATGCTGATCCCGCTGTGCTGGCAGACCCGAACCGCCTCGCGGAACTGTTGCGGCTCAGTCTGCTGGATTCGCCTGCTGATCCCGCGTTTGATCGTCTGACGCGGTTGGCGGCACGCATCCTCGATGCGCCGATCTCGACCGTTACGCTGGTCGATGATCACCGCCAGTTTTTTAAGAGTCAGGTTGGGTTGGGCGAACCCTGGGCATCGAAACGTGAGACGCCGCTCGAATATTTGTACTCCCAGCACGTTGTCGCCACCCAAGCGCCGCTGATCGTTGCGGATACACGCAACCATCCGCTGCTCTACGACAACCCGTCCACGCTCAAGGAGGGGTTGATCGCTTATGCCGGAATCCCGCTGGTGACTTCGGGCGGTAAGGCGGTCGGCTCCTTTTGCGTGATCGATAAAAAGCCGCGCGTCTGGACGGCGGAAGAGATTCAGATTTTGACCGACCTGTCCGAATCAGTCATGACGGAAATCGAATTACGCTCCGAACTGGACGCGCGCAAAGACATGGAAGACGCTCTCCGCAAAAGCGAGCAGCGCCTTCAGGCCGTGATCACCAATGTTCCCGTCGTCGTCTACATGACCAACCGGGAAGGCATCATCCAGATGTCCGAAGGGCGCGGGCTGACCGACATCAACTCTGCGCCCAACCGCTACAACGGGCATTCGATCTTCGAGATTTTTCCGGGTGAAGACATCGGGCGCGCCATTCGACGCGGGTTAGCCGGAGAGAACGTCGTCACCGAGCTTGAGCAGGAAACGTCCGTTGGCAACCTGCATTACGAAATTCGCATTTCGCCGCTGCGCGGCACCAACGACGAACTGATCGGGGCGATTGGTGTGGCTTTCGACATCACCGAGCGCATCTGGGTCGAGGAGACGCTCGAAAGCACCATCGAGCGCCTGACCCTGCTGCGTCGCATCGACGTGGAACTGAGCGAATCGCTCGATTTCAGGAGCGTGCTGACGATTGCAATGGATACGGCGCTGCGCGCGTCCGGCGCGGAGCATGGCTTCATTGGCCTGCTCGAAGGCGACAATCTGCGGCTCGTCCATACTGCCGGAAGTTATAAGGAAGGCAGCGTCTGGCAGCCGCCGCATGGAGTCGTGCATCGTGCGCTGCAAACTCACGAACCGCAGCTAGTCCTTGACGACGATCCTGAGTTTGTCCACGACATCCCCGGCGTGCGCGCGCAGATGGCGATTCCGCTCATCCACCGTGACCGTCTGCTTGGCATTCTCAATTTAAAAACCAGGTTCCCAGAGCTGTTCACCCCAGAGGCGTTCGATTTCCTCAGCCTGATTGCCGGACACATTACCGTCGCGCTCGACAATGCCCAGCTTTATCAGCTCTCGCAGCAGCAGCTTGAAGAACTGCATCAGTTGTATATGCGGGTCAGCGATCTCGAACAACTTAAGACCGACATGATCCGCATCGCCGCGCATGATCTGCGCAATCCGCTCGGCATTGTCATGGGCTACGCACAAATGCTGATCGCCGATGGCGGCGAGCCACTCACCGACGATCAGCATATGTTCGTCGAGGCGATTGAAGTCGCGTCGGGGCGCATGTCGAAGATTGTCAACGACATTCTCTCGCTTCAGCGCGTCGAAGCGTCGCAAAGCAATAACGACTGCGAACAGGCCGACCTCAACGATCTGGTACGCGACATTTTCAGCACCAATCAGGTGCGCGCCCGCAACAAGCATCAGAACATCCGTCTGAGTCTGCCGGAAGCGGCGGTGCTGGTCTGTGTCGATGTGCCGCAGTTGCGCGAAGCGCTGGACAACCTGATCAGCAACGCGGTCAAATACACGCCCGACGGCGGCTCGGTCAGAGTCTGTGTTCAGATCAAGGATCGGCGTGCCGTTTTCGAGGTCAAGGACAGCGGCTTCGGCATCCCCGAAGATCAGCAGGGACGCTTGTTCCAGCCATTTTTCCGCGCCAGCAATGCTAAAGCCTCGGCGATTGAAGGGACGGGCTTAGGGCTGCATCTGGTTAAGAACATCGTCGAGCGGCACGGTGGAACCATGCACTTCCAAAGCGAGCTTGGGCGGGGCAGTCTGTTCGGCTTCGATCTGCCGGTGGAGAGTTGAACGAGGGGGAGCGGCGGACGCGATTGATCGCGTCCTTACGAATGTGGTCGCCTTCGTTCTCTCCAATACACAGGTTTTGTTCTCGTAGAGGCGTTCAATTGAACGCCCTGTATGATTCGCGTCTGTGAACGATATGCGTCGAATGGCGTGAAATTCTGCTGCGAGCGGAGCCGATAGCGTGGTGGATTAACTCGCGTTGAGTTGCGACTGGGCGCGGCTGCGGATCAGCCGATCAGCGTCCGCGTAGCTGGTGACGCTGTAAACGCGGCTGCCGACTCCCCCGCGAAAGGTCGATTGAAAAATGCTGGCGAGCCGCTGCACCAGCATGTTGCGTGTCACGATGATCAGCAGGTCGCAGTTGGGCGGGTAAGCCGTCAGGATATTGCGCGCGTGCATGATCACACCGCCCATCGGCACGGTTCTGGTGTGCATGTAGTCGATCAGCAGATGCACCGTCTCGTCGGTGCTGCTCATCATAGCAATGATCACTGGGTTAACCTGATAAAGCGCTTCCCACGTCCAGCCGTCGTGCATCGTCATGTGGACGACCGTATGTTCCGGGGTATCCCAGCCGATTTCAATCTTACCGATATTCTGCGTCATGTAACCTCAATTATGAC
>DASZXN010000193.1:0-17343 GCA_035545875.1 Phototrophicaceae bacterium
GTCGCCCAGCAGTTGGGCAACACACCCACGATCAGCCGGAAATATTACATCCATCCCGCCGTGATCGACTGTTACAGCAGCGGCGCGCTTGAGGAATATCGGCTGCGGAGCAAAGCGCTCGACGACGAGGAAAAGGCACTGCTCAAGCTGCTGAAGGGGCGGTAAAGATTATCCCTACCCCCGCCCCTTCCCCGACTTCAACTGAGGAAAGGACACCTTTTGGGATTGGGCTGGTCACGAGACGAATTTATCCGCGTGAGGGCGGGTCTTAGACCCGCCCCTACCAACGATCCGCGCGTCAGACTTTCTCTCAATTTCAACCATGTCCTCTCCTCAGCCGACTTCAAGGAGGGGGAGAAAGCAAAGCAACGGACGAGACAAGTCTCGTCCCTACAGCCTCTACAAACCGACCTCATTCCCGCCCCTCTCCACGTTGCGGCGAGTGGAGAAGAACAGAGCAAGGCGCAAGGCAAAGTCGGCAAAAAGCAGACATTTGTCAGCACAAATGTAGCTTCCCGAAAGCTCGCATCTGATTATGCTGATGGTGCGGGCGGCAGATGACGCAGCTTGTCGGGATTGCGCATGACGTAGAAGGCGCGGATTTTGCCCGCGTCCATCTCGAAGGAAATGAGCGAATCGCCAAATTCCTGCGGCGCACGCACCAGCACGGATGGTCGGCCATTGATCTCCAAAACTTCGACCTCGAAGTTGACCGTCAGCCGCCGCATCAGACCGATCCAGAAGCGCGCGACTTTATCAGATCCGAAGATCGGGTGAGTCGCGGTGCTGGCCTTGCCGCCACCATCGGAGGTGAGCAAGACTTCCTCCGCCAATAGGTCGGTCAGGCCGTCGAGATCGCCGACGACGCAGGCCTGCATGAAGCGATAGAGCATCTGCTCATGCTCTTCCCGCGAAGCCTCAAAGCGCGGGCGATGCTCGGCGATGTGAGCTTTGGCGCGATGAAACGACTGACGGCAGGCCGCTTCTTCCTTGCCGACAATTTTGGCGATGTCGCTGTAGTCGTAGTCGAAGACTTCGCGGAGCAGAAAGACGGCACGCTCGACCGGAGTCAGGCTTTCGAGCAGCACCAGAAAGGCCATCGAGATCGATTCGTACTCGTTGTCGTAAGGTGTTTGCGCCGTGAGCAGCGGTTCGGGCAGCCAGGGGCCGATGTAGGTTTCACGCTGCGCGTGCGCCGACTTGAGGTGATCGAGGCAGAGCCGGGTGACGATGGTCGTCAGGAAGGCTTTGGGCATCTCGATCTGCTGGGCGGATTGAGCGCGCAGATAGGCTTCCTGCACGATGTCCTCGGCTTCCATCGCGCTGCCGAGCATCCGGTAGGCGATGGAGAACATCAGCGGACGATAGGATTCAAAGGTGATCGTGTCCATCATGGTCATAGCATACCCTGAAATTCAGGCGGATTGACATCCCAAGCAGTAGGGTTCTGGGTGGGGGCGTTCCCTGGAACGCCCCTGCGAAGCCGCGCCAAGCATTTATGCGCGCTGCGCCGACGGCTGTTTCAGCGCGGCGACCTCGGCGGGTTTCGGCCAATAGTACAGGCCGGGCATCCGGTATTCCCAGTTGAGCGAGAAGGTCGGGTAACGGGAGATCAACTCCTTGAGGAATGCGCCAAGCCGCCCGGTGACAATCGATTCCTTCGGCGAGTCGTCGGCGTTGACCCACTGGAGCATTCCCTCGTGGCGACCGAGGCTGATGCAGCGCCCGGCAAAGCCGAAGCGGAACGGCTGGAGCGGCTGCCCTTTGATCAGCGCGGCGAGGTTGTCAGCGGCGTGCGCGCCTTCGGGCATGGCGGTCGCGCAGGCCATACGCAGACCACAAGCCGCAGCGTCACCGACCGCGAACACGTCCGGGTGCGAAACCGAGCGCAGATATGGATCGACGATGATCTGCCCGACGCGGTTGACGGCAATTCCCGATTCGCGTGCCAGTGGCGACGGCGCGAACGAACCCGCCCAGATGACCAGATCAGCAGCGCGGCGCTGACCATCGGTCGTCTCGACGCCATCGGCGGTAATGCGCTCGACCGTCACGCCTTCGCGCACGGTAATATGGCGGCGCTTGAGCGCGTCTAACATATACGCATGTCCACGTTGAGAAAGATTTACCCCCAGCGGATCACGAGTCACAAGCGTCAGCGAAAGCTGTGGGTAGGCTTCTGCGATTTCGCTTGACAGTTCAATTCCGCTCAGGCCGCCGCCGCAAATCAGCACGCGAGCGCGCGGGTTTGCTTGCAGTTTCGCCTTTATCTCCGCCGCTTGATTGAGCGTGAGCGCGTATTCCTTGATGCCGGGGACGAGGCTGGTATCAACCGAACTGCCAAGTGCATAAACAAGCTGATCGTAACTCAGGGAGCGAGTCTCCGATCCGCTTTGCAGCGTGAGTTCGCGCCGATTTGGATCCATAGCGGTCACGCGCGCCTGTACGAACTGAATGCCCGTGCCGCGCAGCAGCTTGGGGATCGAGCGGGTGGGCAGCGCTTCGCCCGCGACCCATTGATGCAACCGAATTCGATCCACAAACGTATCACTGGGATTAACGAGGATGATGTTCTGATGACGCGCTTTTCCAGCCAGACGGAGCGCGGCGATCATGCCTGCGTAGCCTGCACCGATCACGATGATGTTCATAGTGGTTTGTTCCTCTTTTCACCAACTTCTGTAAAAGAAGACGACTGAGATCAGCGCTTTGTGACACTTGAAAATTTAGAACAAAAGTGCTACACTTAGTTCTACGCATCGACCACAAAAACGGGCTGGATGAGGGGGTAAAAAGTCACCTGGCAGGTCTGATTTCTCGCCTATGTCCGTGATTCCTTAAATGGGTTACAAATTTCCAACCTTGAGTCATGCAGCGCTCATAGTAAACTAGTGCGGGAACCCTATGGCAGTCCAAACGAAGAAACTACACGCGGCCAAGCCGCGATCAACGAAAAAAGAACAACAGCGCTCGGAGGGCAGCGTTTTCGTTCGCCTGCTGCCGGGCTGGTTGCTGATTGGATTCGTACTGGTGATCGTGCTGCCGCACGCGCTGGCCGCGACGATGAATGCGGCGAACGGCGCGATCAACCAGATTCCCCGCACACTGGACGTGCCGAACAGCGGCGGCAAGATCGCGCCGATGTTCAGTTCGAGCGTCGAATACTGGAGCGAGCGCCTCGCCGAATGGGGCGCGAAGTACAACCTCGACCCGAACCTGCTGGCGACAATCATGCAGATCGAATCGTGCGGGGACGACAAAATCAGCAGCTACGCCGGGGCGCAGGGCTTGTTTCAGGTGATGCCGTTCAATTTTGCGGCGGGCGAGGACGAACTCGACCCGGATACCAACGCCATGCGCGGCGCGAGCTTTCTGAATCAGTGCCTCGGCTACTCGGACGGCGATACCGGGCTGGCGATGGCCTGCTACAACGGCGGGCCGGGGATTCTGAGCCGACCGTATGGCGCATGGCCGAATCAAACCCAGCGTTATTACGTCTGGGGCACGACGATCTACAACGACGCGCGCCAGAACAAGTCAAGCAGCGATTCGCTGGCAACCTGGATGAATGCGGGCGGCGTCAACCTGTGCCAGCGCGCGGAATCGGCGCTGGGGCTGAACAGTTAAAATCAGCGTAAGAAATCCATCAGACTTGGCATCTGAACCTAGACTCTGCTGTGAAAGTTGCAGTATGATAACAAGGTAATTTCAGCCAAGTTCGTCTTGTGAGGTGTTCGAAATGCCCGTGTATACCTATCGTCGCGAGGATGGGACAACCTTTGATTATCGCCAGAAGTTCTCGGATGCGCCGCTGACGACTGACCCGGAAACCGGGCAGAACGTCGTGCGCGTCATTCAGCCAGCGGGCGTGATCTTCAAGGGATCGGGCTTTTACGTCAACGACAGCAAGAGCGCCTCGCGCAATTCGGTGACCTCCGCGCCCAAGACGGATCACGGCGATCACAATCATAACGGCCACGATCACAACCACGCGGAGAAATCCGACAAGGCCGAGAAGCCTGCCGAAGCGTCCAAGCCCGCCGAGACAACCAGCGCTAAAGCGCCCGCCGCTTCGACCGCTGCCGCTGACTAATCGCTGTCCACATTCCAATGCAGACAAAACGCCCACCGTTCAAGTGGGCGTTTTTTGTTTTCAAATTCCGCCTGGATAGACCGTAGGGGCACGATCGATGCGCCCCCGACAAAACAATTTGTGTGATCTTTAGCGTCTTACCACGCGAACGATTCGGGCGCGGGGCCGCCGGGACCGGGGAAGATTTCGTCAAGGGTCTTCAACTGCTCCGGCGTGAGCTTAATTTCGACCGAGTGATAATTGTCCTCGAACTGCTCCATCGTGCGCGGCCCGATGATCGGCGCAGTGACGCCGGGCTGCGCCAGCAGCCATGCCAGCGCGATGTCGGCGGGCTTGTGACCGATCTCCTTGCAGAAGTTCTCGTACTTTTCGAGCTTGTCGTGATACTTCTCGATCTGCTTCTGCATATTGTCGCTGTGACGACGGCCTTCACTGATCTTTTGCAGCACGCCGCCGAGCAAACCGCCCGCGACCGGGCTGTAGGGAATCAGGCCGAGGCCGTAATCGATGGCGGCGGGAACGACTTCCATCTCCGCCATGCGCGCGTTCAGGTTATAGAGCAACTGCTCGCTGACCAAGCCGAGGAAATTACGCTTTTTGGCGGCTTCGTTGGCTTTGGCGATGTGCCACCCGGCGAAATTGCTGCTGCCGACATAGATCACCTTGCCCTGCTGCACCAATAAATCCATCGCCTGCCAGATTTCTTCCCAGGGCGCGAGGCGGTAGATGTGGTGCATCTGATACAGATCGATGTGATCGGTTTGCAGGCGGCGCAGGCTGTCTTCGCAGGCCTGACGAATGTGCAGCGCCGACAGACGGCTCTGATTCGGCCAATCGCCCATATCGCCGTAGACCTTCGTAGCGATCACGACCTTCTCACGGCGACCGCCGCCCTGCGCGAACCAGCGCCCGACGATTTGCTCGGTAACGCCTTCGCCTTTCTTCCAGCCATAGACGTTGGCCGTATCGAAGAAGTTGATACCCTGCTCCAGCGCGCGATCCATAATCGCATAGCTGTCCGGCTCAGTCGTGAAGGGGCCGAAATTCATCGTCCCCAAACAGACACGGCTCACCTTGAGTCCCGTGCGCCCCAGTTGTGTATACTCCATCAGATTTGCTCCCGACAACTTATGGCGATGCCCCCGAAATTACCGTATTTGTTTCGGTTCTTCAAGAGCCACCGAGCGAGCCAAGACAAACCCAGCAAACCTCAACAACAATTCTTGAAGCGCCAAAGCAGGATCAAGCCGAGAAATTGAAAAAGAAAATTTGAACCATCCCGATCACCAAGAAGAGAAAATCAGGGCGCAGCGTGCTGCGCCCCTACAAAGACCTCGGAGCGTTTCTCAAGTCGTGAGCTTGAATCGACTTTGACAGTTCAAATGAAATTTCGATGCGCTGTCCTTCCCCAGCACGATTTCACCGTGACATTCTTCCCGGTTGCGTCGGTTTAGCCGTGATTCGAGACGAAGTTGACCGTCTCGCTGCACTGATGCCCCTGAAGCGTGTAGTTGGCGGTGATGTGTCCGGTCATCTGGTTCGCGGAGATCAGATCGAAGCGCACCTGCGCGATGCTGCCATCAGAGTAGGTGAACGTCCCCTCGAAGCTGTTCGTGCCGGGAATGCGCGTGAAGGTATCGCTGCTGTAGTAGAACGAGCCAGCATCCTTGATGACGATGGTATCGCCGTAGGTGGTCGGCGTAAAAAGCTGCGACGTGGGAACCGGGAAATTCTGCGTCCCCAGGCACGAGGCGTTGGTTGTCTGATCCAGCACCAGCACCCAACCGCCGGAGTTGGGCAGCGCCCCCGGCGAAGCGCTTGCGCTGGTCGCGCCGCCGCTGTTACTGCCGCCACCGGGCGCAGCCGTCGGGGGCGCGACTACGCCGGGGATCACGGGCGGCGCAGCCGTATCGCCCACCTGATCGCAGTCGCCGCTGACGTTGACGACATCCGCCGAGACCCACAATTGGGACGCTGCCGTGCCCTTTGGCGCGGCTTCCGACTTGTCCAACTGATACCACACGCTGCCGTCGTCCAACTGGATGCGCCCGGTCACGGTCACATCGGTGTTGGCGGGCAGGAAGGCAATCGCGCCGCGATTTTTGCCGGGGCCAACGCGCAACTGCGCGCTGTTGGCCTTGTCGGTACTGACGGTGCAAGTGACGGTCACACTGCCGGTTTCTCCGCTTGTGCCGGTTTCTTCAGTCGCGGCGGGTTTCGTGCTGTCGAACGAACTGGCGATCACGTTGATCTCGGTGCGCAGCGAACTCAACTGCCCTTTGACGACCGAAAACGACAGGTAGCCGAAACTGCCATCGCTCAACTTGAGCGCGACTTCAAATTGGTCGCTGGTATTGTTGTCGGTGTAGGTATACACGGCGGCCTCGCGCGCGCCGAAGAAGGTCTTTTGAATATCGCTGTTATCAAGCTGAACACCGTCAAAGAGTGTGACCAGCGCATTCTCGACATCGACGATGCCGGTTTTGCTGGTGAAATTGACGCTCATCGCGTGCAGGCGGACGGGCGTCGTCACCGCGACGGCGAGGTTGCTGCCTGCCAGTGTATACGAACCGTCGTCATTCTTGGTCATTTTCCAATCGGACGGCACCGTGATGGTATAGTCGCTGTCGAGCGTCAGCGTTTGCGTGGTTGCCTGCGCGCTCACCGCCAGCGGAACGACCATCAATAATAAGAGCAAAAATCCCAATAAGGCTTTCATTCATTCCCCCCGGAACAAGTCATTATAAGAACGGCGCGATTATTCGTCGCAGTTACTTAAGTATAGGGGTGATGATCAGGCTAAGGCAAGCGTATTCCCTACTGACTTATAAGCCGGAGGGTACTCATTGGCGAAGCGACAGATTGGGCAGAGGGTTGATGCGAATTGTTCAATTACGCGAGGATTTGAGGAAATTACCGAGGGCGCACAGCCGCGCGTCCCGACAACACCGCGTCGTAAGGCTATAGGGCGGGTCTGAGACCCGCCCATAGGCATCCAGATAAGCAATTTGAGGAGCGATTCCGCTTCCATCGCCGGAGGCTCGAAGCGTCGGGCAGCGCGAGCGACGGCGGTGCGATAGAACCTTAAATTGATGCGCATAGGGCGGGTCTGAGACCCGCCCCTACGAAAACAATATCACTTTCGCCTTACCAGTATTTCACCCGGCGGGCTGGGCTTTCAGGTCTTCCCAGTCAATCGTGGCGAGGAAATCCGCGTCCAGCCCGGCGATGAACTGCGCCATCAGCCGACCTGTGCGCGTAATGTCCTTGAGATCGAGCGTCTCGACGGGCGAGTGCATGTTGCGAATGGCGATGCCGAGCAGCGCGGTCGGGATGCCTTCGCGCGCGACCTGAATCGACCAGGCGTCGGTGCCGCTCGCGCCAGGGATAGTATCTTCCTGAAACTTGAGTTCATTTTTACGCGCCGTGTCCTTGATCTGCTCGACCAGCCGCGTATGGAAATTGGGGCCAATCGAGATGACCGGGCCGCCGCCCATCTCGCGGGCGGTGTCGGTATCGACGCCGGGCTGGGCGGCAAAGGTCACGTCGAGCGCAATGGCGATGTCCGGCTTGACGTAGTAAGCAGCGGTGGTCGCGCCGTAGAGACCCGTTTCCTCCTGAACCGTTGCCACCGCGTAGACATCCCACGAATGCTGAAGCGACTTCAACTCATTCAGGCACACGGTGACGGCGGCGACACACGAGCGGTCGTCCATCGCTTTGCCGGCGACACGCGAGCCGTTCAGGTCGATCATGGGCGCGTCGGGCGTGATCAGGTCGCCGATGCGGACGGTCTGCGCGACTTCAGCAGCGGGCAAGCCCACGTCGATGATCAACTCATCAAAGCCGGGATATTTCAGGCGCTGATCGGCGGTGAGCAGGTGCGGCGGCACGCTGGCAACCAGGCCGGGTAGATCGCGGCGACCATGCACGATCACGGGCTGCGAGGGCATGATGCGGCTGTCCACGCCGCTGATGCGGTGGACGAAGATGAATCCGTCCACCACGTCGCTCACCATCATGCCGATCTCGTCCATGTGGGCGGCGAGCATGATCCGGCGCGGCGGATCGACGGGATGAGTCGCCTTCTTGATCCCAATCAGGCTGCCGAGCTTATCCATCTCCATCGTATCGACCAGACCCGTCCATTCCGAGCGAATCACTGCGCGGATCGCGCCTTCGTAGCCGGAAGGCGCGTGAGTTTCGGTGAGTTTTTTCAGGTGCGCTTTGACATCAAACACGAGAGTCTCCTTAAGATGAGAACGGGATAACCGTCGCGGTCGGCGTATCGGTAGATGCGGGCGTAAAGGTCGGCTGCGGCGTATCCGATGGAATCGGCGTGGCGGACGGGATCGGCGTATCGGTTGGCGGCGCGTTGGTCGGGATCGGAATCGGCGTGCTGCTCGGCTGCGGCGTTTGTGTCGGGAAGAGCGTGAGCGTCGGCGCGTTGGTCGAGGTTGGGAAGATGAAATTGGTTGCCGTCGGCGGGATATAAAAGGTCGGCGGGACGTAGATCGTCGCGGGCGGGACGTACTGCTGCGGCGTCGGCGGGATGATCACGTTCTGCGTCGGGAAAGTGAAAGGCGTCAGCGTGGGAAAGGCGACAGAGGTGCTGCTCGCCTGAAGCGTGACGACGCTGGTAGCCGGAGTCGCGCTCTGCGCAGGCGCGATCAGGCGTGCCGGAGCGGTGCCCCAGAGCAAAAAGCCCAGACAATAGAGCGGCAGCGTGCCGAGGATGATCGCAAACAGCACGATGCGCAAATTACGCCGTCGTCGTTCGAGCGCTCCGAGTTGGTTCATGGCTGCCTCATGATGCGATGCCCGCGAGTATCATACCATAGAGCGGGCACGCATCGAAACAGCCGAATCAGGTGGTTTGGACTGAGCCGGGCGGCAAGGCAGCGAAAATCTGGTAGGCTTCTGCATCGGTACGAGCAAAGGAAAATTCGCTCGAACGAGTCACCTGCGGATAGGCTTTGGCATACGCTTTCCACATGGTCGTGAACAAGGCGTTGACGCCGAGGAAAACGGTCAGGCGGACGCGCGGGTGGCGCTTGGAGACCAGATTGCGCGAGTGGGTCATGGCGAGCACCGGCAGCCCACCGCTCTGACGCATATCGACGATGACGTTGACGACCTGATCGACGGTATCAATCAGGTCATAGCACGTTTGTGTCCCCGCATAGGCTTCTTCCCAGTTCCAGCGCCCGATAAACTTCATGCGGACAATTGTGTGCTGGCTGTCGTCCCAATCCACCTCGACAGGCATTGCTCTATCCCCCGTCTATGCGTTCCCTTCTCTCGACTATACCAACGAGTGACAGGCTGGAGGATTTAGAAAAGCCGAGGTCTATTTCACATCAGGGGCAGCGCTTGATAGAGTCTGCCGTCGCGGAAGCCGCGCTTGCGATAATACCCGCGCGTCCCGACCGCTGAGATCACGGCCAACTGGCGATAGCCGCGTTCGCGGGCGATTTGCGCGGCGCGTTCGATCAGGCGTGTACCGAGTCCAGCGTGCTGGGCGCGGCCTTCAGCGCTCTCGCCGATCTCGACCGACTGCCCGTAGACGTGAATCTCGCGGATCATGGCAGCGCTGGCAAGTTCGGCGCTGATCGGCGGCTCGGTCGGCAGCGAGAGGCGCAAAAATCCGGCAATGTCGCGCTCGTCCGTGATGAACTGCAAGAAAATTTCCTCGCCGCAGCTTGAGTCGTAGCGCAGCTCGTCCAGATGCAAATCGTCGGGCGAGACGCTGCGGAAGCGGACTTCACGGGCGCGAATATCCCCACCCCGTTCGCCGCGCCGCGCCAGTTCCTCATCGACCAACTGGCGGAAATTGGTCGTGCGGTTGCCGACGACAATATCCGTGCCGGGAATATCGCGGATCACACGGGTCAGGCGGCAGTATTCGGGCGTAACGCGGAAGCATTCGACCAGCACGCGCAAAAGCTCGTCATGGGTGTACGGTCGCCACGTGCCCGCGCGATAGTTCTGCATCAACTCAGCGCTCTCGATCAGCGAGCAGGGATAGACCTTGAGTTCGTCGGGACGAAAATCGGGATCAGCGAACAATTTGACGTAATCGGCAATGTCGGCTTCGGGGTTCGAGCCGTACAGATTGGGCATCCAGTGGGCGTGAATCTTGAAGCCTGCCTGCCGCAGCAGCTTGACCGCCCGGCGGGTCGCGGCGACAGTGTGCCCGCGTCGATTGAGGCGCAGAACCTCATCGTTGAGGCTCTGAAAGCCGATCTGGACTTTGGTGCAGCCGAGCCGCCGCACGCGCAGGACTTCCTCGACGCTGATGTGATCGGGGCGCGTCTCGATGACGAGGCCAACGCAGCGGCAGGGCGCGCTCTCGTTGAAGCGGTGGGCGGCTTCGAGTTCCTCCCACGTCGCGTACTCATCGATGGGCGAATGCTCGCCGTGTCCGGCCAGTTCGCGCGAGCGGCGCATTTCGTCGTGGTAGACGCTCTGCACGACCTGATTGTAATTCTGCGTCAGCGCTTCCCCGACGATTTGCACATTGACGGTGTTGCGCTCCGGGTGAAGCTGTGAGCCTTCGAGCAGCAGCGCCTCGATTTCCGGCGCATGATCGACCCCTGCGCCGAAATCGTGGAGCGCGTCGAAAATGCGCTTGACGAACCAGAGTTGGTAGGTTTCGGGATAGAACGACCACGTGCCGCCGAGAATGATTACCTCGATCTTGTCGGTTGGGTGGCCGATGTTGTAGTAGCTGGTCAGGCGCGACATGGTTTGCAGATAGGGATCGAAGCTGTTCTGCTCGGCGCGCTGCGCCCCCGGCTCGTCGGAGAGGTAGCTTTTCGGCATCCGAATATCGTTCGGGCAGAAGATACACTCGCCGGGACATGGAAATGGCTTGGTCAGCACGGTGACGGGCGTCACGCCGGAACTGGTGCGCACCGGCTTGACCCGCAGCCGCTCGACAATAGCGGAGTCAAATGGTGGTAGGTCAGTTGACCCAGCGAACTCGCGATAGGCGCGAATCAGTTCGTCGCGGCTGTACATGCGCGCGGCCTCGCGCTTGGCGTGCGCGCGCACCAGTTGATCGATCTGATCCTTGTTGAAGGCCGGATGCGAGACGATCTCGCGCAGGATGGCGGTCAGCGAGGCACGATGCTCGTTCAGGTCAAGCGCGGTTTTGTGACTCATGGTTTTCACGACAATTTCCAAACTTCATCCATCATTGTAGCGCACGATTCGTCTCGTGCGTACCCGTAACCTCATGTTATGGAATTGTAAAGAAACTTTATTCCGGGACGCAGCTCTTAGTGGCTATAATCAGATTATTAAAGAAAATATTGATTGTGGCTCGCAAAGACAATGAACGAGACACGGTTCGGCAAATATCGGCTGATGGGTGTGGTTGGCTCTGGCGGGCTGGCGACGGTCTATCGAGCAACGGATGAAGAACTCCAGCGCGAGGTGGCGCTGAAGGTTCTCAATGCCAACTGGCCTACCGATTCGGTCGTCGCGCAGCGCTTCCGGCGCGAACTCGACATTGCCCAGCGGCTCCATCACCCGAACATCATCTCAATCTACGAATACGGCGAGGTCAACGAGCGGCTGTATCTGGCGATGGAATTCATGGCAAAAGGCAGCCTGAGCCGCCACTTCTCCAAGCCCACGCCGATCCGGTTGGGCGCGACCGCCAGGATCATTCAGGCGGTCGCTTCGGCGCTCGATTACGCCCACTCGCAGCAGGTGATCCACCGCGATCTGAAGATGGAAAACATCCTGATCGGCGAGAACAACCGGATCGTCCTGAGCGACTTCGGCATCGCCTACGTGCCGAGTTCCAACCGCCTGACGGTCACGGGCGACGTGTTCGGCACGCCGCTCTACATCCCGCCGGAACAACTTGTCGGGACGAAAGCCGTCGATGCGCGGGCCGACTGCTACTCGCTGGCGGTGATCGCCTACCTGCTCTCGGTCGGCTACTTCCCATTTTCGAGTGAATCGCCGCTCGAAACACTCAACCGCCATCTGGTGTCCGCGCCGCCCGTGCCCTCGCACCTCAACCCGCGCCTGCCGAATGCGCTCAACGTGGTGCTGCTGCGCGGGCTGGCGAAAGACCCCAATGAGCGCTATCAGTCGGCGGGCGAATTTGCGACCGTCTTTACGCAGGCAGTCAGCGGAGCCGGAGTCAATTCGGCGGAGACGATTGTGCTGGCCTGGCAGCCGACGCCGATCAGCACCGCGCCGCAGGATTACGCCGGACTCGAATCGTTCCTCGCCTCGCCTTACAAAACCGACGTGATCGCAGGGATAACCCCCTCAATGCCAGTCATGGCGCAGTCTGCGAAGCCGAAGTCCCGGTATCTGCGCAGCGTGCCGGGGATGATTGCCGCCGTGATCATCGCCCTACTCCTGCTGGGACTCGGCAGCAGCACCTTCACCCCAGCACCGACGGCCACGCTTTCAGCGACTCATGCGCCTACACAATTACTGACCACGCGCGCTTCGCTCCAGATTGCGCAGAAGGCAACCGACACGCTCACGCCAACCGCGCTGCTGACCTCCACCCTCTCGCCCGATCAGATGGCGACCTATCAGGCGCAGGTGCGCTCGCTTTTGTCGTTCATGGCGGCGATGGTGCCTTCCACGACACCCACGCCGAGCAATTCACCAACGCCGTTCGAGACGAATACGCTGCGCCCGACCAGCACCCCCAGGCCGACCAACACATCGACGAACGTACCCACCGCTACGGCAACGGATGTGCCGACCGACACGACAACACCGACCCGCGTCCCGGCGACGCGCGTACCCACCGCAACTCCGGTGCCGCCGACCGCATGGCCGACCAGCGCGCCGACCCATAAGCCCACGTCACCACCACAGCCGACTTCCGCGCCCGCACAGCCGACCGCTCCACCACCCCAACCAACGTCCGCGCCGCAGCCGACGAGCAATGGCGGCCTGCTCGATCCGATTCTGCCTCCGGTCGTGCCGACGCTGGTCGGCAAAATCCTGTAGATGCCCCTCATCACCCCCGCTCCCGCGCACGCGGGGAGCGGGGACACCGGCCTTGCGGTCTCGTAGAGGCGAGATAAGTCTCGTCCGTATGTGCGCGGAGTGTTCGTCGGCGGACGCGATCAATCGCGTCCCTACAACGTAAAAGGCTCTAGACTGGGCGATCATTCGGGCGCGAGGGACGCAAGTCGCGCTCGATGTCGTCGAGCAGCAGACTGTCGTCGGCTTGCAGTTCGAGGCGCAGTCCGCCGACCCAGCGCGCCGTCAGGTTGTAGAAGACGGCCACAATCGCCAGCGAGATGCCGCCGCCAATCGCCGCCGTGACAATCCCGACGCCGTAAAAACAGAGCGCACCGAGGATGCCCGCTCCAAGCAGGTTGGCCGAACTGTAAAAAGGCACATTGCCGTAGGAATAGTTGTTTGTGCCCGCCAGATTGGTCAGCGAGTTGATGACCAGGCTCTCGAACAGCACCAGAATCAGGCCAAAGACGGCAGCCAGCAGTCCGTAAAGCACCGCGCCGACGCGGAAGGCCGCGCCAACGTCGATATGTTTGAGTGTCGTTTTCATGAGAACAACCTCAGAGAGATAATATCAGGTATATGCCTATTGTAAGGGATATTCCGCCCGTGAACGACGCAACAATCCGCACGCTGAACGCGATCAACCAGCGCTTTTACGCGACGGTCGCCGCTGAGTTCGACGCGACCCGTCAAACGCCCTGGCAGGGGTGGGAGCAAGTCGCAGAAATCATGAGGGCAGGTCTGAGACCTGCCCCTACAGAGATTCGGGTTCTGGATGTCGGCTGCGGGAATGGACGCTTCGGCGTCTTTCTGGCGGCTCGGCTGGGCAACGACGGCCTGCATTATCACGGCATCGACAGCAGCGCCGCTCTGCTGGATCGGGCACGGCTGGCGCTGGCTGACATCGACGCGACGTTCGAGCAGCGCGATCTGGTCGAGCAACCGCTTGATAATACACTTGGTCAATTTGATTTCGTTGTGCTGTTCGGCGTACTGCATCACGTCCCCGGCGCGGATCGACGGCTCGATCTACTGCGCACGCTGGCGGATCACGTGGCGGACGGCGGTTCTCTGGCTTTCAGCGAGTGGCGCTTCTACGAAGAACCCAAGCTGCGCGAGCGAATCATCGCGTGGGACAATGATATTCAGGTCGAGGCGGGTGACTACCTGCTCGATTGGCGCAGAGGCGAAACGGCGATCCGCTACTGCCACTACGTCGATGACGCGGAACATACGCGACTGGTCAGGGCAACCGGGCTGTCCGTCGAAGCGGAATATCGCGCCGATGCCGCTAATCTGTATACCGTCTTGAAGCATCCACAGTCTTGAATGGATTCGTGAGGCTAATTTCGCTTCGGGAAACGAAAACGCGCCAGGCGGCGCGTTCAGGGATTGTCGTAAACTTCGTCGTGCTTACCGATCCGCCGAAAAACGGCGATTTGCTCGCCTGTTTCGGCCTCCACGTCTCAATGGAGCGTAAACACGTAGCCGAGGGTGGCATGTCCTTCCCAAATCCCGCGTTTCCTGGGCTGCATGAGTTTCATACGCAGGGATGGGTGACGCGGGTTTTCTTTGAAAAGCTGGAACGCCTTACCTGCCGCCTCTCGAACGTTGACCGGAAGTCCCTTGTAATCATCAATGAAGCGCGGCAGCCATTTGTATTTCATTCATCGTCGCTGTTGAGATCGGCTAAGAAAGCTTCCATCGTATCGAACGTTTCGCCGAGGCCAGCGGCATTTTGTTCATCCGCTTCACGCTCGCCTGCCTGCCATACTTCCGTATAGTAGGTGGCATCGGCAGGATCAATCTCGATAGTGTTGCCCGTTTCAGGCTCAATGGCGTACCACTTTTCGCCGCCGTCCGGCTGCCGCTCTTTCCAGACGTTCTTATCTACGTAGATGCGTTGGGGTTGCTCTGGTTTCCGCACACGCATGACGATTCTCACTTCTTATAAAATAATCTGTGGTTCCCATTCTAACATACTTGCCTATAAGCCAGGTCAGTCAAGGAATCGGGGTCATCGCATCAAATCTCTACTTCGGGTCATAAGAGGGGATACGAGTTTTGTAGGGACGGCATTCATGCTGTCTGATGGAGCGGACGCGATCAATCGCGTCCCTATGATTCATTGCGACCCTTTATGACCTTCCATCCCAGTTTGATACGATGACCCTGGTCAAGGAATACCGTGCAATGGCACTACGCCCACTGACTCATCCTCGCTAAAATCACGCCCGTGATTGAACGGATGTGACCATGTTCAAGCTGAACAGCCTCGCGTGGCCTACCGATTGGACAAGCGTCTTTGGTGCTGATCGCCCGCTGATCGTCGAGATCGGCTTTGGTCAGGGCGCGTTTCTACTCCATCTGGCGCGCAGCTTCCCGAACGCCAACGTGATCGGGCTGGAAATGGCGAACCGCTCGCTGCTGCACACGCAGGCCAAAATCGAGCGCGCCGGACTGACCAACACCCGCCTGATTCACGCGATGGCCGAGACTGCCCTGCGCCACCTGTTCACGCCCGCCTCGATCAGCCAGATACACGTCAACTTCCCCGATCCCTGGTTCAAAAACGATCACCGTCAGCGCCGCCTGATCCAGCGCGACACGCTCGACGCTATCGTCAACCGGCTCGCACGGGAGGGCAAATTCTATCTGGCGACCGACATCCTCGCTTACGCGGAGATGGCACACGATCTGCTGCGCGCCACGCCCGGCCTCGACAACCTGCTGCCGAACGACTGGGCAAGCGACCTGCCGGGGCGCGTCCAGACCAAATACGAAGCAAGCGCGCGCGGCGAAGGTCGGGCGTGTTATTATTTTGCTTATCGGCGCAATCACGTGCCCGCGCCGGATGTGCCTGTCATCGGGGATTTGGACATGCCGCACGTCGTTTTCACCAGCCCATTGACGCTTGACGAAATGCTGCCGCGCTTCGAGCCGCTGGAAATCAATGAGGGCGACGTTCACGTACATCTGTTCGCGGCCTACCTGGGCAAAAACGCGCTGCTGATTGAGACCTTTGTCGGTGATCCGACCCTGCGCCAGAACGTCGCGCTGCTGATTGTGACGCGCCGCCAGCCCGATACGCCGGATACCAACGAGTACACCATCCAACTGAGCACCATCGGTCAGCCACGCGCGACGACGGGCGTGCATCGCGCCGTCAAGCTGCTGGCAGACTGGGCGCTCAGTCTGCATCCTGAGAATCAACTTCTCCCAAACAAGGTGAGCCTGCAATGACGGTCGATACCAAACTCGTTACGCTCTGGCTACAAGCAATGGTGCGGATCAACTCGGTCAACCCGGTGCTGGCCGAAGGCGGCGTCGGCGAGAGCGTGATCGCCGACTGGCTCGTCAAAATCTGCACGGATCTGGGCTTCGAGGTACAGCTTCAGGAGACGGAGCACAACCGCCCCAACGTGATCGCGCACCGGGCCGGCACCGGCGGCGGTCGCAGCATCTTGCTCACCGGCCATACCGATACCGTCAGCATCGAAAACATGGAAGGCGATCCCTTTGACGGGCGCATCGAGAATGGCAGGCTCTACGGGCGCGGCTCGCTGGACATGAAAGGCGGGCTGGCGGCGATCCTCGGCGCAGCGGCAGCCCTGCGCGATCAAGCGCTGGCGGGCGATCTGTGGCTCGGCTTCGTCACCGACGAGGAATACGCCAGCGTCGGCACCGATGCGCTCGTCCGGCTGATCCATCCCGACGCCGCGATCCTGACTGAGCCAACTCAGGGCGAAATTGTGCTGGCGCACAAGGGTTTCGCCTGGCTGACGCTGACGACACAGGGCAAAGCGGCGCACGGCAGCCTCTACGATACGGGCGTGGATGCGATTGCGCACATGGGGCGGCTGCTCCAGTCGCTCGAAGCGCTGGAGCGCGAACAGTTCCCGAAGCGCGAGCATGAACTGGTCGGACGCGCTTCGGCGCACGCCAGCATGATTATGGGCGGACTCGGACTGAGCACCTACCCGGATCGCTGCCGCATGGAGGTTGAACATCGGCTGCTGCCCGACGAAACGGTCGAGGACGTGATCAGGCTGTGGGAGGATGAGATCGGGCGGCTGAACACGGCTGATCCTGACTTCACCGCCACCGTCGAGGTCGATTTCACGCGACCGGGCTACGAGATCGACCGGAGCGCGCCGATTGTGCAAACGCTGGCGCAGGCGTACAAGGTGGTCAGAGGAAGCGCGCCGACCTTCAGCGGCATGTATGCCTGGCTCGAC
>DASZXN010000194.1:0-4390 GCA_035545875.1 Phototrophicaceae bacterium
AAAGACAAACGCCCCAATCGCAAAGGGGATGTTGAGGATATAGGCGATGGCGACGCCGGGAACGACGGCGTGAGAAATCGCGTCGCCCATCAACGACCAGCCTTTGAGCGTGATGTAGCACGACAATACCGCGCAGACCAGCCCCACCAGCCCGCCGACGAGGACGGCATTGACCATGAATTGATAGTGAAACGGATCGAGAAACTGCTGGATGATATTCACGGTTGCACCTCCGCGTGAACTGCGCCATTCCCATTGCTGCTGTGGACGAGGCTGAGCAGGACACCGCCAAAGGTCAGCGTGATGTTGTCCTGTGTAAAGACTTGCTCGGTGGCTCCCTGCGCGATCAGTTTGCCGTTGATCATGACGACCTGATCGCAGAAGCGCGGGATCGAGGCCAGGTCGTGGGTCGAGACCAAGATCGTGCCGCCCTGCCGCCGTAGTTCGAGCAGCAGGTCGATGATCGCCTGCTCGGTTTTCGCATCGACGCCCGTGAACGGCTCATCAAGCAGCATGATCGTGCCTTCCTGTGCCAATGCGCGCGCCAGAAAAACCCGTTTGCGCTGCCCGCCCGACAGCGCGCCGATCTGTCGGTCGCGGAAGGCGGTCATCTGCACCCGTTCCAGCGAGTCTTCGACGATGCGGCGGTCTTCAGCCGACGGACGGCGCAGGATATTCATGTAGCCGTAGCGCCCCATCATGACGACTTCGCGCACGTTGACCGGGAAATTCCAGTCAATTTCTTCGGATTGGGGAACGTAAGCAATTCGGTTTTGTTTCTGGGCGTGCTGCACCGACGCGCCCTCGATCAGCACGCGACCACGTGACGGAGTGAGAAAGCCCATGATGGCCTTGAACAGCGTCGATTTGCCGCCGCCGTTCGGCCCGACTAAAGCGCTGATCGTTCCCGGATAGAGTTGCAGATCAACGTCGCTCAGGGCGACCTTGCCATCGTAGGCGACCAGCAGGTCTTGTACCTGAATAGCCGCTAGCGTTGAGATTGGTTTCATGATTCATTCCTCAGGCTAAATCTATGCTATTGGGCTGTCGTGGCTTCTTCAGTCGGAGCGGGCGTGCCGAGCAGTCCGCTGACAATCGTTTGCGCGTTGACGGTGAGCAGCTTCAGATAGGTTGGCGCGGGGCCATTCGCCTCGGTCAGCGAGTCGACGTAGAGCACGCCGCCGAAGCGCGCCCCGGTTTGGGCAGCAACCGCAAGCTGCGCCTTGTCGTTGACGGTGCTTTCGCAGAACACAGCGGGAACGTGGTTGGCGTTCACCTGATCGATGACGTGCGCGATCTGCTGGGGCGTGCCTTCCTGATCCGAGTTGACCGCCCACAGGTAGAGTTCGCCCATACCGGTATCGCGCGTCAGGTAGGAAAACGCGCCCTCACAGCTCACCAGAGTGCGCTCATCGGCAGGCAAGACTGCTAGCGCCTGCTTGAGGTACTGATCGACCTGATGAATCTGCGCGTCGTAGGCTTGCGCGTTCTCGGCGAAAGCGGGGGCGTCAGCGGGGTCGAGATCGCTGAGGGCTTGACGGATGTTCTCGACGTAGATCAGCGCGTTGGTCGGCGACATCCAGGCGTGCGGATTCGGCTTACCATCGAACGGCCCGCCGGAAATGATGATCGGCGTGACCCCGGTCGAGAGGGTGATGTGTGGAACGTTGGGCACGTTGGCGTAAAAGCGATCCGCCCAGGTTTCCAGCCCCAGACCATTGTCGAGGATCAGATCGGCGTTGAGCGCGCGCACAATATCGCTCGGCGTCGGCTCATAATGGTGGATTTCCGCGCCCGGCTTGGTGATCGACTCGACATCGACGAGGCCGCAGGCGACGTTGCGCGCCATATCGGCGATGATGGTGAAGGTCGTCAGCACCTTTTTGGCTGATGGGGACGGAGCAGCATCGGGCGACCCTCCTGCGGGGCAGGGCTGAGTCGTCTGCGCGGCTTCGGGTGTGATCTGTGGTATGGCTTCCTGCGCTGAAACGGTGTTGAACGCGAACAGCAGCGCCAAGAGTATGAACAGCGCGTGGGCGAAAGAACGTTTGAACATGCAGTGAACTCCTTGGGTATTCCCAACAACGGCTGCGTTGCAGTCTTTTTAGCTTTTACGAATCAGATTTTTAGATCAGTTTAAATCACAAGTCAAGAGGCGATTGAGATGAATTGGACTATAGATGGTCTTAAACGAGCGAGAAATAGGGGTGATTTCATTGATTTGAAATAAATACTTTGACAAGACTAAAAAATAATGTTACGCTGTGGTCGTGGAAATGAGTATCCGAATGAAGACTGAACCCGATTCATGGCGCACACGCTCGGTCGAAGATTTCCTGAAAACGCTCTATCTGCTCCAGCAGCAGCACCCCTCGGTCACCACCAATCAACTGGCGCACGCGCTGCACATTGCTCCTGCCTCGACCACCGACATGATCCAACGGCTAGCGGGTCTGGCAGAGGCCAACAATTCAGGCGAGTTTTCCATCCCTGAGCCGCTGGTTGACTATCGACGCTATCGTGGGGTGCGCCTGAATGCGGCAGGAGAGCGAGTCGCGTTGAGCGTGCTGCGCCGCCGCCGCCTGATTGAGCAGTTGTTGTGTCGTTTCTTTGGCTACCGCTGGGACGAGCTTGACGACGATGCTGACCGGCTCGAACACGCGGTTTCTGTCCGGCTGGAGCAGCGGATCGCGGCTCTCCTTGGGTATCCTGAATTCGATCCGCATGGCGATCCCATTCCGACCGAAACCGGCGACATTCCTAGTGAAGCGCTGGTTTCGCTGGCGGCCTTGCCGGTGGGACAGGCGGCGATCATTCGGCGCGTGGACGATCAGACACCGGAAGTGCTGCGCAGTCTAGCAAATCTCGGACTCGTGCTGGAGCGCGCCGTCAGGCTGCGTGAACGCAACGAACTCAACGACACGCTGACGGTGGAATTGGGAACTTGGCAGGTCGAGACCATCAGTCTGCGTGTCGCGCAGACCATCGCCGTGAAGCGGTTTCCGACTTACGAATAAGCCACTCTTGCCTAAAGGCAGGAGTTTTAAATCCTATTTTACAGGCAATCAAAGTCGTCGATCAGAATTAATCGAGGTTTAGAACCGTTTAATTCGCTGGTCTACATTTCATCCCAGGCACTAAAAATCAAACTTTCCCCTCGCTATTTCCTTGAATATCATTGCTGAAATCAAGATTTAACCCTCCCTGTAGAACTCGACTGACGAGCAGGCTTACGATGTGCCGAAAAGACACGTCCATCTTTTCCTGGTCAGTTCCAGAGTATCGTATTCCTGTGACTCCAATCTCACTCAGCCCCAGCGCGCGCGAGCTTCTGCTGGACATCTACCTCATCAGCGAACGAAAACCGTCTGAACCTGATTTTATCGATGTCTCTGACATTAATGGAAGGTGGTCTTCACCCACCTCCTTGAATCGGACGATTCTGCGTCTGGAGGAATTGGGATTCATCGACTATCAACGCTATCGTGGTGTTCGTTTGACCGAGGCGGGGCAGCAAGCGGCGCTGTATTGGCTGCGACGTTTGCGCATCGCCGAAGTGTTCCTGAAGGACGTTATGGGGTTTGCCTGGGACGAAATTCCCGACGAAGCTGCGCGGCTCATCGGCGGAATGAATGAACTGCTCACGCAGCGCATGTTCGATCTCGCGGGCGCTCCGCAGATCAGTCCTTATGGGGAACCGATACCCGACGCTGCGGGGAGGATGCCGGATATACACGACCAACCGATTTGGCGCGCCCCCCTCAAGACAGCACTGGTCATTACCCGCATCGCAACCCGTGATCGAGATCGGCTGAAATATATCGATGCTCTTCAGCTTGTTCCGGGCACGGCGCTCCAGGTGATCCACGTCGCTCCCTTTGAAGGGCCGCTTCAACTCGCGCTGACTGGTGAATACCGCATCATTGGACACAGTTTGGCCGAGATCATTTTTGTGCGCTTACCAGCGCAGACTTAATCGACCCTTATCCTGTTTTTCCTCTTTGGGGGTGCATTTCTCCTGACTGGTTAAATTCAGAACGCTGTTCCAGGAAATTTGGATTTGCAGCGAGCAATGTCCATCAATTAACCCTCGTCGGGAATAATGTCCTCCATATCCGAGATTATGACTTGACGGGCTGCGTAGATATGCCGCGCAAAACCCGGACAATAGATGCCGTGAGCGATTGCAGGACACGGATACTCTATCTGGAGGACACACCATGAAGTTTTGGGGCGTTACATCTGGGGACGCGGGCGGCTACCCGCATCCCCGGCTTGCGGTGAGAAGTGGGGACACCTCTCTGGCGGGACATTATAAGCAGCGTTGGGGAACGCGCGCAATCTGGATCGCGGCGCTCGCGCTGGTCATGATATTCAGCGTCGTTCCGGC
>DASZXN010000195.1:0-9883 GCA_035545875.1 Phototrophicaceae bacterium
TCGAAAGTCAGGCCGTCGCGGTGGTCGCCAATCGCTTTAATCAGGTCAGCGCCGCCGTATTTTTCAAGCGCGGTCTGCGAGAGCGCCGCCATATCCGGGTTGACGAAAGCGGGGAGACCGTAGACGCGGCCAAAGACGGTCAGCGCGTCTTTTTCGCCAGGGAGCCAGTTGTCGGTCATGTCGCTGGTGAGGAAGTCGTCAATCGGGTCGATCAGGCCAGAGAGGACTTTATCGACCGACCAGTTGCCATAGAGGACGTTAGGAACCTGTCCGGTCGAGAAGGCGGTGGCGGTTTTTTGCGCCCAGGCATCCGAGGGGATGAGTTCCAAATTGACTTTAATGTCGGGGTGGATTGCTTCGAAGCGGCTGATCGCGTCGGTGATCCAGTCGTCGGAGCCTGCGCCCGTCACGGTCGTGTTGTCCGCGCCGTAGCGCCAGATTGGAAGCTGCCAGAAGGAAATCTCGCGCACGCCCGAACTGGTCTGACTTCTGAGCGCGCGACCCGGTGCAGCAGCGACGTTGAGCAACTGCGAGCCGACAACCGCAGCCGAGCCAGCCGCCATCGTCTTCAATAAAGTGCGCCGACTAATTTTTTGTGCCATGTGCTTTTATCTCCCAAGAATAGTGAGCGAACGAGTGCTGCTGCAATCCGGGTTCTTGACGACGACTCTGGCCTCCTCTGAATACTTTTGCGGAACCGGGACGACGTTATTATTGAAGTTAATTTGGTTATTGGGCAGGAAAGGGTGGCTGCTCCTGGTTAATTTTTAAACAAACTTTCGTAATTGAAATCATAGCGGGTTCTTTGTAATTGTCAACTAATTGATTCTTTAGCGAAATTAGGTGTTAAAGCCAACTGTCGTGCAGTTTATATTGAAAGTATGTTTCATAATTATTTTGACGAGACCGGGGTTCAGTTGTATAATGGCAGTTGTCCCGGAGCTAAAACATCAGCGAAAGCGCGCTATGGAGTTAAACCCCACTTCTCAGACGCAAACCGATATTCGACGCCTGAACCGCCATGCAGTTCTAAACCTGTTTCACCAGCACGGCACGCTGTCCAAGAGCGAGCTTGTCCGGCTAACTGAACTGACGGTGACGACGATTGCCACAATTCTGGAAGAACTGATCGACGAGGATTTGGTCGAAGTCGCGGATACGGACGCAAATCCATCCGGCGAAGCGACGCGCGGTCGTCCGGCGTCACTGTACCGCCTGAGCAAGCGCCGCTGGATCGTGGCGGGAATTCAGATCGCCTCGAATTCGGTTACGGGCGTGCTGCTCGATTTCAGCGGGCAGGTGCTCGATTCGGCCTCGGTCGCAGCACCCAGCGATCTAGCGGCGGACAACGTTCTGGAAATCGCCAGTGATCTGCTGCAATTCCTGATGCAGCGCTCGACTACCCCGGATAAACAGCTTTTAGGGATTGGCGTCGCGCTGGAAGGCTTTGTCGATGTGGCTGCCGGGGTGTCGCTGTGGATGCTGTTTCGCAGTCGCTGGCGCGATGTCCCGGTGGCGGCGTATTTCGGGGAGCGCTTCGCCGTCCCTGTGCTGGTCGATTACCGAGTCTACGCGGCGGCGCTGGCCGAAGCGGTGTTTGGCGCGGCGCGCGGCGTCTCGGACTTCGCCTATCTGAACGTCGATACCGGGGTGGCCGTCGCTTACGTTGCATCGGGGCAGATGGTACGCAGCAGCGTCGGCGCGGCAGGCGTGACGGGCGGTCTGGGTCATGTGCTGACGACCAATGGGACGCGGTTATGCTACTGCGGCAAGGTCGGCTGCCTGCATACCGAAATCACGACCCAAGCGCTGCTGACCCAGTTGAAGGAACTGGTCATCGTCAGCCAGGGCAGCGGGATCGGCGAGTTCTGGCAGACGCACGAACTGCGCTTCGACAATCTGGTCACGGGAGTGCAGCAGGGCGACGCGCTGGCGCTGCAACTGCGCAGCCGCTTCGCGCAGAGCCTCGCCATCGCCGTGAGCAGCACCGCGCAGTTATTCAGCGCGAATATGATCGTGATCGGCGGCGTGGCGGTGCAGTTCGGCGGAAAAGAAGCGCT
This sequence comes from Phototrophicaceae bacterium, assembly GCA_035545875.1. Taxonomy (GTDB): domain Bacteria; phylum Chloroflexota; class Anaerolineae; order Aggregatilineales; family Phototrophicaceae; genus Flexifilum. Next base: position 2,061 of record DASZXN010000195.1, read on the forward strand.
TGATACGGCGCACGCGGCAGTCCAGCAGTTGACGATCCTGCACAGCCAATTCGGACTGACCAAGATCGTCGCCTCGAATTTGTCGCCTGACCCGGCGACAATGGGTGCGGCCACGCTGGTGATTCAGGCAGTGATGGACGGCCAGATCAGGGCGCTCGCGGGGTAAAGTGCGGCCATCTCGCTTGAGCGGTCGATTTGAAGGGCAGCGGTTCTGGCTTAAGTGTTGACCCCATAGGATGCAGCTCCTATTCATTGACCCCTGTGCGCACCAGGGATCAATGCCTGTATTGAGGGCGTCCGAAAAACCTCCGTTCATGCTCGAATAAAAATGGAAAACTGCACTGCAATTGCACTTCGGTTGCACACTTTTTGCGCCGTTTGCACTGCTGTTGCGTCCCTCTGGTAAAGCGATTGTGATACGGTTTGCCTCGAAAATATGTCCGCTTTTGGAAAAAGATGCAGCTTTATGACACCCCAACCCAGACACCCGATTCCCCTTATTCCACAGAGGTGCGCCTGTGACTAGCCCGCCTGTTGATTACGCGCTGCGCATGGTGAACATTGAGAAGTATTTTGGGCTGGTTCACGCCCTGCGCCACATCAATCTGGAAGTCGGGCGCAATGAGATCATCGGGCTGATCGGCGACAACGGCGCGGGCAAATCGACGATGGTCAAAATCCTGACCGGCGTCTTTGTGCCGACCAGCGGCGAACTGTACGTCGGCGGTCGCCAGATCGATCTGCGGCACTACAACGTCAAGCAGGCGCACGCCTACGGCATCGAAACGGTGTATCAGGACAGGTCGCTCGGCGAGAAACAGGCGCTCTGGCGCAACTTCTTCATCGGACGGCAGATCACGAACCGTTTCGGCTTCATCGACGTGAAGCAGGAAAAGCAGATCGCCAGCGAGATTATGCTCAACACGATTGGCTTTCGGGGCCGAGGCATCACGGTCGATTCGAAAGTCAACAAGCTTTCGGGCGGCGAGCGACAGGGTGTTGCTATCGGCAGAGCGATGCACTTTGAAGCCGAACTAATCATTCTGGACGAGCCGACTGTCGCGCTCTCGCTCAAAGAGGTGCGCAAGGTACTCAACTTCGTCGCCAAAATCAAGGAAGGCGGCAAAGCCTGCCTCTACATCTCGCACGACATCCCTGATGTCTATGAAATCTCGGATCGCTTCGTCATCATGGATCGCGGCGAGATCGTGGCGGACATCGCCAGAAAGGATATTTCGCTCAAAGACCTTGACGAGTTCCTGCTCAGATACGCACACGGGCTGAAAGATAAGGACGAATCATGAAGCGAGTAAGCTCACTGCTGACGCTGCTGGGCAGAATCGAAGGGCTGCCGATTGCGCTGGTGCTGATCGTGCTTTATGGGGTGTTTTATACGACCGCGCCAACGGTCTTTTCGCAGTACCCGATTTATGGATCGTTCCTAGAGACGATCCCGCCGGTGCTGATCTGCGGTCTGGGGCTAACCTTCGTGATCACGGCGGGCGAGATCGATCTGAGCTTCCCGGCGATTGTCGCCTTCAGCGGTTTCATCTTCGCCTGGATTTTCAAAAGCTGGGATTCGCCGCTCGCGCCCTGGGTTGGCTTCGTATTGGCGCTGATCGGCGGCGCGCTGGTCGGCTACATTAATGGGCTGCTGGTCGCCAAAATCGGCGTGCCGTCGATCATGGCGACCCTGGCGGCACAGTTCTTCTGGTATGGCGTGACGGTGCTGCTCGCAGGCGGTTTGAACTGGAACATCGGCGCGATTCAGAACACGGCTGTGTTCAAAATCTTCACGGATCGCTTGTTCGGCAAAGTCCCGGAGCAGGCATTATGGGCGCTGGCGCTGGCGATCTTCCTCTGGTTCATCCTTAACCGCCATAAATTCGGCGAAGCGGTGATGTTCATCGGCGATAACGCCGAGGTCGCGCGAGTCATGGGCGTCAACGTCGAAGCGACGCGCATTCGCCTGTTCACCATGATGGGCGTGATCGCCGCGTTCTCTGGCCTGATCCTGACGATGGACATCAATGTGTTCTTTCCCACGCAGGGCGAGGGGTTCCTCCTGCCTGCGCTGGCAGGCGTGTTTATTGGCGGTACGTCGATTGCCGGCGGGTTGGGATCGATTGTTGGCACGTTTTTCGGCGCGTTCATCATTGGCTCGCTCGAAGCGGGCGTCGTCGCTACTGGCATCAGCGGCTACTGGGTGCAGTTGGTCGAAGGCCTCGTGATGGCCGGGTCGGTCGTGCTCAACATTGTCATCGAGCGCGGCAGCCTCGCGGTTGTGCGGGAGCGATTGCTCCACTGGAGCAAACCAGAAGGACTTCCACGAGCCGTTGTGCAAGAAGAACCCCTGGAACGGCCACGTCGTTGAGTTAATGCAAGGAGGAAAACGAAAACCATTGAACGACAGACTTCCAGAAAAGATTTTCGTCCAGAGATATAAGGAGTGTTATCAACATGAAGCGCTTTTTGAGCATCCTGATCGTCGTTTTGATGGTGGCCGCGTTCTCGGTGCAGCTCACCAGCGCCGCGCCGACCGCGCAGGCCAAGCAGTTGGTCGTGTATATGCAGATGGGCGGCACGCAGGGCGATCCCTCGACTCTGGCGCGCACCAATGGCGCGGAAGCTGCCGCCAAAGCCCTCAATATCGATTTGCATGAGCAGTATTCGGGCTGGGATCCGCAGAAGATGATCGATCAGTTCAAGCAGGCGATGGCCGCCAGCCCCGACGGGATCATCATCATGGGGCATCCCGGCGAGGACGCCTTCGGCCCGCTGGTCGATCAGGCGGAAGCAGCAGGTATCATCGTTACCAGCGGCAATAACCCACTCCCAGACATCGAAGCCAAATATCAGGCGAAGGGCTTCGGCTACGCGGGCGCTGACCTGCACGCAGGCGGTTTCCTGACCGGGCAGGCCATGATCGCTGATGGTCATCTGCAAAAGGGCGACACTGCCGTGATCTACGACATCTGGCACAATCAGGGGCGCAGCGTCAGTTCGCAGGGTATTTACGATGCGCTGACGGCGGCGGGCGTAGTTGTCGATAAGCTCGACGTATCCGATCAGGTCGATCAGGACGCGTCGCTCGGTATTCCGGTGCTGACGGCCTACATCGCCGCGCACCCCGATCTCAAGGCGATTGGTACGCAGCACGGCAACGTCACGGCGATTATCCCGAAGGTGCTTCAGGCGGCGGGTAAGAACCCCGGCGACATCGTAGTTGGTGGTATCGATCTGTCACCCGCGACGGTGGACGGCATTTCTTCGGGCTACATCACCGACAGCTTTGATCAGGAACTCTACCTGCAAGGCTATCTGCCGCTCCAGCAGATTTATTTCACCAAGAACTTCCAGATTCCCGGCCTGCACGTCAACACGGGCGTCGGCATTGTCAACAAGGCCAACGTCGATCAGATCAAGGCGCTGATCGAGCAGGGCGTCCGTTAATTCGGAGAGCCATTTTCACAACGTGATTGCTTTCGGAGGGGCGCACAACCGTGCGCCCCGTTTTACTGCGCAATCGGCGGCGCATCGTACCTAAGGCTGATCTGATGGCGCTGGGTATAAAGAAAATCGACCATCACGTCGACAGCCTGCTTCAAATCGTAGAAATACTGGCGGCGGCTCAGGCTCAGGTTTTGACAGATCGCCTCGACGGGCAGTTGATCCAGATAGGTCTGCTTCAAAATCTGATAACGCCGCGTCGTGCGTGAATCCGAGACTTCCGGCAGCGTGTGTTCAATCGCGTCGTAAAGAATCTGGCGCAGGAGATTGCTGCGCGTAGTCAAATCATGGATTTGCAGCCACTCGGCCAACGCGCAGTGGTTCAAATATACGTCATCGCGCAGATTACGCAGCGACTCGCGCAGTTGATGTGTGAGCCAGCCGCTTTCCAGCAACCAGCGATCCTCCAGATTCTCAGCGACTTGCCCGGCGAGCGCGGCGAACGCATCAAGCGCCTGCGCATTGAACAGATTAACGTTGGAACTCTGCACCTCGATGCTGCCGATCACGCGTTTGTGATGTTGGATTGGCACCGCAGCGGCGGCGCGCGTCCGGGCTTCCCACGCGACAACCTCGAATTCCTGTTCGCGGCGCAAATCGTTCACCCAAAGCGGTTTGGCGCTGGTGTACGCCTTGAGCGCCAGCGTGCCGCCCGGTGTGCTGTGATCGCGCGGCTCGACCAGTTCTCCCGACGCTCGATCTCGAAGATAGACGCGGCTTGCTTCGAAGCCAAAACGTTCCTGAAGCGAGTCTGTGAGGTGCTTGAGCGATTCGTCGAGCGGGGTGGTCGGCTCAATTGGCAGCGGCGCGAAGGTGCGCTCCAGCACCGGGATTGACTCCTGAATCCGCCGCCGCTGAACGTCAATCAGCGCAGCGGCGATGATCAGCGCGCCCGTGATCGCCTCTTTCCAGAGCGGCGGAATGCTCAACAGCACCAGTCCATTGCTGACCATCGACATCAGCAGCACACCGGCTAGCGTCCCCCAGACTCCGCCTGTCCCACCTGTGAGACTCGTCCCGCCGATGATTACAGCAGCAATCGAGAGGAGTTCGTAGTTCGCGCCGCTGTCGAAGCTCGCGCCTTCGATGCGCGCGAGCAGGAACAACCCGGCGATGCCAGCCAGAAAACCGCTGGTCGCGTAGATGATGCACTGTGTCCGCTCCACGTCGATACCGCTCAGGCGCGCAACGGTCGCGTTGCTGCCAATCGCGTAGGTATAGCGACCGAGCCGTGTGTTGCGCAGCATGAACGCAAAACCAATGAACAGCAGCGCCATCACGAGCGCCGGAACGGGAATCACGCCGAACAGGTTATCCCACAGCCCGTCGAAGGCGTTGGTATGCAGGTTAATCGCCGAGCCATCCGAGATCACCTGCGCTAAACCGGAGAGCAAACTGAGCGAGCCGAAAGTCACGATGAAGGGTGCGAGCCTGAAGCGCGTGATCAGCAGGCCGTGAATCCAGCCGATTGCGGTGGCAAGCGCCAGCCCGATTAGCGCGGCAACCCAGGGATTGAATGTAATCGAGGCGTTGGTCGTTAGATAAGCGATGACCACGCCCGTCAGCGCCATCAGCGAGCCGACCGAGAGATCGACGCCGCCTGTCAGGATGACGAGCGTCTGACCGATGCTGACGATCCCGACGGTTGCCATCGCAATCGCCAGAATTTGCAGGCTGCCGAGCAAGCTGAACTGGGAGGCACGGAAAACGAAGGTTAGCAGAAAGACGACCACGATCACCAGAACAATCAGGTCGCGCGGGTGGCCTTTCGACATGGTTCCGAGGTTGATCTTCAGATGGTTCATCGCGCCTCTCCCATCGCATAGCCGAGCAGCGCTTCCTCGCTCATGCGATCATGTTCCAACGTCTTGACCAACTGGCCGGAGCGCATGACCAGCGCCCGGTCGCACAGCCCGACGATCTCGGCCAGTTCCGAGCTGATCATCAGAATGGCGCTGCCCTGGCTGGCAAGCTCGCCGAGCAGTCGGTAAATCTCGATTTTTGTGCCGATGTCGATGTTCTGCGTCGGCTCGTCAAAGATCAGGATGCGCGGATGCACCGCCAGCCAGCGCGAGAGGATGATTTTCTGCTGGGTGCCGCCCGACAGATAACGGGTCTTGGCTTCCGGGCTGGACACTTTGATGCGGAGCGTGTCGATGTACTGCCGGACGAGACGATGTTCGGCCTGCTGGCTGATCAACGCACCAGAGCGGCCAAGCTGCGTCAGCGAAATATTCTCGCGCGCCGACATATCGAGCAGGAGCGCCTGCTCCTGCCGATTTTCCGGCAGCAGCCCGATGCCCAGCGCGACGGCATCGCGCGGCGACGTGATCGGCGCAGGTTTTCCGCTCACGTAAATGACGCCGCTGTCCGGCGGGTCGAGGCCGAAGATGCTGCGCACCAGCGCCGTCCGCCCGGAGCCGACCAGCCCCGCCAGCCCGACGATTTCGCCTGAATACAGGGCAAACGAAACGTCCTCAAAGGTGGGGCGGCGCGTCAGTCGTTCGACGCGCAGGACTTCGGCACCGGGTCGGCTGGCACGGCGAGCGAAGGGGTTCGCCAGCGGCTTGCCGAGCATGGAACTGATCAGTTGATCGGTGCTGGTATCAGGGGCAGCGACCGTCACGACCTGGCGACCATCGCGCAGTACGGTGATGCGATCCGCGATTTTGAGAATCTCAGCGGGGCGGTGGCTGATGTAGATCACGCCGATGCCGCGCTGCTTGATGCGCGCGATCAGGTCAAACAGGGTGCGGACTTCGCGTTCGGAGAGGGTCGCCGTAGGCTCATCCATCAGCAGCAGCTTCGGCTGAACGTGCAGCGCTTTCGCCAGTTCGATCATTTGCTGTTCGGCGACGTTGAGGTCGCAGACGCGCTGATCGGGGCTGATCGACAGGTTGAGCATCCGCAGCAGATCAGCGGTTTGCGCGTGCATACGCGGCCAATCGAGCAGCGGCAGCCGCCCGCGTTTCAGTTCCGTGCCGAGAAAGATATTCTCGGTGACGGTCGCTTCCGGCAGCAGGTTGAATTCCTGATAGAGTGCGTGGATTCCGGCGCGGCGGGCATCATGCGGGGAAGCAAAACTGACCGGGTTGCTCTCGAAACGGATGGTGCCGCTGTCTGGCCGAAAGACCCCGCCAATCAGCTTAATCAGCGTCGATTTGCCTGCGCCGTTCTCTCCGATCAGCGCGTGAACTTCGCCTGCGCGCACGTCGAAATCGACCCGTGTGAGCGCTCGCACACCGGGGAAATTTTTAGAAACACCCCGAACTTCTAATAAGGCCATCCTTGTAATTCCTGCTTAACAACACTAATTTGCTGAAACGTCTATTCGGTATCTATGTGCCTGACGGTTGTCCATTGTCCAGTTCGGGCGAGCCGACGATAGGCGCTGTCCAGGTTTTTCCGGCGGTATAAGCGCCCACGTTGCTGGCATCGACCACAACCGAGGGCGTCTCGATAAACTGGGGCACGCGCTGGCCCTGAAAGACCTTGTTCATCGTGGCGATCACGACCTGCCCCATGCGCGTCGGATCAACACCCAGCGTCGCCGTATACTGGCCGCTTTTGATCAAATCGAGCGTCGGATCGTTGCCGTCAATCGAGAGCGCGAAAAAATCCCGGTTGATCCGTTGCCCCAGCTTTTCCGCTGCCAGCGCCGCGCCGATGCCCATCTCGTCACTGTTGCCGTAAAACACGTCAATGTCGGGGGTTTGCAGCAGCGCCGCCGTCGCCACATTTGCGCCTTTTTCCCGATCCCACTCGGCATTCTGCTCGCCGACGACCTGAACCGCCGGACATTCGGTTAATCCCGCGATATAGCCCTGCGTGCGCCGATGGGCATGAAAGCCATCGATGCCGAGCAGAATGTAGACTTTGCCGTGCGCCTGTTCCGCCGTCGTGCCATATTTGTTCGCCAGCAGTTGACAGGTATAGCGACCGAGCTTGGCTGCGCCTGCCCACTGATCGTAGCCAATATAGGAGGTCACAATGCCTTCGGGCAGCGGCGTCAGCGAATTGTGGATAAAGACCGGAACATTTTTGGCGTTGGCCGCTCTGACGACCGGCGCAATCGCTTCTGGTTCGAGCGAGTTGATGCTGACCGCCTGGACGTGCATTTCCAGAAGCTGCTGTACCAGCGTCACCTGCCCAGCGACATCATTTTCGTTGGCAGTCGCCTGCACTTCGACTTTCCAGCCGAGCTTTGCGCCTTCAGCTTTGGCACTATCAGCAATGGCGACGTGAAACGGGCTGGTCATGCCCGGCGGAACAATAGCCACGTAATGACTGTAAGGCGTTGGCGTATCTGCACC
>DASZXN010000196.1:0-1551 GCA_035545875.1 Phototrophicaceae bacterium
ATACAGGTTATTCATTGCAGTAATATCCCTTATCCAGGCTTCGTCCTGGTCATGCGTTCCGCCCGCGCGCGGCAGCAGTCCATAGTCGCTCAACAGCGCGAAGTCGTCCAACAGTTGGTTGATGTCGGTCAAGAAACCGAACGGCGTCGGCGTCGGCTTCTTGTTGAGTTTAATTCCTAGCTTGGCTGCCGCCCGCGACCGGAGGATGCGTCGGACTTCCTGTTCTTTGTTCCGCCGGTCGCGCTTGAAGAAGGGTCGGCAAGCTCCGCTTTGGTCAGGTAGGCTTCCGGCAGTTGAACGCGCGGCGCGAGCGACTTGGAGATGTCGGTTGCGCCCTCAATCCAGGCCTCACAGACCCGGTGATCCAGCGCCAGATACGCCGCGAATTTTTGCTCGAATTCGGCTTCGGTATCGGCAGCCTGCGCCAGCGCCAGCTCGAACCCAACCTGCGCGCGAGTCACGCCGCTCAGAACGATGAAGTTCCAGCGCTGTACGTCCACGTCCTTCTCTTCCGGCGTCGCATCGTCCCGCAGCGGCGGCAGGAACTTGCGTACCATCGCGGTTCTTTGGAGTGATTCGGCCTGCGAGATTCCTCCTAAGACGACATAGGCGTCCGGGGTGAACTGCACCTGCTTTTCGTCGAATTTCAGCATGGTTGTCCTCACTATTGAAGCGTATTGGATGGATCAGGCGGAAGGAAGGCCAGGTTTTTCAGACCATCGAGCGTCGTGCGAAGCTTGGCGAGCGCGTCCGAACTCTGCCCGGTCGCCAGCGGTGTCGCGTCGCTGAGCAGAACCAGGCCGACCGAACAGAGCTGCTCCACCAGCGTGCGAATCGTCTCTAGTCCAGCGATATATTCCCGTGACGGCACTTTCTCGATCAGCATATCGAGATGCGCGGCGAAGTCGGCGTATAGCTCAATGACTTCAAGGAAGCCACAGACCAGGCCGTCGAAATCGCGCCAGCCCGTGACTTGCAGCTCCTTGATCGCGTCCAGTTGGTGTTTAAAGGTTTCCTGAGCATCAATCGTCTGCCCAGGCTGTCGAGGGTCTACTGCTTTACTCATAATGGCGTCCTTATCTAATCCCATCCGGCTTGCTCAAGTGTGGCATCAAGCTCGTCGCTGACCATATCGATAATGTCTTGTTTGGAGTAATTCGTGCCATGCACGCCGCCCAGATTGATCACCAACCCCTGCTGCGGCGACAGCAGCCCTTTGGTTTGCTGCGCGTTCAATACCAGCGTCGGCTCTTTGAAAAAGCGCAGTTGACCGCTTTGCAGCCCATAGCCCGCTTCCGTGCCGTTCTCGTTCACCCGCGCCAACCCAAGCGCGACGCCGCCGGTTGCATATTGAGGGATGAACAGGTTCTGCCCGCGCGCCACGCCCGCATTGGGGTTCTGATAGCTCGAATAGAACTGCTGAAGCGACAAGGCGACGCTTTGCGACAAGCCTGCATCAATCGCGTTGCCGTAGGGTGAAGTCGCCTGACTTTGCGCCGCGTTCACGCGCAGTTGTGCAAAGACATTCTCGACGCCGTGTATGCCTGCTGC
>DASZXN010000197.1:0-3331 GCA_035545875.1 Phototrophicaceae bacterium
CGTTCTGGACAGCCGAGGAAGAGCCGCTGCCTGTCGAGCGCGGCAATTTCCGCAAGGTTTTTCCGCAGCCCGGTTGGGTGTTGATCGGGGATCAAGGACACGTTCAGCAGTTCAACGCGGGATCGGGCTACGCGAACGCGCACAGCAGCTACATGAAGCTGGTCTACAGCACGCGCAACCCGTTCAACGTCGGTCGGGATGGCCTTGAGTTCACGGTCGATAGTTCCCTGTGCCTGAACGAAAATGGTCGGCGCGGTCAGCGCGAACGTATCCTCGACTTTGCCGTCGGCAACTCCGGTTGGCTGCGAACACGCTGCGTCATCCCGATCAACGGACACGAGCATATCGTCGATACCACGCTGATCCCGCTCGGCGCGGTGCATCTGCGCGCCCATCGCATCACGCTTGATCCGGCGGCGCAGCAGGTGATCGCCGAAGAAGGCAGCGGCGCGATTGGCTACAACAGCTACGACATTGGCACGCATCCATCGATTCTGCCCGAAGATGGCTGGCTGTTCGTGCAAATGGCAGGCGGAGCGGTCGGGATCAAACCGCTTCAGGGCTACGTCAACGCCCCGCAGATCATCTCCGGCAGCCCGAATATCGTCTATCTGTACAACCACGTCGCTACCCTGACCACGCCGCCGCTGAACCCGCAGCACGATCTGATCTGCGCCGTTTATTCCGGCGATACCGTCGATCCGGCAGCGCTGCCGCAGATCACGCAGGTGGGTTGGGAAGCCGATGGCAGCTTTGTCGCGCAAATCAACGACGAAACCTTCACTGTGCCTGCTCTGAGCAAGAATTAGGCGAAAAATTATGGCTCAAAAACCGCAGCTTCCTTTTTCACGCACCGAAGCCGAAGCCCTGTGGACGCGGCTGGTCGCGGGCTGGGCGAACAGCCTCGACGCCAGCGGCGCACGCACCTTCATGGACGGCATCCCCAACGAACACGACGCGGGCGGCTCTTACGAGGGCGTGACCCGAATGCTCTGGGGACTCGGCGGCTGGCTCTCGTACCCGGATCGTCCCGCCGTGCTGAAGTGGCGCGGCGTCCAGTACGATCTGGAAGCGCTCACCTCGCGCGCGCTGGTCAACGGCTGCGACCCGACCGCGCCGGGGACGTGGTGTCACCCGCCTGTCCGCAACAAGGACGGCGATCAGCGCACCGTCGAGGCGGCGCAGGTCGCCTTCGCGACGTGGCAAACCCGCGAGCGCATCTGGGCGCGCCTGAGCGAGCGCGCGCGTACCAGCGTGATCGGCTTTCTCGATCAGGTGGGCAAACGCCCCTCCGTCTGGGAGAGCAACTGGGCGCTGTTCTGGGTGCTGAACCATACGGCGCGCAAAATGCTCAACGCGCCTTACGAGCAGGCGATCATCGACGAGGTGATCGGCAGCTACCTCGATACGGTCTACTGCGGCGACGGCTGGTATGACGACGCCGAGTGGCGCGGAATGCACCACTTCGACAATTACAACTCGTGGGTGTTTGCACAGCACGTCATGGCGTGGGCGCACATGGACGGCGGCTCCATGCCTGAACGCCGCGCTGTGCTGCTGGATCGCATCCGCAACTGGATGGAACATTACCCCTATTTCTTCGCGGTCGATGGCGCGACGCCCGAATACGGGCGCAGCCTCGCCTATAAATTCTGCCGATTGGGTGCGCCGCTCTGGGCATACACGCTGGGAGCATGGCCTCATTCTGCCGGGATGCTCAAGCGGCTGGTCGGACGACATCTGCGCTGGTACTTCAATCACGGCGCGGTGCGCGCAGACGGAACACTGCGGCAAACGCTGACGGCTGGCGGCAGCCCGGAAATCATGGAACGTTATATCTCGACGGGCGCGTCGTATTGGGCAATGGAAGCCTTCAGCGGCCTATGGAGCATCCCTGACGACGATCCGTTCTGGACAGTCGAGGAAGAGCCGCTGCCCGTCGAACAGGGTGATTTCATGAAGGTCTTTCCGCAGCCCGGTTGGATCGTGACCGGACACGCCGGACACATCCAGCAGTTCAGCGCCGGATCGGGTTATTCCGGCTACGGCAACAACAATAAATACCTGAAGCTGGTCTACAGCACGCACAACCCATTCAACGTTGGCCTCGATCACGGACAGCCCTCATTGGATAGCTGCCTGCACCTGAGCGAAAACGGTGTGCGCGGTCAGCGCGAAAGCGAATTCAAGTACGCCGTAAACGAGGCGGGCTGGATTCGCGCCAGCTACGTGATTCAGATCAACGGGCATCGCCATCACGTCGATACCACGCTGATCCCGCGCGGCGATTTTCACCTGCGCGCCCACCGCATCACGCTTGATCCAAGAGCCGATTCAGTGACCGCCGAAGAAGGCAGCGCGGCATTGGGCTATGACGGCTACGACTCAGGCACGTCACCCGCCGCTCGCCGTGAAAATGGCTGGCTGCTGACCAGCATCGGCGACAGCACCGTCGGGATCAAGCCGCTGCTCGGCTATACAGGTGAGGCGCAGTCGGTCGCGGGCAGCCCGAACAGCGTCTACGTCTACAATCTGCTCGACGTGCTGACCGCCGCGCCGCTCCAGCCGGAACACAACCTGATTTGTCTGGTCTATGCGGGCGAGATGCCCGCCGAGTTTCCGACGGTTGATCGCGCTGAATGGGAGCCGGATGGCAGCCTGGTCGCGCAGTTCAACGGCGAAACGATCACCGTGCCGCCGCTCGCGCAGCAGCAGGCCTAAATCAACGACCATTACGCTTTGTAGGGACGCCATATATGGCGTCCGTTTTCCCTCATTCTTGGCGTAGGCGAACTTGTTCGCACGGCGTCTTGGCGGTTCAATCTGTTTTTGATTTTTGCACTTAAATCTACAAGGAGCAGCTTTCATGAAAATCAGAGACGTGAAAACCTTTCCGGTCTGGGTCGGCAGCCGCAATCAACTGCTCGTCAAAATTGAAACCGACGAGGGCGTTTACGGCTGGGGCGAATCAGGCTTGTCGGGGCGCGAGTTGGCCGTGATCGGCGCGATCAACCACTATCGCGAATTTCTGATCGGGCGCGACGCCACGCGCATCGGCGCGCTCTGGCAGGAGATGTACCGCAGCCAGTATTTCGAGGGCGGGCGCGTCCTGAGCGCGGCGATCTCGGCCATCGACATCGCTCTGCACGACCTGAACGCCAAAGCGCTGGGCGTCCCGGTCTATCAACTGCTCGGCGGCAAACAGCGCGAGGCGGTTCCCTGTTTCGGCCATACCGACGCGCCGTCCGAAGCTCAGTTGATCGAGAACGTCAAGCTGCTGGTCGCTTCTGGCTGGAACGCGATTCGCATGGGCGTGCCCTTTCTGGGCGAT
>DASZXN010000198.1:0-2012 GCA_035545875.1 Phototrophicaceae bacterium
GTCCGCATCCGCGAGCTTGGTGTTCACGGGCACGTCCGCGAAATTCAGCTTCGGATTGATGTTCAGAAAGCCGCTGATCACCCAGCCATCGTAAATCAGCGTGCCGTCGTCGCGCCCAAGCTGCACGTGAACCCACGTCCCGATGCTGTTGCGCTCGACAATGGTCAGCGGCACGCCCGCCGTGATCTGCCCCAGCGATTGATAGGTGATCCCCGGCCCGCTGAACAGAAATACGTCCTGATAGGGTGAAGTCGAGAACGGCGAATCGTCCGCCGAGGCGGGCGAATGCCAGGCACAGAAAACCAGAATCAGCAGTAAAGGCAATAATCGTTTCATCAGGCTGCCATTTCGTCGTCGCACCACAGTCTACCCTACCCGTCCGCTTGCGGTCAACGCAGGCTCATCGGATAGACGGACAGCAGTTCCGCGCCCGTTTCGGTGATTAGGTACATGTTTTCCAGCCGCACCCACGCGCCCGCCGGCTCGATATACGCCCCCGGCTCGACCGAGATCACGCAGCCGACCTCCAGCGTACCGCCACGAGTCGGGTTCAGATCGGGCAGTTCGTGCGCGCGCAGACCAACCGCGTGTCCCGCATGATGAACGAGTCCCTTCTCAGCGAGGAGTGGATGCTGCCGAATCAGCGCATCGACCTGCCGCCAGACTTCCGTGCCATCGATTCCCGGCTTGAGGATGTTTGGCACGGCTTCCTGCACCTGCCTGATGTGATCGAAAATCGACTGCTGCGTGTCGGTGATTTCCTCACCGACCACGAACGTGCGCGACAAATCCGACCAGTAGCCGCGATAATTCGTCCAGGCGTCGATAATGTAGAGTTCGCCGCCTTCCAGCGAGCGGTCACGCGCATCACCACCGTCCGCAGCGCTGTGATAGTCACCATTGTGATAGACGATCTCGCCTGCCGACCAGTAGGCGGCCTGCACCGCCGCTGCCAGCACGTCGAGTTCGCGCACGCCCGGCTGAATCGCGCCCTGCGCCGCGCGATAGGCCGCCAGATCGATCTCGATGCTGCGTCGGATCAGGTCAAGCTCGTCCGCATCTTTGACCCGCTCCATCTGTTCAATCGTGTCGTCCAGCGCGACCCATTCGTCGGGATGAACGGTCGCGTCGATGGTTTTACTCAGCAGCAGCGGCAGCGCTTCCGCCTGATAACCGATCCGCTTGGCTGACACGCCGCTCAAGCGCTGGCCGAGCAAATCGTTGATACGCCGTGTCCAGTCCGGGTTGGAAGTCGCGCCGATACTCCGTTCGTAGGTCAGCGTCTCATCGACCGCGCCTTCGTTCGATCCCTTTGGCACGATCACCCAGATACTTTTTGCGTCAACCCAGACGAGCGCAGGCGGCATGAACGGCTGAACAGGCAGCAGCACGCCCGTGAAGTAGTAAATCTCGTGCCGATCACTGATCACAACAGCATCGAGGTTCTGCGCGGCCAGCGCCCGACGCAGCCGCTGCTGTCGCTCGCGGCAGCCTGTCGAAGTCAACATAGATCAATCCTTTGGGTGTAGACTCAGACGTAGTATAGTGCTGCGCGTCTTTTGAGGAAAGGAAGTTGTATCATGCGCAAACTATTCTTGATAATAATCATTCTTTTGATCGCCAGCGTCATCAGTGTGTCCGCGCAGGCAAGTACATCCCCACTGCTGCAAATGCTCGCCCGCATTCCCGACTCGGACGCAGCGCATCAGTTTTTGAGCTACATCGACTACCCCGCGCTGATCGCCGCGCGCCCCGGCGCAACGCCGGTTACAACCGCGCAGCAGTTCGAAGCGCTGCAAAAGACATCGGGCGACGCTTTCCATCTCTACATGAGCGGACTGAACGGCATCAGCAGCGGGCCGTCCATTCTCAACAATCTCTTCTCAGTCGCTGATCAAGTTCCCACTGTAATGGGCTTCGATTTCTTCGGCGTCGATCAGGGAGTCTCTTATGGTCAGCCGCCGCAAACCGTAACCATTCTGACCGGGAACATCGACTCCAGTTCGGTTATC
>DASZXN010000199.1:0-4182 GCA_035545875.1 Phototrophicaceae bacterium
GTCAAGGTCGATGTTGGCATCGTCGGCGATGTGCGCACCGTCCTCGATCAACTGCTGCCGGGTGTGCAGATGCAGCGTCACGGCGAATGGCTCAACAAAATCCGCGACTGGCAGGAAGACACCGACGAGCGTGACATCATCAACCGCGATGACGGCGGCAAACTGCTGGGCGCACAGGTGATCAACGACCTGTGGCGCTACACCAACGGGAATGCGGTCACGGTCACAGACGTGGGGCAGCACCAGATGACCGAGGCGCAGTATTACCCGCACCAGCGCCCGAAAACCCTGATCACCAGCGGCGGCGCGGGCACGATGGGCTTCGGCTTACCCGCCTCGATTGGCGCGAAGTTCGGCAGGCCGGATGAAGAAGTCTGGGCGATTGTCGGTGACGGCGGTTTCCAGATGACCCTGTGCGAACTGGCGACCGCCAAGCAGGAGAACATCAAGGTCAACATCGCCATTATCAACAATGCCTATCTCGGCATGGTGCGCCAGTGGCAGGAGTTCTTCTACGAGAAGCGCTACGAAGCAACGCCAATGCTCAGCCCGGATTTCGTCAAGCTGGCGGAAGCCTACGGCATTCCCGCCGTGCGCGTGACCAACCGTGACCAGATCGAAGATGCGGTCGCTTTCGTGCGCAGCATTGATGGCCCCGCCCTGATCGAGTTTGTGGTCGAGAAGGAAGAAATCGTCTACCCGATGGTTCCGGCAGGCGCAGACCTGCACGCCATGATCCGTCGTCCGAAGCCGGGCGAGGAACCGGCGAAGGAGCAGAAATAATGGCAGAAAATAACGGTCATCACTCGCAAAAGCACATTCTGGTGGCGCTGGTCGAGAACCGACCCGGTGTCCTGAACCGCGTTGCCAGTCTGTTCCGCCGCCGTAACTTCAACGTGGACAGCCTCACGGTTGGTCGGACGCACAAGCCGCATATGTCGCGCATGACGATTGTCGTCAACGCTTCCAAGAGCGACGCGCGTCGGATTGCCGCGAACCTGTTCAAGCTGATCAACGTGATTGACGTGGCCGAAGTGTCGAGCGAGCCGCACGTCAGCCGCGATCTCGCGCTGATCAAGGTGCGCGCCAACGACGCCGACTCGCGCAACAACCTGACGCTGATCTGTGACCGCTACCCGGCGCACATTGTCGATATTGGCCCTGAAGTGGCAATTGTCGAGATTGCGGCGCAGGAGGATTTAGTCGAGGCGCTGATTCAGGAACTCAAGCCGCAGGGGATCGTTGAACTGGTGCGCACAGGTGTCGTGGCGATGGGGCGCGGTGTGCGCATCCTCGACTCGGCTTACGAGCCACGCGTCCCGGTCACAAACGGCAATGGCAGCGGGAATGCGTATCAAGCCTATAGCGTCTAAACACGCGCCCTAGATTTGTAGGGGCAGGTCTCAGACCTGCTCTGTCAGGTACAAAGACGGGCGGGTTTCAAACCCGTCCCTACGGATAACAGGGCATGTAAATTGTAGGGGCGAGCGGCGGTGCGCCCAAGCATTGAGAAGCACGGCTAAATCGGTAATAATCGGGGTATACCCGCGAACTTTTACACTGGAGAGAACGGTTCATGGCAACAGTTTACTACGACAAGGACGCTGACCTTTCGCTGCTGAAGGGTAAGAAGATTGCGATTATCGGCTACGGCAGCCAGGGGCACGCGCACGCGCAAAACCTCAAGGACAGCGGCATGGATGTCACGGTTGGCTTGCAGGAAGGCAGCAAGAGCAAGGCGAAAGCCGAGGCCGATGGCCTGAAAGTTGCATCGGTCGCGGACGCGGTGAAAGGCGCGGACGTGATCATGATCCTCGCGCCGGATACGCTGCAAGCCAAGATTTACACCGACTCGATTGCGCCGAATCTGAAATCAGGCGCAACGCTGATGTTCGGGCATGGCTTCAACATTCACTACGGCACGATCAAGCCGCCCGCCGATGTTGACGTTTCGATGGTCGCGCCGAAAGCGCCCGGTCATCGCGTGCGCGAGGTGTTCAAGGATGGCGCGGGCGTGCCGATGCTGATCGCCGTCGCGCAGAATCCGAGCGGCAAGGCGAAGGAAGTCGCGCTGGCGTATGCCAAAGCGATTGGCGGCACGCGCGCGGGCGTTCTCGAAACGACGTTCAAGGAAGAAACCGAAACCGACCTGTTCGGCGAGCAGACCGTTCTCTGCGGCGGCGTGACGGCGCTGGTGCGCGCAGGCTTCGAGACACTGGTCAAGGCGGGTTATCAGCCGGAGATTGCCTATTTCGAATGTATGCACGAACTCAAGCTGATCGTTGACCTGATGTATCAGGGCGGCCTGAGCTATATGTGGTACAGCGTCAGCGACACTGCCGAATATGGTGGCTATACCATTGGCGATCAGGTCGAGGAGCAGGTTAAGGAATTCTACGCAGGCGTTCTACGCGACATTCAGAGCGGCAAGTTTGCGAAGGAATGGATCGACGAGAACAAGAACGGTCGCCCGAATTTCCTGCCGCGTCGCCACCGCGAACACGATTTGCTGCTGGAGCAGGTCGGGGCACAGTTGCGCGACATGATGCCGTTCCTCGATGCCAAGCACATCAAGCAGGAAGATAACGCGGGTTAATCCGCGATAAGCGACTCCGTAGGGGCGAGGCATGCCTCGCCCCTACAAAAAATCGGGTGAGCGGCTTAAGGATAAGCAATGGACGATGGCGTAGAGGGTGTTGTGAAAGGGGGTGATTCTCTTGGCAGATGATGGCCTTAGCGACCTTCGCAGTTTCCGAACGACCAATTCGAGCAAAGAGAGGATCATTCCCAATGGCACGGCGTAAAGCAGACGACAATACCGTAGTCTTTTTCGATACCACCCTGCGCGATGGTGAACAAAGCCCCGGCGCGACCCTGAGCAGCGCGGAAAAGCTCGAGATCGCGCGGCAGTTGGCGCGGCTCGGCGTCGATATTATCGAGGCGGGCTTTCCGGCGGCCTCGCCCGATGACATGGCGGCGGTGCAGCGCATCGCCCGCGAAGTCGGCACGGAAGACGGCCCGACGATTTGCGGACTGTCGCGCGTGGTCGAGAAGGACATCCGCGCCGCCTGGGAAGGCGTCAAGGATGCGGCGCACCCGCGCATCCACACCTTCCTCGGCACGTCCGAGTATCACCTCAAGCACATCACCAACATGACGCACGAGCAGGCGCTCGAAGCGATCCGCAAGGGTGTGACGCTGGCGCGCAGCCTATGTGATGACGTGGAATTCAGCCCGATGGATGCCGGGCGCACCGATCCAGCTTTCTTGGTCGAGGTCTGCACGGTCGCGGTTCAATGCGGCGCGACCACGCTCAACATTCCTGATACGGTCGGCTACGTCACGCCGGAAGAATGGCAGGAGACGATCAGCAACCTGATCGCCGAGACGCCCAACGCAGGCCCCGGCAGCGGAGTCACGTGGTCGGTTCACTGCCACAATGATCTCGGCATGGCGACAGCGAATACGCTGGCAGGCGTCCTCGGCGGCGCGCGCCAGGTCGAGGTGACGATCAACGGCATCGGCGAGCGCGCAGGCAACACCAGCCTCGAAGAAGTGGCGATGGCGCTGCGGACGCGCGAGCCGTTCTATCACCTGAACACGCACATCAATACACAGGAGATCGTCAAGACCAGCCGGATGGTCAGCAACTACACGGGAATGCACGTGCAGCCGAACAAAGCCATCGTCGGCGCGAATGCCTTCGCGCACGAGGCCGGCATTCATCAGGACGGTATGCTGAAGAACTCGTCCACCTACGAAATCATGACGCCGGAAAGCGTCGGCTGGTCGGCCAGCAAGCTGGTGCTCGGCAAGCACAGTGGTCGTCACGCGCTCAAGTCGCGCCTGCAAGAGCTGGGCTACAACGTCGACGGTGACGCGCTCAATCAGGTGTTCGAGCGCTTTAAGGCATTGGCTGACGCCAAGAAGACCGTCACCGACGCCGATTTGCAAGCGCTGGTGGCCGATGAGTTCCACGGCCCCGAAGAAGTCTTCAAGCTGGAAGACATTCAGGTGACGTGCGGCACGATGGGTATGCCGACCTCGACCGTCAAGCTGAGCCGTACGAGCGGCGAAACCTTCATCCATGCGGCGGTTGGCACTGGCCCGGTGGCGGCAGCTTACAAGTCGATTGACGACATCATCAAGGTGCCGAACGAGCTTGTCGAGTTCAGCGTCCAC
>DASZXN010000200.1:0-23166 GCA_035545875.1 Phototrophicaceae bacterium
GGTTGATCTGCCACTGAATTAAGCGCACGTCCACTTTCGTTGGGGCGTTCAAGGCGAAATCTTTCGCGTAACGCCCCTCCCAGGGCGAACGCATCAAATTTATATTTCGGGTTATGAAAGGCGATACGGATTTTGTCGGGACGCGATTGATCGCGTCCGGCATAGCGGACGGCATCAATGCCGTCCCTACGATTCCTTGTGACCCTTTGTGACTTTCCATCTGATTTTGACGCGTTTGCCCTGTCAAGAACAGAAAAGATTCAACGCAAAGACGCAAAGACGCAAAGGAAAACAAAGGGTGAGGCGTTGCCTCGCCCCATGCGCATCAAGTTAAGCCCTCACTCTAAATCTCTCTCCCTCAGGGCGAGAGACTTAAAATCCTGCTGACCCGTTGTTCTCCCTTCTCCCTCAGAGCGTTTCTGGAAAGCGGGAGAAATACCGCCCATTCGAGGGAGTTTTCAGAAACCCTCTCAGGGAGAAGGGCTAGGGGATGAGGGCAAAAACATACCGGCTCAATCCTTAAGTTGATGTGAATGAGCGAGGCAATGCCGCGCCCCTACAGAAACCCTCATCCCCAACACGATACCTTTACGCTTTTTTGACCAGTTTCGCGCCAATACTGACCCCCTCTTAACTGCGCCCTGCCGTACACTGAGCGCAAATGGATTATGGACATCAGAACGCGCACGTCATTATGGATCGCATCGTCATTCTCGTCGTGGACGACGAACCCCAAATTCGCAAGCTGCTGCGCACCGGGCTGTCGAGCTTCGGCTATGAAGTGCTGCTCGCGGCCAACGGGCAG
Source organism: Phototrophicaceae bacterium (assembly GCA_035545875.1). Classification (GTDB taxonomy): domain Bacteria; phylum Chloroflexota; class Anaerolineae; order Aggregatilineales; family Phototrophicaceae; genus Flexifilum. Next base: position 806 of record DASZXN010000200.1, read on the forward strand.
GAGGCGCTGACAATGGTCGCGCGCCAGCAGCCCGACATTATCGTCCTCGACATTAACCTCGGCTCGGAACCGGATGGGCTGGCAGTCTGCCGCCTGCTGCGCCAGTGGAGCGTCACGCCGATCATTATGCTCACCGTCAACGACGACAAGCGCATCCGGCTGGCGGCGCTCAACGCGGGCGCGGACGACTACATCACCAAGCCGTTCGACATGGAAGAACTGGAAGCGCGCGTTCGCGCCGTGCTGCGCCGCAGCGTGGCCGAGAAAGCCGACGCGATGGGCGCAGTGATTCACGTGCGCGACCTGACGATTGATCTGGTCAAGCGCCGCGTCACGCTCAAGGGTGACGACGTGCATCTGACGCCGACCGAGTACAAGCTGCTGACCGCGCTGGCCGCGCATCCGGGTCGTGTACTGACCTTCACGGCGCTGCTCGACGAGATCGACAAGACGACCGAAAGCCCGAAAAGCGAGCATCTGGTGCGCGTCTACATCAACACGCTGCGCAAAAAACTGCACGACGATTCGGCCAGCACGACCCACCCGCTCTACATCTACAACGAGCCGGGCGTCGGCTATCGCTTCGCCGATTTGCAGCCGGTCGAATAAGCAGCCGCCTACATATTCCGTAGGGGCAGGCTTAAAACCTGCCCCTACACCGCTTGCGACGATATTTTCAGATAGGTTTTAAGCGCTCTTACCCAATAGAGGATCACCCATGGAAAATCTCGCGGAGGCCGCCCGAACCTTCGGCCTGTTCCTGACGGCGGCGCTGTGCGAAATCGGCGGCGCATACCTGATCTGGCAGTGGCAGCGCGCGGGTCGCTCGGTGATCATCGCGCTGATCGGGCTGGCGGCGCTGTTTCTCTACAGCCTGATCCAGACAGCGCAGACGTTCGGCTTCGGGCGGACGTTTGCAGCTTACGGTGGCATTTTCATCCTGACCGCGCTGATCTGGGGCTGGCTGGTCGATCATCAGCGCCCGGATCGCTGGGACTGGCTCGGCGCGGCCATCTGCTTCATTGGCGTGCTGGTGATTATCGCGGTGCCGCGCAAAGGCTGATCGATGGCGCTTCAGACGGGCGATTGCTTCGGGCATTACGAGATTCTGGCGCACGTCGCGCAGGGCGGCATCGGCGACGTATACCGCGCCCGTGATCTGGTCAGCGAGCGAATCGTCGCGCTCAAAATCCCGATGCGCTCGGCCATTCTCAATCCTTCGCTCTATGAACAATTTTTGCGCGAATGCGAAGCGATGCGCCTGCTCCAGCACCCGGCGATCCAGCGCGGGATCGAGTCGGGGCGCTGCGACAGCACGCCCTTCCTCGTGACCGAGTGGATCGAGGGTGAATCGCTGCGCCATCTGCTCAAAACAATCCAACCATTTCCGCTGGAACGTGCCCTGCGCCTGACCGAACGGATCGCCGATGGGCTGGACTACTGCCATCACTGGCGCGTCGTTCACCGCGATCTCAAGCCGGACAATATCCTGATCGTCGATGGCGATCAGCCGATCATCGTCGATTTCGGCCTCGCCCTGACCCCAGCTTACCCCGGCGCAGGCACGACCGCCGGAACGCCCGATTACATCGCGCCGGAGCAAATTGAAGACCACCCCGGCGACGCGCGCACCGACCTCTACGCGCTCGGCATCATCCTCTACGAACTGCTGGCTGGTCAGCCGCCGTTCAGGGGCCAAGACATCGAAGATTTGCTCCATCAGCATCTGTACGCGGCTGTCCCGCGCCTCGATCACGTCCGCGCCGACGTGTCGGCGCAGCTTGCGACCGTGATCGCCACCTGTATGCAGCGCGATCCCAATCGGCGTTATGCTGATATTCGTATATTTCAATACGATCTCACCCACCTCGATCAGGTCGAGGTGCGCTCGCTCGACCGTTTGACCGCCAAACCGCCGCGCCCGCCGTTCTGGAAAACCCAGTTCGGGCAGGTCTTTCTGCTGCTGGCCGCTTTCGTCGTCGGCACGGCCTTGCTGACCCTGCTGGCCGTGACTTTCAAGCGGTAAAACGCTTCTTTACGGTTTCTTGACCGCTCCCGCAGGCATACTTACGCCCTTTTGACCGGAAGCGGGACTATAACGATGCAGTCACACATCAGGAGGAAATGCAATGGATGTGGTCTTTATTGTGCTGATTCTCGTGCTTTTCGCGCTCTCGTGGGGCTTCATCAAGCTGTGCGAAAAGATTTAAGGGGGTGAATCGATGAACTGGCTCTATCTGATCGTCGGCATTATCACGCTGGCGCTGCTGATCTATCTGGTCGTTGCCATGCTCAAACCGGAGTGGTTTTCATGAGCGTCAACAGCATTTTACAACTGATCGTCTATGTGGTCGTGCTGCTCCTGTGCGCCAAGCCGCTCGGCACCTACATGGCGAACATCTACGAAGGGAAATCCGCCGTCAACCGGATTTTCGGCCCGGTCGAGCGCCTGTTTTATCGGCTGCTCGGCATCCGCGAAGACGACGAAATGAACTGGAAAACCTACACGGTGGCCTTTCTGGTCTTCAACCTGTTAGGCATTCTGGTTGTTTATGGGTTGCAGCGTATCCAAACCTCGCTGCCGCTGAACCAGGGGACGCCCTTCCTGACGACGCCGATGACACCCGATTCAGCCTTCAACACCGCGATGAGCTTCGGCACCAATACCAACTGGCAGGGCTACGGCGGCGAAACGACCATGACCTACCTGACGCAGATGCTCGGCCTGACCGTGCAGAACTTCGTCTCGGCGGCGGGTGGTATGGCCGTCCTGATTGCGCTGATTCGCGGGCTGGCGCGGCGCACCACCATCAACCTCGGCAACTTCTGGGTTGATCTGACGCGCAGCACGTTCTATATCCTGCTGCCGCTCTCGATTGTGCTGGCGCTGCTGCTGGTCTGGCAGGGGACGCCGCAAACCTTCAACACCTATGCGACCGCCAACCTGACCGTGCCGATCACCGACAGCAGCGGCAATGCTGTCACGACGCAGACGATTGCGGTCGGCCCGGCGGCTTCGCAGATTGCGATCAAGCAGTTGGGGACGAACGGCGGCGGCTTCTTCAACGTCAACTCGGCGCATCCGTTCGAGAACCCGACGCCGCTCTCGAACTTCTTTGAGTGCCTGGCAATCCTGCTGATTTCGGCGGCGCTCTGTTATACCTTCGGCAAGATGGTCGGCGACACGCGGCAGGGCTGGGCGGTGCTGGCGGCAATGACGGTGATCTTCGTCGTACTGCTGGCAGGTTGTTACGTCGCTGAACAAAACGGCAACCCCGCCTTCACCAAACTCGGTGTCGATCAATCCGTGACGGCGCTGCAAGCGGGCGGCAACATGGAAGGCAAGGAAGTCCGCTTCGGCATCGCTGATTCGACGCTGTGGGCTACCGCGACAACCGGGGCTTCCAACGGTTCGGTCAACTCGATGCACGACTCGTATACGCCGCTGGGCGGTCTCGTGCCGCTGTGGTTGATCCAGTTGGGCGAGATCATTTACGGCGGTGTCGGCTCTGGCCTGTACGGGATGCTGATGTTCGCCATCATTGCCGTTTTCGTCGCCGGGCTGATGGTTGGGCGCACGCCGGAATATCTCGGCAAGAAGATCGAAGCCTACGAGATGAAAATGGCCGTGCTCTGCATCCTGATCCCCGGCGCGCTGGCGCTGATCGGCGCGGCGGTTGCGGTGATCACGCCCGGCGGTCTGGCGACGATCTACAACACTGACCCGGCAGTTCACGGCTTCAGCGAGGTGATTTACGCCTTCGCTTCGGCCAGTAACAACAACGGCAGCGCCTTCGCCGGAATCGGCGTGAACACACCGTTTTATAACACGGCGCTCGGTATCTGCATGTTTTTCGCCCGCTACTGGCTGGTGATCCCGACGATGGCGATTGCCGGGTCGCTGGCGCGTAAGAAAAAAGTGCCGGAGAGCGCCGGAACGCTGCCGACCCATACGGTGCTGTTCATCGCCATGTTGATTGGCGTGATCATCATCGTCGGCGCGCTGACGTTCTTCCCCAAGCTCGCGCTGGGGCCGATTGCCGAGCATCTGAAGATGATCACCGGTAGCTAATCACGCGAACCTGACATCGTAGGGGCAGACCTGTGTGTCTGCCCGTTTGGAAGGGCGCACACATAGATGCGCCCCTACAAAACGCGATCTGGAATTATGGTAGGGGCTTGGCGCGCCATGTCCCTACGGGAAAACGCACATCATCGTGCCAATGAGAGGAAATCATGACTGTAGAACTGAAAGCGAAAACCCGTCCGCTGTTTGACCCGCCGATTGTGCGGCGGGCAGCGCTCGACTCGCTGCGTAAACTCGATCCGCGTGTGCAGGTGCGCAACCCGGTGATGTTCATCGTCGAAGTCGGATCGGTGCTGACGACCGTCCTGTTCATTCAGGCGCTGCTCGGTCAGGGCGAAGCGCCCGCCGGGTTCATCTTCGGCGTCGCGCTCTGGCTGTGGTTCACGGTGATCTTCGCCAATTTCGCCGAGGCGATGGCGGAGGGTCGCGGCAAGGCGCAGGCCGAATCGCTGCGCAAGGCGCGCCGTGACGTAAATGCCAAGAAGCTCCCCGGCACGGATCGCCACGCCAAATATGAGGAAGTCTCGGCAACCAGACTGCGCAAGGACGACGTGGTACTGGTCGAAACCAACGACGTGATTCCCGGCGACGGCGAAGTGATCGAAGGGATCGCCTCGGTCGATGAGAGCGCGATCACGGGTGAAAGCGCCCCGGTGATCCGTGAGAGCGGTGGTGATCGCAGCGCCGTCACGGGCGGCACGCGCGTCCTGTCCGACTGGCTGGTCGTGCGCATCAGCGCCAACCCCGGCGAAGCTTTCCTCGACCGCATGATTTCGATGGTCGAAGGCGCGAAGCGTCAAAAGACGCCCAACGAGATCGCGCTGAACATTCTGCTCGCCTCGCTGACGATCATCTTCCTGCTGGCAACCGCCACGCTGCTGCCCTACTCGATCTACGCCGTCAACGGCGCGGGTCAGGGACAGGTCATCACGGTGACGGTGCTGGTCGCGCTGCTGGTCTGCCTGATCCCGACGACGATTGGCGGCCTGCTCTCGGCGATTGGCATCGCAGGCATGGATCGCATGATCCAGGCCAACGTGATCGCCGTGTCGGGGCGTGCGGTCGAAGCGGCAGGCGACGTTGACCTGCTCCTGCTCGACAAGACGGGCACGATCACGCTGGGCAACCGTCAGGCGACGGCCTTTCTGCCCGCGCCGGGTATCACACCGGAGCAGTTAGCCGACGCCGCGCAGTTGTCATCCTTAGCCGATGAAACGCCGGAAGGCCGCAGCATCGTCGTACTGGCGAAGAACCAGTTCAACCTGCGCGAGCGCGACGTGATGGCGATGGGCGCAACCTTCATCCCGTTCACGGCGCAGACGCGCATGAGCGGCGTCGATTTCGATGGCCGCTGCGTGCGCAAGGGCGCTGCCGACGCGATCAAGCATTACGTCGAGGAAGAGGGCGGTCAGTATTCGTCTGCCGTCCAGAAAATCGTGGATGACATCGCTCGGCAGGGCGCGACCCCGCTGGTCGTGGCCGATGGCCGCAAGGTCATGGGCGTAATCCAGTTGAAGGACATCGTGAAAGGCGGCATCAAGGAGCGCTTCGCCGAACTGCGACGCATGGGCATCAAGACGGTCATGATCACGGGCGATAACCCGCTGACCGCCGCCGCGATTGCCGCCGAAGCCGGTGTGGACGACTTTCTCGCGCAGGCCACGCCGGAAACCAAGCTCAAGCTGATCCGCGAGAGTCAGGAAGGCGGTCGGCTGGTCGCTATGACGGGCGATGGCACGAACGATGCTCCGGCGCTGGCGCAGGCCGATGTCGCCGTCGCCATGAACACGGGCACGCAGGCCGCGAAGGAAGCGGGCAACATGGTTGACCTCGACTCCAACCCAACCAAGCTGATCCAGATCGTCGAGATCGGCAAGCAGTTGTTGATGACGCGCGGCGCGCTGACGACCTTCAGCATCGCCAATGACGTATCGAAGTATTTCGCCATCATTCCGGCGGCGTTTGCGACAACTTATCCGCAGTTGAGTGCGCTCAACATCATGGGGCTGGCGACGCCGCAGAGCGCGATTTTGTCGGCGGTGATTTTCAACGCGCTGATCATCGTCATCCTGATCCCGCTGGCGCTGCGCGGCGTGAAATATCGCCCGATTGGGGCATCGGCGCTGCTGCGCGAGAACCTGCTGATCTACGGGGTCGGCGGCATCATCGCACCCTTCATCGGCATCAAGGTCATTGATCTGATTCTGGTCGCGCTGCATCTCACCTAATGGATCACCCGTAAAGGGCAGGTTTAAAACCTGCCTCCATAGGCATCCGGTTCAGCCGCCGTTTGACCCCACCCCCGTCCCCTCCCCGATTTCAGGGAGGGGAGAAACGCGGCGATCCGGGGGCGGAATTGGGTCGAAATGAGCGCCAAAAACCTTATCTTGATGCGCATGGGCAGGTTTGAAACCTGCCCCTACAAACCCGAAACAGATATACCTGTAGGGGCGGGTCTGAAACCCGCCCTCTGAAAGTAGAGAAAATAACCATGAAAGTGCCACTGCAAATGAACCAAATCCTGCGCCCCGCGATTGTCGCGCTGGTGCTGATCAGCCTGATCACCGGGCTGCTCTATCCCGCCGTGATCACGGGCATCGCGCAGGTGATCTTCCCACATCAGGCCAACGGCAGCCTGATCACCGACAGCCAGGGCAACGTGATCGGCTCGGAACTGATCGGGCAGGAATTCAGCAGCAACCCGGCCTATTTCTGGGGGCGCGTCTCGGCGACCTCACCTGCCTATAACGCCGCCGCGTCGTCCGGCTCGAACCTCGGCCCATTGAATCCGGCGCTGATCGGGCCACAGGGCGAGGTGCAGACGCGCATCGACGCGCTCAAAGCAGCGGACAAGGCCGCAGGCGTGACCAATACGCTGCCGATCCCGGTCGATCTGGTCACCAGTTCGGCCAGCGGCCTCGATCCCGACATCAGCCCGGCAGGGGCACAGTATCAGGTCGCGCGGATCGCGGCGCTGCGCAAAACCGACGCCGCCTCGATTCAGGCGTTGGTCGATCAGTATACGACCGGGCGCTTCCTCGGCCTGTTCGGGGAGTCAACCGTCAACGTGCTGGAACTGAATCTGGCGCTGGATGCGAAATATCCGCTGGCAACTGCGTCGAAATAGATGATCGCGGTATTTCGTAGGGGCGAGGTATGCCTCGCCCCTACACGGAACCCGCGTCGCTCATGTTTTGCGTTTCACTGTACCAAGACTAGACTTAGCTTATGGACGCTCAAAGCTCGAAACCGACCGCCTCCGATCAATCCGCCGCGTTCAATTTCCCCTGGACGCTCTATCTGCGCGCGCTGATTGTCGTGATCATCTGCACGTTGATCGCCTCGATCATGCAGGGGTATTTCGCCTCGGCCAATCTGATCATGGTTTATCTGGTCGGCAACGTGGTCGTGGCGACGCGCTATGGACGCGGCGCGTCCGTGTTCACGGCCTGTTTGAGCGTACTGGCCTACGACTTCTTCTTCGTCGAGCCGACGCTGACCTTCGCCGTCGGCGATTCGCAGTACATCCTGACTTTTCTGGTCATGCTGCTGGTCGCCCTGACCATCAGCGACATGACCGTGCGTATCAAGGAGCAGGCCGAAGCCGCCCACGAGCGGGAACGCCGCACCTTCACCTCCTACGAGATGAGCCGCGAGTTCGCCAACAGCGGCAGCGTCGATGACCTCGTGAACATCGCCATTCGCCACATTCAGGACGTGTTCCACAGCCGGATTGCCATTCTGCTGCCAGACGCTGAAGGCCAGCTTCAGGTTCACGGCACAACGCAGGTCAGCGAAGCGGAGATCGGCGTGGCGCGCTGGACGTATGATCGCGGTCAGCCTGCCGGATGGGGCACGCAAGCCCTGCCCAGTTCCGATGGCTTCTATCTGCCGCTCGTGACCTCGAAAGGTAAGGTCGGCGTGCTGGGCGTTTATCCTCCACCGGATCATCCGGCCTTCACCCGCGATCAACTGCATCTGCTCGAAACGTTCGCCAACCAGACCGCGCTGGCAATCGAGCGAGCGCGGCTCGCCGAGGAAACCGAACGCACGCAGTTGCAGATCGAAACCGAACGGATGCGCAACTCGCTGCTCAGTTCGGTCTCGCACGATTTGCGCACGCCGCTGGCGGCGATCACTGGGGCGGCGAGCGGGATGCTTCAGAACAGGGACACGCTCGACCCGCGCAGCCGCGAGCTGGCACAGATCGCCTACGAGGAAGCCGAGCGGCTCAATCGACTGGTCGGCAACCTGCTCGAAATGACGCGGCTCGAATCGGGCACGGTGCAGGTCGAAAAGGAGTGGCAGCCGCTCGAAGAGGTCGTCGGCTCGGCGCTGATGCGGCTCGGCCATCTGCTCGACGATCACCCGCTCAAGACTGACTTGCCCGACGATCTGCCGCTCGTGCCGATTGACAGCATCCTGATCGAGCAGGTGCTGGTCAATCTGCTCGAAAATGCGGTCAAGTACACGCCTGTGGGCACGCCGATTGAACTGTCAGCGTCGGCTCAGGATGGTGACGGTCTGTCGGAAGGCGCTGAGATTCTGGTCGAGGTCGCGGATTCCGGCGGCGGGTTGCCGCCCGGTCAGGAAGAGCGCATCTTCGATAAGTTCTACCGCGTGCGCCCGGCGCTGACGGGCGGCGTCGGTCTCGGCCTGACCATCTGCCGGGCGATCATTCAGGCGCACGGCGGACACATGTGGGCGGTCAACCGCTCTGACGGTGGCGCAGCCTTCCGTTTTACGCTACCTTTAGACGGAGAACCGCCGGAGGTCAGCGTCGAAGATGAGCAAACCGGATAGCGACGAGAAACCCAATTCTCCTTTAATTCTGGTCATCGAAGATGACTCGCAGATTCGGCGCTTCCTGCGCGTGACGCTTAACAGCAGCGGCTACAACCTGATCGAAGCGACCAGCGGACAGGAAGGGCTGAAGCAGATCGGCCTGCATCACCCTGACCTGATCATCCTCGATCTCGGCCTGCCCGACATGGACGGCCTCGACGTAGCGCGGCAGGTGCGCGAATGGTCAGCCACGCCGATCATTGTGCTGTCGGTGCGCAGTCAGGAGCGCGATAAGGTCGCGGCGCTCGATCTCGGCGCGGACGATTACCTGACCAAGCCGTTCGGCACGGAAGAATTGCTCGCGCGGATGCGCGTCGCGCTGCGCCACTCGATCCGCGCGACACAGGGCAGCGACGATCCGGTTTTCACGGCGGGCGATTTGCGCGTCGATCAGGCGCATCGGCAGGTGTTCGTCGGCGAAAATGAGGTGCATCTTACGCCGATTGAGTACAAGCTGCTGCTTGTGCTGGTGCAGTACGCAGGCAAGGTGGTCACGCGCAAGCAGTTGCTCCATGACGTATGGGGCACGCACTACGACACCGAGACGCATTATCTGCGCGTGTATATGGGGCAGTTACGCCATAAGCTTGAAGCCGACCCGACACGGCCTCGCTATTTGATCACCGAGCCGGGCGTCGGCTATCGCCTGAAAACGGAGTAATTTCGCTGGCTTCGACTACCATTTAGGCGGTTTGTAAAATTTCCCTTTAGCGTCTGTCATTTCATTAGGAAATTGGCTTGCCTGCAAATCGGTCTTACGTATGTACTTAAAAAATGTGGCTGTCTGCTGGAGTTGAACGCTGGGGTTCTTACGGTCAATATGCGGGTTTAGCACACCAACTTGCAAACCCAAATCTTGAATCACTAACTTTATGGGTTCTACAAGATCAGAGTCATTTGACATGACCACCGCAAGCTCATAATCACCTAAATGTCCATCATGCAGAAGATGAGCAGCGAGATTAACATCAGAGCCTTTTTCTTCTGTAAAAGTTACATCGACAAACCGTGTTCCGTCCGGTAACGGCGTTATGAGTGGCGCACGCCTCGGATGTTCTAAATAGTGTCCCTCAATAACCGAGATATTCGGAATAGTCGCAAGCGCTCTGAGGTATGTTTGCTGCCGGACGCTTTTATCTGGATCGTTCGGGCGCGATTTTATGCGTGCGGTAAAATATTTGATCTTGTTAATCTGATCCTTTGGAAGTGCCAGTGCGCAAAGAGCAGAGAGATTGAGCCATCGAAGTCCCTTGCCTTTGCCTTTTAAACAACCATAGTAGAAGTTGAAACCATCAATGTAAACGTTGGTCTTCAAAGTATTTTCCTCAAAAAACACAGAAGCCACCCGAAGGTGGCTTCAACCCTGCCGACGATGCGACAAGGGGGATATATTAAGTATATAATTGACCTAATAGCTCAGTCAACCTTATAAGATAACTTCTATGGGGTTTCTAACACTTATTTCGATAAAGTTTCAATACTGAAACAAATCACACCTAATTATCGAGTCTCTACATTTCTAATGAAAAAGGGTTTTCATGCCACTCAAAGCGAAAATTGGCATCTTTGGCATCGGTCTTGCCGCCTACTGGCCGCAGTTCGAGGGGCTGAAGGAGCATCTCGAAGGCTACCAGCGCGAGATTGAAGCGAAACTCGCGGCGCTGGACGCGGACGTGACCTCCGCCGGTTTGGTCGATAACGCGCCCGCCGCGCAAGCCGCAGGCGATCTGTTCGCGCGCGAAAACGTCGATCTGATTATCTGCTACGTTGGTACCTACGCGACTTCTTCGCAGGTGCTTCCGGCAGTCATGCGCCGCAAAGCGCCTGTCTTGATTCTCAATTTGCAGCCGACGCCCGCGCTCGACTACCCGAACACCGACACGGGGCGCTGGCTCGAATCGTGCTGCGCCTGCTGCGTGCCGGAAATCTCGAACGCCTTCGCCCGCAGCAAAATCCAGTTCAACGTGGTTTCCGGGCTGCTCCGCCCCGCTGAGGGGAACGCCAATCGCTACTATGAACGGGCGTGGCGCGAAATCGAGGAATGGGTGCGCGCCGCCTCGGTGCTGCGCGAATTGAACTATAGCCGGATCGGGTTTCTCGGCCATACCTACCCCGGTATGCTCGACCTGTACGCCGACTTCACGATGCACCATGCGCAGTTGGGGACGCACGTCGAGGTGCTGGAGATGGACGATCTCGAAGCCCGCGTTGATACGGTATCCCCTGCTGAAATCGATACGAAAATTGCCGATATACGCAGCCGCTTCGAGATTGCACAGGTTGGGAGCGACAAAATCTCGCAGCCCGTGACAGAGGAAGGCTTACGCTGGTCGGCGCAGGTGGCCTGCGGGCTGGATCGGCTGGTGAGCGATTTCAACCTGAACGGCCTGACCTACTACTATCGCGGCTGGAACGGCAACCGCTTCGAGGAACTGGGCGCGGCGCTGATCGTCGGCAACTCGCTGCTGACGGCACGCGGGATTCCGGCATCCGGCGAGGGCGACCTGAAAACCTGCATCGCCATGCTGATCATGGATCGACTGAAGGCGGGCGGCTCATACACCGAGTTCTACGCGATGGACTTCAACGAGGATTTCATCCTGATGGGGCACGATGGCCCCGGCCACGTCGCCATCAGCGATAGCAAGCCGCTGCTGCGCGGACTCGGCTTGTTTCACGGCAAGCGCGGCTACGGCATCTCGGTCGAGTTCAAGGTTAAGACGGGCGCGATTACGATCCTCGGCATGACCCAAACCGCCGACGGTCGCCTCAAGCTGATCGCGGCGGAAGGCGAGTCGATCCCCGGCGCGACGCTGCAAATCGGCAACACCAATTCGCGCCTGAAGTTCGCGCTCGATCCCGCCAGCTTCATGAACGCCTGGGCGGAACAGGGGCCGACGCATCACGTCGCGCTCGGCGTGGGGCATCAGGTGGCGACGATCAGGAAGCTGGCGCGGTTATTGGATTTGGAATTGGTCGTGATTGGGTGAAAACCCGCGCGGAATTTGCGATCAGCGTGGAAATGTAGGGGCAGACCTGTGTGTCTGCCCAACGAAAAGGGCGCACACACAGGTGCACCCCTACGGGAAATGCCTCGCGGTTTATGACACCGGATGCCAGATCAGCGAGAGGCCGACCGCGACCAGCGCCAAAATCGCGCCGATCCCGGTGAAAATCACGCTGATTTCCTGCGTCTCGTGCTTGACGATCAGGTACGTGGGCAGGTTCTGAAACACGTTCTCAAGCTCGCTGCCGCTTTCAGCGGCGTAGTATTCCCCGCCCGTCATGGCGGACACCTGCTTGAGCGTGTCTTCGTCGATGCCGCGCCGGAAGCCACCGTTGCCGCCGCCATAGCCACCGCCGTAACCGCCACCGCCGGGCGGCGGCCCGCCAAACGGATCGCGCCCGTAGAACTGATCGCTGCTGCAATTCGGGAACTCGGAACCCTGCGCCGTGCCGAAGCCAATCGTATAGACGCGAATGCCGCGATCCTCGGCCTGCTGCGCGGCGTCCAGCGGCAGCGGCCCGGTGTTGCTGACGCCATCGGTCAGCAGGACGATGATGTCGGGCACGTAATCGCCTTTGGGAACGGGCGTCGGCTCGTGGGCGGGATCATCCACGCTCGGCGGCACGCTCGAATCGATCTCGGAGATCGCGTCAATCGACTTGAGGATGCCCGCGCCAATCGCGGTGCGGAAGCCGGTCGCCAGGCTGTTGACTGCCGCTTCGAGCGCGCCCTGATCGGTGGTCGGCGGCTGCACCAGTTCCGCAAAGCCGGAGAACGCGACCAGCCCCATCTGCGTGGTCGCTTTCTGGTTGGCGATAAACGAGTCGGCGGCGGCTTGCGCGGCCTGAATGCGGCTTGGATCAATGTCGGTTGAACACATACTGCGCGACACGTCGATGCTCAGGATGATGGTCGTCTGGTTAGTCGGCACGGCGACCACCGCATAGGGGCGCGAGAAGGCCGTGATCAGGCAGGCGAGCGCCGCCAGAAAGACCGCGAACGGCAGATGTCGGCGCAGGCGTGAATAGCGCGGGATCGCCGCGCGCACCAGCGTCAGGCTGGAATAACGCACGGTGTAGCGCTTGCGCCGCCGCAGAATCACGACGTAGGCCACGATCAGGATCGGGATGATGATCAGCAGCGCGAGAATGCCCGGCCATAATAAATTCATTTTTGTACCTCCATACGCACTCTTGTCCCCTCACCCACGCAAGCGGCTGAAGGGGCAACACCTACGTGGTGATCTCGTAGGGACGAGACTTGTCTCGTCCGTTGCGGCAGCATGTTCGCGGTACATCGGCATCAGCGGACGCGATAAATCGCGTCCCTACAAAGACCGATTTCCCGGTTTACTATCCCCCTCTTAGCCATTTATGTGGGAGAGGGACGGCTTGCACAGCAAGCAGGGTGAGGGGTTTCATATCTATGGCACGCGCCCGAACCAGACCAGCGACAGCCCGCCGCCGATCAGCAGGACGAGAATGCTGACACCCGCCAGCAGCGCCGTGACTTCGGTTTCCTGTGGTCTGACGACCAACTGCGCGCCGAGATTGTCGTAGACGGCGGTCAGTTCTTCGGCGCTCTGAGCGTTGTAGTACGTCCCGCCCGTGACCTGCGCAATCTGCTTGAGCGTGTCCTCGTCCAACTGCGTATGCAGCGTGAAGCCGTTGATCTTGACATTCGTTCCCGTCGGGCTGCCGATGCCAACCGTATCGATGCGCACGCCGCGATCCGCCGCTGCCTGCGCCGCCTGCATTGGATCGGGCTGCTCGTTATTCTCGCCGTCGGTCAGCAGCACGATAATCGCCGATTGATACTGTCCCTGCGGCATCGGCGTCGGTGAAGGCGTCGGCTCTGGCGTGATGTTGCTGTAGTAGTTGGGATTTGGCCCGCCGGTGCTGGCGGTAGCGATCACGTTGAGCGCGGCGGTGATCCCGCTGGCGAGCGACGTGCCGCGCTCCGGCGTCAGGCGACCAATCGCCGCCAGCACCGGGCCTTGATCGTCGCTGGGAACCTGCACCGACAAGCCCGCGTCGCTGAAGGCAACGACGCCAATCTGCACGCCGTTCGGTTGATGCTGGACGAAATCGGTGGCGGCGGCTTTGGCGGCGTCGATGCGAGTCGGCGTCATATCGGTCGCGGCCATGCTGCCGGATACGTCGAAGGCCAAAATCACTGTGCCTTCGATGCGCGGCAGACTCAGCACGGTTTCCGGTCGCGCCAGCGCGACGATCATGATCGCCAGCGAGAGCAAAAAGATCGCGGGCGGGATGTGGCGGCGCGCACCGGGACGTGTTGCCCCGCGCAGCATATTGAAGGTGGTATTGCGCGCCATCCGCTGGGTACGGCGCTGCTGCATCCGAAGATAAACCCAGATGAGCACCGGGATCAGCACCAGCAGGATGAGCATTTCAGGCCAGATAAATTTCATTAGGAGTTGTTCCTAACAAGGGCATAGGCGAAGTGCGAACTTCGTTCACCAGTTTCGCCCCCCTACTTCTTTCGCTGTTTCCTTAAGGTGATGAAGCGCAGGATGGCGGCGACCAAATCCTCGTCGGTCGAAAGCGCGAGGACATCGACGCCGGAGCGCTTGAAACTCTGCGCCAACTGCTCATCACGCTGCTGCGCCGCTTCCTCGAAGCGCTGGCGGAAGCTGCGATCATGCGTATCGACGAACAACTGCTCGCCCGTTTCGGCGTCCTCCATGATCACGAGACCAACGTCCGGCATCTCGATCTCGCGTGGATCGAATAGGCGCACGGCGAGGACTTCGTGGCGCTGATTGAGCAGCGTCAGCGGGCGCTCCCAGCCGGGGGCGCAGATGAAATCCGAGACGACAAACACCAGCGAGCGCCCCTTGATCGTGTTCAAAGCGCTGTTGAGCAGCGGCGTCAGGTCGGTGAACGGGGCGTTGGGAAGCGGCGGCTGCTTGAGCAGATCGTTGACCAGCCGGAGCACCTGATTTTTGCCACCACCCGCCGGAATCACGCGCTGGGTTTTGCTGTCGTAGAAGATCGCGCCGACGCGGTTGCCATGTCGCGTCAGGAGGCGAGCAATCGTCGTGACGAAATCGATCAGCACATTGCGCTTGAGCGCTTCGACCGTGCCGAAATCGACCGACGGACTCAGGTCGAGCAGAAACCAGGCCGTCAGCTCGCGGTCTTCCGAATACTGGCGCACGTAAGGCGTATCCATGCGCGCCGTGACGTTCCAGTCGATGTAGCGAATGTCGTCTTCCGGCTGGTATTCGCGCAAATCGGCGAAATCGACGCCGAAGCCGTAAAAAAGCGTGCGGTAGTCGCCTTGCAGCAGCCCATCGAGCCGCTTGATGACGTGCCAGTCAAGGCGCTGAAGGATGCGCTCAGGAGTTCGCGCGGACGTTACGTTGTTCATGCAGTGGCACCGTCGGTACAGGAACGCGGTTGAGAATTTTCTTCAGAATGTCGTCGGGCGTCACGTTGTCGGAGAGCGCCTCATACGACAGCACCAGACGATGGCGAATCACGTCCATCGCCATATCGATCACGTCGGGCGGCAGCACGTAATCACGCCCGCGCACGAACGCCAGCGCCTTCGCCGTCAAAATCAGGTTGATCGAGGCACGCGGGCTAGCGCCAAAGGTGATGTAGGGCACGAGTTCCTTCGCGCCGATGTCTTGCGGCTTGCGCGTGGCATTGACCAGCTTGACCGCGAACTCGATCAGCGACGGATCGACGTAGACTTTATCGACTTCCTGCTGCAAGCCGACCAGTTGATCGGTTGTCAGCACCCTCTGAGCCGCTTGCAGCGCTCCAGTCATACGCTCGACGATCACGAACTCCTCGGTCGGGCTGGGGTAACCGACCAGCACCTTCATCATGAAGCGATCCACCTGCGCTTCGGGCAGCGCGTAGGTGCCTTCCGTCTCAATCGGGTTCTGCGTCGCCAGCACGAGGAAGGGACTCGGCACTTTGAAGGTTTCGCGGCCAATCGTGACCTGATGTTCCTGCATGACTTCGAGCAGTGCGCTCTGGACTTTGGCTGGCGCGCGGTTGATCTCGTCCGCCAGCAGCAGATTGGTGAAGACCGGGCCAAGTGAGGTCGTGAACTCGCCCGTTTTCTGGTTGAAAATACGTGTGCCGACCAGATCGGCAGGCACAAGATCAGGCGTGAACTGGATGCGCTTGAACTCGCCGCCAATCGAATCGGCCAGCGTCTTGATCGCCATCGTTTTCGCCAGCCCCGGCACGCCTTCGACTAAAATATGCCCGCGCGCCAGCAGCGCGACCACCAACCGCTCCAGCAGATGATCCTGCCCGACGATCACCTTCTTGACTTCGTACAGCACCCGTTCCATCGGCGTTCGGTTGTCGAAACTCGTGCTCTGGGTCATCAGCTTCCTCAATCTTTTGAATAACGGTTCGTGATTCTGATAGCAACATCAGAATTTATCGTAGGGGCGCACCTGCGTGTGCGCCCAATTTAGGGCAGACACATAGGTCTGCCCCTACAATACCGACCTCACCCCTAAATCCCCTCTCCGCCGCTTCGCTATGGGAGAGGGGACTTCAAAACTCGCCGGGAATTGTTTTTCACCTCCTCTCCCAAGTAGAGGAGGCCGGGAGGTGAGGTCAATTATTAATCCGGTGGCTCACCGGCTGCGCCGCCCGCCGTCGTGATCGGCACGGCGAAGCCAATGCCGATGAAGTTCTGTCCATCGGGATTGAGCAGGCCGATGACAATCCCCATCACCTGACCGTTGCGATCCAGCAGTGGGCCGCCCGAATTGCCCGGATTGACTGCCGCGTCGAACTGAATCAGATCGGTCATTTTCTTATCGATGAAAGAGGGTTGATAGCTGCGGTTAAGGCCGGAGATCACGCCTGCGGTCATCGATTCGGTCAGATCGTAGGGGTTGCCGACCACGTAGGCTTCGTCGCCGATATTGAGCGAACCGGGATTGCCAAGCGTCGCCGGCACGAGGATCGCGGGCGGCGTCTGCGCTTGCAGCACGGCGATGTCGTTGTCGGGCTGCGTGCCGCTCACCTGCGCGCGCGAGACCGTGCCATCGTAAAACGTCACCTGAATGTTGCCCGCGCTCTGAACGATGTGCAGGCTGGTCAGAATATCGCCCGCCGCGTCGATAATCACGCCGCTCGCCACGCCTGCCGCCGACGGCTGATCGTCCTGAAGCAGATGTGCGCCCGGTCGATAGGCGGCGAACTCGCGTCCATCAGGATTGGCGGCATTGGTATTGGAACTCAGCGGCTTGGTTTCGACCAGCACCAGCGAGGGTTCAATCGCCTGATAGACGAGCGCGGAAAAAGCAGGCGGCGGCGTTGCCGAGGCCATCGCGTTGGCAATCGCCGTATTGACATCATTCACATCCAGTTGATGCGGTTTCGGGGTAACAGCGTTGTAAAGCTCGATGGCGATGAACAGCGTCAGCACTCCGGCGACAAACGGCAGTGACCGACGCGCGAAGGTACGGACACGTTTTAGGCGGCGACGCCAAATCTCCAGGCGGGTTACAGGAGCTTCGTCCATGCGCTTGGAAGTACCTCTCATGAAACGTTCCGGTTAACGATAGTCTGCTTCCCTGAGAACCAGATGAGACGGACAGAGAAAAGAGGCGATCCGGTTGGAACTTCCGTAGGGGACGGTGCGAAACTTTGTTTCGCCTATGCCTCGTCCCTACACAGCATTATCCGCGCCTATTTCAAATAGCGCTTGAACCAATCCGTCGCACGTTTCCAGGCATCTGTCGCGGCGGTCTGATCGTAGATGTGCGGGCGCGTGTCGTTGAAAAAGGCGTGCGGCGCGTCGGGATAGACCACGACCTCGTGCGGTTTGCCCGCTGCCGTGAGCTTCTGATCGTTGCCTTCGCGCAGTTCTGGCGGGAAACCCTTGTCCTGCCCGCCGTAGATCGCCAGCACAGGCACGGAAACTTTCGCCGCGTCCTCGTCCGAAAGCGCAGTCATGCCGTAAAAGGGGACAGCGGCGCTCAGATTATGCCCGTTGTAGGCCATCATGCCGGATAGTCGGCCACCCATGCAAAAGCCGATGATGCCGACTTTCTTCGGTGAGACGAACGGCTGTGCCAGCAGATAATCGACTGCGCCCTGCATATCCTTCATCGCTTCGGGATACTGAAGCTCCATCGCCAGCTTTTTCGCTTCATCCGGCTCGTGTGTCACCTGCCCGTGATACAAATCCGGCGCGATGGCGACGAAGCCCGCCTGCGCGAAACGGTCGGCAATCCCCTTGATGTGATTGTCCAGCCCCCACCATTCCTGAATCACGACCACGCCGGGGGCATTGCCATCGGGTCGCGCCAGATAACCGGGGGTCATCACACCTGCCGCATCAAAATCAACCATCTGCGTTTGCACAATAAATCCTTTTGCTCTAGCTTGATCGTGAGCGCCTTATTCTAGTAATCGCTGCTCAACCGCGCTATGGATGGACTCGCTCAAAAACAAGGGCGCAGCGTGCTGCGCCCCTACGAGACCTTCTGCATATTCGGATGGTTTTTAGGTATCGGCGGACGCGAGAAATTCCCCGACCACGCGCTGAAAATCGTCCCAGTCCTGCTCGTGGACGGCGTGTCCGGTCGGGAACATCACCAGCCGACCGTTCGGCGTCTGATCGACGAACTTCTGCCCGTAGGCTTCGGGGTTGAGCCGATCCTGCTCGCCCAGCATGAGCAGGACGGGCATGGTCATTTTGGGCGCAAGGCTGATGCTCACGTCGCCGCCCCGGTCGATCATGAACTTGAGCGCCTGAACCCATTGCAGCACCATCGGGTTCGGGTCAGTGATGCCGTGAAGCTGCTTGGTCGCCTCGTCCATCCACGTCGCCGGATAGTTCGACTGCACGACCGGGCGAATCTCCGCGCCGAAGTAGCCGACCGCGCCCCACACCGCCACCGATTGGAAGCGCTCCGGCGCGAATCCTGCCGCGACCAGCGCCGTCTCGCCGCCATCCGAGTAGCCGAGCAGGTGCGCCTTATCGATGTGCAGCGCGTCCATGAAGGCGATCAGGTCGCGGGCGTCACGGTGGTAGAAGTCGAGCGGGAAGTCGCGCGGCTTCGGCTCAGATTTGCCATAGCCGCGCAGGGATGGCGCTAGGACGTGATAGCGCGCACTCAGCCAGTCGATCACGCCGCCGAGATCAACGCGCGCCGTGCCGAAGCGCCCATGCACGGCGATCAGCGGCGTACCCGCGCCAACGTCTTCGTAATCCAGCCGCGCTCCCGTTGCGATGTCGATCAAGGGCATAGCGTTATCCTTCGATTCCTAATGAGCGTTGCAAGTCTGCATCTACAGAATAAATTCGTTCGTCCGCTACATCCGGCAGCGCTTGTTTCCGCGCTACCGCCTCCTGAATGGCGTGTGCCAGCGCGGTCACATCCTCAAGGCCGATAATCCACTCGTTCACGTAAGAGCACACCGTCTCGCCGCGTATGCCGATCTGGATCGCGCGCCGTTCCAGCTTGCCGAGCTTGAGACTGCGTTCGGGATCCCACTGGTGGCGCACTTCAGATCGGCTTAGGGCGCTTTTCCACTCGGATTCGCTGGCGTAGATGCGCGGATTATAGGTCGATTCGACCGAGCGGCGCAGAATTTCCCGAAACCCGGCGTGATTCAGCGTGATCCTGAGGATCGCTTCCTGATTCGGCTTGCTCGCGTAGCCGGAGCGATAAAGCATCCAGCCCAACGACGGCTTGATCCACGTCATCCGGTCGAGGCCGAAGCCGTCGCCGAACGTGCCTTTCGCCAGCGCCGCTCGCACAATCGACGGCGTAAACGCCTGATAGACATTGATGCCAGCCTCGTCGTAAGCCGCGTAGATTTGCCGAATCACGATGCACCCCTCCATAATTACCATCACGATTGTATCATATCGGGAATTAAAGGGTCAGGAGAGGTTATGCCGCCGCATCCGGCGTTTCCAGATATTCTGCTCCACAGCGATGACGACCTTATGCGCTTGTTGGGCGTCGCCATTGTCGAGCGCGAGACGATCCACCTCTGGCCGCTTTCGTGCGTGCAGCGATTATTGCTTGCCGATGGTATCAGGCTGATCTACAAAGCGCAGCTACCGCCGACGCTCGAAGCGCAGTTTTACGAGGCCGCAACTTCGCCCCTGCTCCCTGGCTATCGACGGCTCGGCAAATTGGGCAACTGTGAAACCATGCTCATCGACTGGATTGATGCGCCGCTGCTGCGCGATGTGGCTCGCACTGAAGCAGAACTGCTCGATCACGGGCGGCGGGTCATCGAGCAGATTGGCGCGATCAAGGGAGACGTGCCGATTTACCTCGACATCAGCACAGCAGAAGCATGGGCGGCGCTGACCGAAAGTGTACTGGCGAAAAGCAGGCAGTTGATCGCCAACCAGCGCTTCACCCTGATTGACCTTGACGCGCTGGATCGTGTGCAGGCATGGAGCAAGATCGCCCGCGTGATTGACGCGCTGCACGGATCGCGCTTCGCGCACGGCGACCTCACCGCCGACCAAATCTTCGTTACGAGCGACAGCTATCGTGTGATCGACTGGCAGCGCCCGATCAGCGCGCCGCCAGAAGTCGATCTGGTCGCCCTGCTGATCAGCCAGAAGCTCGATCCACGTCCCTACGTCGAGCGAGAAATCGTCCAAATCTACTGGTTTCTATTCCTGCGCTGGGCGGTTGAGGCACAGTTCGATCTATTCCCCGCCGAGCGCTGGCCTGCCTTCGATCACTGGGCGCTGCGGGCTATAAGTGAGATTCTGCGAGATTAATCGCTTACTGCGGCTCCCAGCGCACGGTCACGGTATAGGCGTTGCGGGTCGCGTCCGCTGGAAGCTGCACGACCACCACGCGGCTGAAAGCGCTCGCCGGATAATTCAGCGTCGCCGTGAGCGGAAGCTGACCCGACCCGTCGCCGCTGACGCCGAGCGCGTGGGTGTCCGGGTAAGACTGATTCTGCGTATAAATCCAGACGAACGCGCCTGTTCCCTGCGTCACCGCCAGATCGAGCGCCATCGCATCGCTGCTGCTGGCTAAACGAACCGCTTTCACGGGCTGGCGATAGGACAGCGCCAGTCCCAAGCCCTGCCGCTCATCGAGCGTGGGAATCGTGAACTGAGCCGCGTAGAGTGAATAATCCGTATTCGCTGCGACAAGCACGCGGAAGGTGTCGCCACCGAGGTAGTAGAGCGACAGCCCCTCCAGCGCGCTGCCGGGCGGTGCGCCCGCCCCATCGACGTACTGAAGCGGGAAGATTGTGCTGTCATGGGTGATGACGTTGGGCGTGTAGGGCTGATAGACTGCCCACAGGAAAGCGCCGCCGTGCGCGTTCTCCTCAGCTTCGAGCGTGAACGGAGTCGCGCTGTTGGCGTGCAGCGTGTAGCTCTGAACCGGGCTGTTCGGCTGCGGCGCGTTCGGGGAGAGTTTGCCGAGCGTCAACGGCTGCGGTGTGATCAGATGCGGGATCAGGGTGTAGGTCGCAGCGCCGTCGAAGCTGTCAGGCCGCGTCAGGGTGATCTCGCCCGTTTCGGCAACCGCCGCGTCGCCAGCGGTTGGGAAGAACAGCGATTGTTGGACTGCCGGATCGCCATCACCGCCACCACCGCCGCCGTTCGGACATTCATCCAGCGGCGACGACTGCACCGTGATCTGCATCTGCGTGCAAACCTGCGGCAAGACGACGTGATCTGCTGAGAACTCGATGACGACATCCTGATCGGTCGGAATAATAAAGTGATAGGTGACGCTCGCGCCGCCTTTGCTCAACCTTCCGGTCGTCACCTGGTCGAGTGGCAGCGGAGCAGCGCTGTCGATTTGCGCCAATACGCTCCCGGCAGGCGACAGTATCAGGCACAGCAGCGCTAAAGCGAGCAGTTTCACGAGCGTCCCTTTGCATTCGATCCCAATCGGAGCGGTCACTTTAGCAAAGCTGATGATCCCTGTCAACGGGTGGGCACGAGAAAGCCCTCCCGATACCACGCCCGCACCTGAGCCTGATCTGCGCCATTCGCCTGCGCATCGGCAAAGGTGAAGCCATCCGGGAAGCGATCCAGCAGGGCTTCGAGCGGCGCGGACTGAGTGTAGCTGACCAGATAATCGTGATAAATGCCGCGCGCAGCCGAACGGTAGCACCAAATCGGCAGCTTGAAGCGCGTCGATCCGTCGATGGGTGAAAAGCGATACTGCATCGGCTGGGCGAGCCTGGCGTTGAGGATCGTCTCGGCATAGGCGTTCAACTGCGCGCTCAGGCTGAAGTGCTCGTGCAGATAGTCGAGCGTCGCTTGCGGCGTGTGGTGCTTCGCCCGCAGAATGTCGGCGGCGAGGCGCGCTGCCGTGTCGTGATCGCCGAAATCGACCTTATCGACCAGATTTTCAGGGAGTAATTCTCGGTGCGACGAAATCCGCGCGACAATCGCGGGCGTGCCGCAGCC
>DASZXN010000201.1:0-12378 GCA_035545875.1 Phototrophicaceae bacterium
TTGCCGCGATCCAGCACGAAAATCAGGTCGGCATTCTCGATGGTCGAGAGACGGTGGGCGATGATGAAGGTCGTTCTGCCGATCATCAGCCGTTCGAGCGCCGCTTGAATCAGGCGCTCGGATTCGGAATCGAGCGCGGAAGTCGCTTCGTCCAAAATCAGGATTTTCGGGTCTTTGAGGAAAGCGCGCGCAATCGTGATGCGCTGGCGCTGCCCGCCAGACAGGAAACCGCCGTTCTCGCCGACCTCGGTGTACAGACCTTTGGGCAGGCGCTGAATGAAATCCCAGGCATTGGCGTCCTGACAAGCCTGAATAACCTCGGCTTCGCTGGCATCGGGCTTGCCGTAGCGAATGTTGGCGAAGATTGTGCCGCTGAACAGGATTGGCGTTTGCAGCACCATGCCGACATTGCGCCGCAGCGACGCCTGCGTGACTGCGCGCACATCGTGACCGTCGATGTGGATAATGCCCGCGTCCACGTCGTAGAAGCGTGGGATCAGGCTGACGACCGTACTCTTGCCCGATCCGCTTGGCCCGACCAGCGCGACTTTCTCGCCCGGCTCGACCACGAAGCTCATATCGCGCAGCACCGGGCCTTCCGCGTCTTCATGGTTGTGGTAGGCAAAACTGACGTGCTCGAATTCGACGCGCCCTTCAACGCTGCCGAGATCGACTGCATCGGGTGCATCGTGAATTTCCGGCTTCATGTCCATGACTTCAAAGACGCGATCCACCGCCGCCATCGAGGTGGCAAAAACCACGCCCAATTCCGAGAAGCGCTGGAGCGGCGTGTACAGCGACGGCAGATACATCGTCACGGCGATCAGGCTGCCGACGGTGAGCGAGCCATTGACGACCTGAATACCGCCATAGAGCATGACCAGCAGCGGCGCGACGTTGACGATCACGCCGGTGATCGCCAGATTGACGCTTTGCAGGTAAACGCGCCACATCGACGTTTTGAGCAGCTTTTGCGCATCCTCCTGAAAAACCTGTTCCTCGTGCTGCTCGCGGCCAAAGGCGCGGACGACGCGGTTCCCGGCGATTTTCTCCTGGACGTTGCCGGACATATTTTCGAGGTCGGCCTGCACTTGCAGGCTTGACACCTTGATTGCGCCCTGTGACTTAGTGAAGAAATACAGGTAGAACGGGAACGTGATCAGCGCGACGACCGTAATGCCGAAGTCAATCGTCAGCAGAAAATAGGCGATCAGAATCAGCGAGATCAAGTCCATCCAGACGTTGGTCAGCGCGCTGCCGACTAAATTCTGGGCGATGTCGATGTCGTTGACGAGCCGCTGAACAATTCCGCCCGATTTGTGGCGGTCGAAGAAGGAGGCCGACATGCGCAGGATACGGTAGTAGAGTTCGTGGCGGAGGTCATCGACCGAGAGATAGCCAGATTTCCCGGCGTAATACTGGCGAATGTAGGTCAGCGGCGTCCAGAAAAAGATAAAGACGGCGATCAGGCCACCAACGGAGACGATAATGTCGTTGATCTTCTGCTGGTTGGTCAGGGTGGTGCTGAGGAAAACGTCGTCGAGCAGATAGCGCGTGATTTGCGGAACAATCAGCGGCACACTGAACTTGACGATCCCGCCAATGCTGGCCGCGACGACCTGCCACTTGTACGGGCGCACGTAACTGAGGAACCGGATGAAATTGTTCTGAGTTTTGGGCAAATCTGCCATAGAGAATTGATTTGGGGTTTAGGTTACGACTTTCACATTATCGAACTCGATTGTTACGGTCGCAACCCTTGATTGGATATATCCGTATCAGCCCAATGGCCGCTGAACGAGCAACCAGAACATGAAGAAATAAACTGCCCCGGTCAGCGCGGTGATGATCGCCGGAGCGGTCGAACGATTCTTGCGGGCGCGCGTCATGCCAATTGCCAGCACCGGAAAGACAAACATTGCCACATTGATCACGTACATGCCGAAGTCGCCCTTGTGAATAATCGGCTGGGCGACGCCATCGAGAAAGGCGGTAATACTCAGCTTGGCGACGATGGCGAACAGCAGCACCGCGCCGATCAGCAGCGTAGGCACCATATTTTTGTCAGGCATGGTGAACAGCGTAATCAGCGCGAAGAAGAAAATGACGTAAAGGAAAATACTCCAGATGAGAGCGGCGTGCCCCGGCTCAAGCAGGCGAAGAATATCCTGAAAATTGAGGTGCATCTTGACGACTCCTGCGCGTAACTTAATCCATAATCAGAAACATCGTAGCACGCAATTCGCCTATGATAGTATAGGTAACGTAGGCGAATCGTGGGCATTCAGGCCGATGGATATAAGATGATGCTGCGTTCCCGATTTCAACGCTATAGCGACCGAGTTAACCGCTGGTGGCAGACCAACCCAGCTATGACACGCGCACTCCCCGGCTATTTGCAGCGCGCCGTCGCCAATTTTATCAGCTATGGTCTGCGTCAGGCAGCGGCGCTTTCCTATTATGCGATTTTCTCGGTCTTTCCGCTCACCCTGCTGATCGCGGTGCTGATCAGCCACCTCGTCGGCCCGATTGTCAGCCCATCCGTCGCTACCGCGCCTATCGGCATCGGCCTTGAGCCGTTCCTGCCGCCTGCCGCCAGTTCGCTGCTCGATCTATTCCAGACCAATCTCTCGCAGGCCGTCGAGCAGGGAACATCATTCAGCATTCTGGCAGTCGTCGGCCTGATCTGGTCAGGGCTGGGGCTGTTCTCGAACATCACCACCTCACTCGACTTCATTTTCCACGTCCCTGCGAACCGCAGCCTGTGGCGGCAGCGCTTGACGGCGCTGATCATGGCGTTCGTGCTGATCATCCTGATCACGACTTCGTTCGTGACCTCGGCGGTGCTGCGCTTTGCCTCAGCCCTGCTGCTCGAACGTCCGAGCCTGTGGCTGAGTATTGGCTCGATCTTCCTGCCGCTCGGCCTCGACCTGGTGATCTTCGCGCTGCTGTTCCGCTTCGTCCCGGCGCGGCGCGTCCACTGGGATGCCGTCTGGCCGGCGGCGATCTTCGGCGCGGTCGGCTGGGAACTGGCGAAAACCGCGTTCGGCTGGTATCTGCTCAACGTCGCCAACTACCAGTTCGTCTATGGCACGCTCTCGACGGGTATCGTGCTGCTGTTCTGGGCGTACATCATCTCCTCGATTTTCCTCCTCAGCGCCGAGTTCTGCGCGCAGTTGAACGAGTGGCTGCTGGATCGCCACTGGCAGGAGGAAGCCGAGCAGTTTCTCGAAGGCAAAGCCGCGCCGCGTCTCCCCAAAGGCGAGAATGTGGAGTAAACTAGCGGATATTAAGCGGTTCGCCGTTCGCGGTTAACTTTTGGCTGAACGCTATATCGGTGGGATTTCGTCGGGGCGAGGTATGCCTCGCCCCGACACAAACAGCGACCAATCAGCGACAGCGTTTTTCGCTAATCGCTAAACAGCGAACAACTAAAGGCTCGATGAGCGACACATCCAATCGCTCAGGGTAAACGTACAAGTAGCAGCGGTGAGTTTTAGAGAACGTATGACGGA
Organism: Phototrophicaceae bacterium; assembly: GCA_035545875.1. GTDB lineage: Bacteria > Chloroflexota > Anaerolineae > Aggregatilineales > Phototrophicaceae > Flexifilum. Next base: position 3,516 of record DASZXN010000201.1, read on the forward strand.
TTTTCCCGAATTTATCCCGGAGAGCGAAGACGCCGCTCCCATCATCGATGAGCGCAGTTTAGCGCGGCGGATCGCATTGCAGGCACTCTACGAAATCGACCTGGCGCGTCATCCGGCTGGCGAAGTGCTGGCGATGCACTTGCAGGCGCAGAAGCCGAGCCGCAAGGTCAGCCGCTACGTGCAGGAATTAGTTTATGGCGTGCTTGACCATCAGGCGGTGCTCAACGAAACGATTCGGCTCTACGCTCCCGAATGGCCGCTGGATCAGATTGCGATCATCGACCGCAACATCCTGCGGATAGCGATTTACGAGTTCGCGGTGCGGGCACGCACGCCGGTCGGCGTCGCCATTGACGAGGCGGTCGAACTGGCGAAAATGTTCGGCGCAGACGGCGCATCCAGCTTCATCAACGGCGTCTTAGGTGCCGTTGCCGACGATAACGAGTGGTTGCAAAAAATACGCGACGATATGGAAAGCGATGAAGATGGCGACCAGACTCCAACCTCCCCAGATTAACGCTCCGCCTCCTGAACCACCGGAGGACGATGGACACGAGCTGCGCATGTCGCTGCTCGAACATTTGGAAGAACTGCGCAACCGCGCGTTTAAGGCGGTGCTGGCGCTCGTCGTCGGCACGCTGCTCGGCTCGCTGTTCGCAGGCCAGGTCTTTCAATATCTGCTCGAACCCTATGGACGCCAGGTTCAGGTACTCGATCCGACCGGCACGGTGACGAATTACTTCCGCGTCGCCCTGCTGATCGGCGGGATCGTCGCCGTACCCGTGATCACCTATCAACTGCTGATGTTCATCATTCCGGGATTGACACGCAAGGAGCGGCGGCTCGTCCTGACCGCCTTACCAGCGATCACCGGGCTGTTCCTGTTCGGCGTGTTGTTCACGTGGTTCGCGCTGGTGCCGCCGGCGCTCGATTTCCTGAAAAACTTTCAATCGCAGGTCTTTAACGTCCAGTGGACAGCAGACGGCTATCTGGCTTTTGTGACTTCGCTGCTGTTCTGGTTCGGCGTGGCCTTCGAGATGCCGCTGGTCTTCTTCGTGCTGGCGCTTTTCGACGTAGTTCATTCAAAAAGCCTGCTCAAAAACTGGCGGATCGCCATCGTCGGCGCATCGGTTGTCGCCGCCGTGATCACGCCAACGGTCGATCCGGTCAACATGTTTCTGGCAATGTCGCCGCTGCTGGTGCTTTACGTTCTGAGCATCATTCTGGTCGCCTTCGCCGAGCGCGGACGCAGACGCCGCGAAGCGGAAGAGTCGTGATTCGCATTTTCGGCGTGCCGATGGATTTAGGTCAGCGTCGGCGCGGCGTTGACATGGGGCCGAGTGCGCTCCGCTACGCGGGCTTGCAGCCCCGTCTGGAGCGGCTCGGCCTTGAGGTCTGTGACGGCGGCAACGTGGCTGTGCCCGTGATCGAGGAAATCAGCCAGGCCACCAACGATGATCGGATGCACAACGCCGAGGCCATCAGCAAGGTCTGTCACGACGTTCACGATCTGGTGCGGCGTGCGCTGGCGGCAGGCGAGCAGGTGATCACGCTCGGCGGCGATCACAGCATCGCGCTCGGCACCGTTTCGGCAGCGCTGATGCAGAATCGAAGTGTCGGCGTACTCTGGATCGACGCGCACGGCGATTTCAACACACCGCAAACCACCCCCTCCGGCAACGTACATGGGATGGTCGTCACTTCGCTGATGGGCATGAGTCCGGCTGTGCTGACGATTGGCGAAGTGCGCCTACGCCCCGAACAAATCGTGCAAATCGGCATCCGTGACCTCGACGCCGAGGAGAAAGTCGCGCTGGCGCACAGCGGAATCAAGGTCATGACCATGCGCGAGATCGACGAGCGCGGCATGGCCGAAGTCGTGCGCGCGACGCTGCAAATACTCGGCGACGCGGACGCGCTGCATATCAGCCTCGATATGGACGCGCTCGATCCGAAGGTCACGCCCGGCGTTGGTACACCCGTTCCCGGCGGCCTGACCTACCGCGAAGCCCATCTGCTGCTGGAGATGCTGGCCGACGATGGTCGCGTGCGCTCGCTGGATATTGTCGAGGTTAACCCGATTCTCGACGAGCGCAACGAGACGGCACACGTCGCCGTCGAACTGGCGGCCAGTCTGTTCGGCTCACGGATTCTCTAAAGCGCTGGAAAAACCCGCTAGCGCCGATGCACTCACGATCAACTGCATCGAGGCGGTAATGTCAAGGCGGCGCGCGCTGAATGGGACGCGGTGAAGATTGAGGATATGGTTCGTTCGGGCGCGGTATGTCGCGCCCCTGCACCTCCTCGGAACTTCTCATTCCCCTGAATGGCTCTAGGCTTTCACGCCAGAAGTCTTACAATCTACTTGAATTGTTCTCGTAGAGGTACCCTTACCTTCCTAGTTACTAAGAACTTTCCATGCTCAATCTCTTCAATCGACAGCATCATGCGAAGCGCGTCCTCGTGTTGGGATTGGACTGCGCCAGCCCACAGTTGATCTTCGACCAGTTCAAAGCGGAGTTGCCGACCTTCTCGAAGCTGGCAGAAAACGGCACCTGGGGCGAACTCACGTCATCAACACCGTGCATCACCGTGCCCGCCTGGGCGAGCATGACCAGCAGCCGTGATCCGGGCGTGCTGGGCGTCTATGGCTTCCGCAATCGCAAGGATTTCTCGTATGACCGCCTCGTCACAGCGGATAGCGACTCGATCCGCGTCAAGCGCATCTGGGATTACTTGAGCGACGCGGGCAAGCAGTCGATCCTCGTCGGCGTGCCGCAGACCTACCCGGTTCACCCCGTCAACGGCAATCTCGTGAGTGACTTTCTGACGCCGGGCAGCGGCGCGATGTTCACCTACCCGACGATCCTGAAGGCCGAGGTGCTCAAGCTCTACCCGAATTACAAATTCGACGTGGAAAATTTCCGCAGCGAGGATAAGGCACGGCTGCTGCAAGAACTCCTCGACATGACGGCGATGCAAACCGGGCTGGTCAAGCACCTGATGAAAACCAAGCCCTGGGATTTCTGCATGTTCGTCAACATCGGCGTAGATCGGCTGCATCACGCCTTCTGGCACTTCCACGATCCGACGCATCGGCTCTACACGCCGGGTAATCCGTTCGAGCACGCCGTCCGCGACTACTATAAGCTGATGGACAGCTTCGCGGCGGAACTGCTCGAAATCGCAGGCGACGAGACGACGGTACTGGTCGTCAGCGATCACGGCGTCTCGCGGATGGACGGCGGTATTTGCATCAACGAATGGCTCTGGCACAACGGCTGGCTCTCGCTGAAGAAACCGCCGAACAGCGGCAAGCTGACCGCGATTGAGGACTGCGAGATCGACTGGGCGAATACGCGCGCCTGGGCGAGCGGCGGTTATTATGGGCGCGTGTTCCTCAACATGCAGGGGCGCGAGCCACAGGGGACAATCGCGCCGGAGCAGTATCACGTCATGCGTGATCTGCTCGCCTCAGCGCTGGCGAACATCCCCGACCCGAACGGCAAGCCGCTCAATACGCACGTGTTCAAGCCGCAGGAAATTTACCAGCAGGTCAACAACATCGCGCCGGATTTAATGGTCTACTTTGGCGACCTCCACTGGCGCGCGATTGGCAGTTTGGGTCACGGGAAACATTGGTCGCTGGAAAACGACACCGGGCCTGACTACGCCAATCACGCTGTACAGGGGATGTTCATCCTGAACGAACCGGGGAAACCCGGCGCGGGGCGCGTCGAGGGGCATCAACTGATGGACATCGCGCCGACGCTGCTGGATCGCTTCGGCCTGCCGATTCCCGCCGAGATGCAGGGGAAAACGATCTAGCCGAGCTTCTGCTGGAAGAAGGCGAGCATCCGCGTCCAGCTATCCTCCTCAGCAGGCACATTGCCGGGTTTCCGTTCCGGGTGGCTCATGAACGAGTGCGTCGAATCGGGGTAGATTTTGATGTCATGCTCGATCTTGTAGCCGTCGAGCGCTACATCGAGCTTGCGCCCCGCGCCCGCCGTGAAATCGTCGCCGGGATAGGAGCCGACCACCGGGCACAGCCGCTCGACTGCCGCCAGTGGTCGCGGATTCATGGCGTAGAACGGCGCAATCGCTTTCAGCCGATCATCGGTACACGCCCAGGCAATGGCGAAGCTGCCGCCCATGCAAAAGCCAACCGCGCCGACGCGCGCGCCATCGACTTCAGGGAGCGACTGAAGATAACTGAGTGACATATGCAAATCATTGATAGCGGCGTTATGGAGCGAATTGAAGATCATGCCGCCCATGAAGCGGGCCATGCAGACCATCGGGTTGCGCCCCGCGAACAGATCGACGGCGAGCGAGACGTAACCCTGCTCGGCGAAGCGGCGCGTGATGGCGTGGATGTTGTCGTTGAGGCCGTAGGCTTCGTGGATCACGACCAGCGCCGGGAGCTTACTCGCTCCTTCCGGCGCGGAGAGATAGCCGCTCAAGCCTGCCGTACCGCCTGCGATCTGAACGTCCTGATTCACCAGCGCCATGATCCGCTCCTCTAGCTCATATAGGTATCCAGATAATCCCCGAACTGCGCGAGCGCTTCGGGCATATTCGAGCGCCCGTAGCCAATACGGAAATGCTGGTTCCCGTAGAAGAAGCAGGTGCTCGGCAGGAGCATGACGCCCTGCCGCTCGACCAGATCGAGGCAGAACTGCTCGATGTCCGCGTCGAATTTGATGCGTGGAAAGGCAATCGATCCGGCGCGCGGACGTTTCCACTCGAATTGAGCGGTGCGCACGGCGAAAAAAGCATCCAGCAGGTCGAGATTCTGGCGGATAATGCCGAGGTTACGGGCGACAATCTGATCGCGCTGGCGCAGCGCGATGATGCTCAGGAACTCGCTGGGGGCGCTGTTGCATATGCTGGTGTAATCCTTGAAGGTCGCCATCTGCTCATAAAGCGCGCGGTCGCGGGTGGCAATCCAGCCGATGCGCAGCCCCGCCAGCCCATAGGTCTTGGACATTACGCCGAGCGAAGTGGCATGGCCGTACAGGTCGCAGGCCGCAGGCAGCCGAACCGCCGGGTCGTGTTCGAGGCCGCGATAAACTTCATCGCTGAAAAACAGAATATTGCGCTCGCGCAGCAGATCGATCATTTCGTGTTGAGTCGCCGCGTCCATCAGATAGCTGGTTGGATTGTGCGGGCAGTTGACGATCACGGCGCGGGTGTTGGGCTGGAGATGATCCTTGAGCCAGTCGAGATCGAGCGACCAGCCGCGTGACTCGTCCGCCAGCCAGAGCGAGACTTCACAGCCGTTGGCCTGCGCGATGCTGTAGAGTGATTGATACCCCGGCGCGTGAACAATGACGTGATCGCCGGGCTTGAGGACGGCGTTCATGTAGACGAAAACCGCTTCTTCTGCCCCGGCAAAGACGATGATCTGATCGGGATCGATGCGCGTGTAGAGTTTCGAGATTTCGGCGCGCAGTTCGGGCGATCCGGTGTATTCGGTATAGCCGAGCCACAGATCGCCAAACTGTTCGGCGGCAGCGGGATCGTAGGCCAACAACTCGCGGATCGAGAGCGACTGGCAGTCGGAACTACCGAGCAGATAACGCGCCTTGAATTCATAGGGCGCGAAGAAACGCTCAAGCTTGAAAGGCGCAAGGCTCATTCGTTTACGCCTTCCGGCTCACCTTCCGCCGTCGATGCGCGGCGCTTACGGCGCAGCACCGCCGATTTCAATTGACCGCAGCCCGCGTCGATGTCGATGCCCCGACGGATACGCACGGTCGCAGGGATGCCGTACTCGCTCAGGATGGCGATAAAAGCGTCAATCCGCCCCTGCGCTGATGGCCCGCCGTGATAGTCGCTGGTCGGGTTGAGCGGGATCAGATTGACGTGGCAATGCAAGCCCTTGAGCAGCCGTCCGAGCGCGTGCGCCTGCTCCGGCGTGTCGTTTTCGCCCTGAATGAGCGTCCATTCGAAGCTCATGCGGCGACCAGTTTTTTCGACGTACTCATAGCAGGCAGCGAGCAGTTCGCTGAGAGGATAGCGCTTGTTGACGGGCAGGAGCGCCTCGCGTTCGGCGTCGGTGGCGGCGTGCAGGCTGACTGCCAGCTTGACCTGCAAGCCCTCGTCGGCGAATTTGCGGATCATGGGAACGAGGCCGACCGTGCTGACGGTGATGTGGCGCGCGCCGATACCGAGATCGCTCATCAGGCGGCGAATGGCCGCGAGGGTCGCATCATAATTGTGGAACGGCTCGCCCATGCCCATCAGCACGACGTTGCTCAGGCGGTCGCCACGCGCTTCGAGGTCACGGGCGAAAAAGAGCGCCTGCTCGAAAATCTCCTCGGCGCTCAGGTGACGAGCGAAGCCCATCTGCCCGGTGGCGCAAAAGACGCAGCCCATCGCGCAGCCCGCCTGCGTCGAGATACAGGCGGTGCGGCGCTCGTCGTCGTATTCCATCAGTACCGACTCGATCAACTGTCCGTCGTGCAGGCGATAAAGTCGCTTGACCGTGCCGTCGATGCTGCCCTGCTCGGCTTCCAACTGGATCGTACCGAGCGTCGTCTCCGCCACGAGCCGGTCGCGCAGGCTCCTGGGCAGATTGGTCATCGCGTCGAAGGAATCAACCCGCTTTTCATAGAGCCACGACCAGAGCTGTTTGGCGCGAAATTTCGGCTCGCCCCACCCCGCCAGCAGATCAGCCAGCGCGTCAGCGGACAATGCGTAAAGATCGATCATCGTCGGTTCCCCAAGCGAACGTACAGAAAAATCAGCAGCACGAGCAGCAAGCCGAGCAGCGTGATCGCTCCAGCCTGAAATCCGGGCTGCGCGACCGCCTGCTGCAAGGCAGTCGGCTCCGGTGTCGGCGTGGGCAAACTGCCGGGAAGTCGCGGCGTCACCGACGGCGGCGACTGGGTGGCGGTCGACGATGGCGTGACCGTTGGCGGCGGCGTATAGGTGCGCACACCCGGCGGCGTACTGCTCGGCAGCGGCGTCATGGTCGGCGTGAGCGTCGTGGTCGGCGTGAGCGTCGCGGTGTTGGTGAACGTCGGCGTAATAGTCGGCGTCGATGTCGGCGGCTGATACGGTGTGATGCCGTAATCACCCTGCGCCGACGCGGTGAAAATCCACTGCTGCCAGGCCGGGATCAGCGCCGAAGTCGGCACGTGCATCGCCTGTTGATAAGCCATATCAAAATCCGCTACCGGAACACGCGCCAGATTGAACAAGCCTTGCACGCCGATCTGGTGGACGATGTAGAGCACCATGCCATAACTCTGCGCGCGCCACAAGGCGGACGCGGGTGAGATGTTTTTGCTCATCTGATCCAGATTATAGAGCGATCCGCTGCGCGCTGCCTGCTGAACGGGCAGAAGCAGCCCATCCTTGCGCTCCGGATTGTAAAACTGCCCCAGACCGTCGATAAACCAGACAGGCACGCCTTTCTGATCCCACCACTGGGTGTAAGCCTGCTGTGTCCACATGCTGGTCAGGAAATCCTGAGGATCGGCCTCTGGAGGCAGCACCAGGACGTGATACCCCGACATGACCGCCTGCTCGATGCCCGGATCGCAGGTGACGACCAGCCCGAATTTGCCCGTGACAATCGCTTTGCCAGGGTCATCAGGCGAAGGCGTACAGCCCGGATCGACCGGGGAAACGAGCAGCTTCTCGTCAGCGGCGAACCCGGTATTCTGCGCGATCAGCGCGTGGGTCTGGCGCAGCGCGTCGATGAACGGACTGAATGAGGCGGGCACGGTCAGGTCGAGATGCGCCTGGGGATAGGGATAGCGCATCCAATCGACGCGCGGGTCGGCAAAGACGACGGAGCCGCCGTTGTAAGTCGAGACCGCGCCATCGGTCGTCCTGACCGACCACTGATAATTGACCGTGCTGAAAAGCGGCGGCGGGTGATCGACCGGAATTTTCCAGACGTAGCCAAGCGTCACCGACGCGCCGCTGTAGGTCACGATAGACGACTTCGGATCGACGCTGACGGTGATCGGCTGTTCGTCGGGCGGCATAATCGTCAGGGAAGCCGCCGCCACGTCCTGCGGAGCAACGGTCAGATTGACCATGATGCGGATTGCCTGCGGAAAGAGGATTTCCGTCGCGCCACTCTGGACAACGCCGCTCACCTGAGTTGCCACCACGATCAGCAGCGCCGCCAGCAGCTTCATACCGACGTTCCCAGCAGCGCCAGCGCAAGCTGGATAAAGTTGTAGAAGAAATGACCGATGATCGAGGCGGTGGTGCTGTAACGCTGGCGCAACCAGCCCAACCCCATCGAGGTGACAAAAATCAGCAGCGTGGCCGGGGTGAGCGTATACTGCGTGTGCAGCACCGAGAAAAACAGGCTGGTCAGCCAGATGCCAAAAACAGGCTGAAGCGCGCCGCGAAAGAAGATTTCCTCACCAATCGCCACGACTGCTGAGATGACCAGCGCCAGCGGCAGCGAATTGATCGAGGCCGCTAGCTGGTCGGAGGCGGCGGTCTCCTGCTGCATCACCTGTGCCGAGACCAGATTCGACCAGATGAGGCTGAAGATGATCACCAGTCCAATCATGACGAGGCCGACGATCATGCCCCAGTTCATGTCCTGCGCAGTAGGCAGGCGCAGGCCGAGCCGCGCCAGGGCCTGCTGCGGCGAGCGCCGCAGAAACAGCCCGATCCCTAAAGTCGCCGCAAAGACCCAGAGCGCATCCTCGTAGAGAATGTCGCCGATACCGACGCTGTTGGCCTGTAGGCTCTGCGCCATCCCCGCGATGCCGCCATTGAGCACAAAATCGCCAACCGTGATGGCGATCAGCGCCAGCGTCAGCACCCACGCGGTCGTATGAACGGGCGATTCAGGGTCGTAAGTCGCACTGGCGGGCAGAAAGCG
>DASZXN010000202.1:0-22242 GCA_035545875.1 Phototrophicaceae bacterium
TACGCCGATAATCCGGCGATTTATCCGAGCGCTGACATTCAGGCCAAGCTGTTCCCGAACAAGGCCGATCCGAACCTCGACAAGCTCTATTCGGATGCCTGGGCGAAGGTCAAGGCAGCGGTGGGGAAGTAAGGGGAAATCATGGCGACAACCACACAAACACCTCCGGCTGCACCTCCAACGGCTGCGCCGACCAGCGCCGCGCGTCCAGCCGTAATCCCGCGCGCTGGTCTCGTGCGGCCACTCGGACAAATCCGCTACCGCCTGCTGGCAATGGGCGCGGTCGCGTTCGTGCTGGCGCTGGTCACGCTGCTGCAAGCAATTCACGCCTACAGCACCTCGTATGACCTGCTGCGCGGCATCGTCGATCAGAACAGCACGACCGTCGATGCGTCCGAGAACGCGCTGCAAGACATCGCGCAGACCAGCCAGTCCGCTGCTGATTACGCGGTGCTGAGTTCATCGACGCCGCTCTACGAAGCGGCGCAAACCAACATCTTCCGCTCATTCGCCAACTTCCGCGATGAGCTGTTCGTTCTGCGCAACAACCTGCAAACCGACGAAGAGCGCACCGCTTTCACCACCGCCGACACGTTCGCCTACAGCAGCTTCTGGCGCTACATCAGCGATATGGTGGCGAACCGCAGCATTGACGCGGTCGCGCAGCGCGCTTATCTGGAAGCCGATAACCACGTCCTCAACTGGATCAACCCGGCGCTGCAAGAACTCGAAAGCCTGAACTTCCAGCAGATGGTCGATGCGGGCAACGCGGCAGGCAGCATTATTTACATTCAGGTATTCCTGCTGGCCGTTCCCGCGCTGATTCTGGCGCTGCTGCTGACCTATATGTCGCTGCTGGTGCGGCGCAAAGTGCATCGCTATTTCACGCCGGGGATCGACGTTGCGCTCGCGCTTGCGTGGGTGGTGCTGATCGTCATGCTGCTCAATCTGCTGGCCGCGCCGGGACAGATTCAGGGCATGATTCAGGATAACTACCGCAACGTGAGCGCCAGTTCGCGCGTGCTGGTCGATGCCAACCTCGCCAACCGCGCCGAGAGCAGCGAAATCCTCGACACTGAGCGCGTCGATGAATGGAATACGCGCTTCGATCAGGCGGTGCAGCGTGTCGAACTGCGCCTGTGCGGTCAGCCGGGCTGTCTCTCGAACTCGTTCGCGCCGAGCAATTCGGATCAGCCGACGCAGCAGGTGGTCGCTGCCGCGCAGGACATTTCGCCCCAGAACTCGGCGCAGATCGACGGCATCACGCCGCTGATGGCGAACGTCACGGTGTCGGGGATGGCGACGGCGCTTGAACAGGCGCGGGTCGCCTTCGGAGATTTTCGCACCGTCGATGCCAAGCTGCGCACGCAAATTTCCGCGAATCAGATTGATGCTGCGGTCACGCTCAACACCAGTACCGATCCGGGCACGAGTCAGGAAGCGTTCAACCGCTTCGTCACGGCGATGACGAACGTCCGTGACATGAATCATCAGGCGTTCGATCAGTCCGCCGCGTCGGTCAGCAGCACCTTGCAGACCAACCGCGTGCTGCTCGGCTTGATCGGCTACGTCGCTATCGCCGTGCTGGTCGTGGTTGGTGTGTATCACCGCTACCGCGAACTTTAAACCTCACCGATTCACTGTAGGGGCGCGGCGCGCTGCGCCTCTACAACCCTCCCCAACTTCTCTCCATAGGAGAGGGCTATAAGCCTCAAAGAATCATCGTAGGGGCGTTCAATTGAACGCCCCTACACAAATTTCAGTCACTCGCTCTGCTGAATCAGATTGGCGTGATAATCTGCGCCGATTTGCCTGAACAGCGTGAGCGCAGCCTGCATGTGCGCCGCACGATCAGGATCGGCTTGGGGCAGGAAACGCGCGAAATGATAACGGGCGAGCGCCTCGAAGTAAGGCATTCGATAGGTTTGCGCGGCCTGAATCGCCTGAGCGCCGAGCTTGCGCGCCTGGTTCTCGTCGTTGTTCAACCAGGCGTGCCAGCAGCGATACAAATCCTCGATGGGGTGGCCGATGGCGACCTGCCGGGTATATTTGCGATGATATAGGTCGAGCATCGCCAGCGCGAACGGCCCGTAGGACGCATCGCCGCGCTGTTCCCACAGCGTCAGGTAGAGCAGAACCGAGGCGCAAGCGTCGGCTGCGAGCATGAATGAGATCGAGACTGTTTGCGCATCCCGGATCAGCGCGTTGAGCGCTTCCGCCGACTTGAGCGCCGCGTCCCAATCCTCGCTGCGCGTATACAATTCGGTGAGAAAGCCCTGCGCCGCAATCCGCCCGTTCAACTGCCCGCCGAGCTGTTTCGCCGCTTCAATCGTCGCCTCGTTCGTGAAATACTGCGCCTTGGCTGCCTCCGTTTTGCCCTGCATCAGCAGCAGCCGCGCTTTGGCGGTGATCAACATGCCGCGTGCCTGTGTCTGTCCGTTGCGCGTAGCCGTCAGGATCGCGCCCTCGGCGGTTGCCAGCGACTCGGTGAAGCGCCCTTGCAGCATCAGGATCGGGACTTGAAAGCCAATCGCCTCGATCCAGTGAATCCAACTGCCTAACCCTTGCGCAATCTGAAGCGATTCCGCCATGACCTGATTGCAGCGCTCCCACTGGCCTTGCGCTGCCAGATAGCCGCCGTAGATGTAATCGAAAGCCGCCGCCGTTTCCGGGTCGCTTTCCCGCTGGAGATATTTTTCAGCCAGCGCGAAATACGAGCGTGCCAGTGATTGCAGCCCCATGTCGCCGAAGGCGAAACCGATGTCGCTGTAGAAATGGACGCGCAGGCCAAGCGCTTCCGCGCTGCTGCCCGCCTGCTCGACGCGGTTCATGCCGTTGGCGATGCTGTACAGCCCCAGCGCGAAATTGGCGTCGTGGTATGAGGCAATGGTGATTTCGTTGAGCGCTTTGGCCGCCAGCAGCGCGGTTTCGTTATGTGCATGTGGTCGGTGAATGCCGATCATACGGCGGCGCAGATGGTTCGCCAGCGGCCACAACATGCCGAGAAGCAGGCCGCGTGAGGTCTGCGGAACGTCGATACCGAGCAGATGCAGCGCTTGGCCGTGTGCTTCGTAGGTTTTAAGCGAATTGGTCTGTCCCCAGTACGTGTGACCGAGCAGATAGTGAAGATTGGCAAGCTCCAACGTGTTCAGGTGAACTTGATGGCCGAGCGTAACCGCCTGCTCGAAAAACTGCATGGCTTCACGGAAGCTGCCGGAGCGCAGCGCTTCCTGACCGGCGCGGCTGGCATAGAGGATCGTCTTGGCGGCGTCCTCGGCGTGCCCCCAGTGATAAGCCAGCGCCGCGTATTGCTCCGGCGACTCAGGGTAGGCGCTTTCAATCGCCAGCGCGACCTGTCGGTGCGTCTGCCGCCGCTGCTCGGTCGGCAGGCTCGTCAGGATGGCTTCGCGCAGCTTGTCGTGGGCGAAACGATAGTGATTGTCGCGCATCTCGATCACGGTGGCGACCTGCTGAAGCCAGTCAGCGAGGTTGATCGACGGCATGAGCGCGCGCAGTACAGGCAGATCAAGCTCGCGCCCGCCAACCGCCGCGCTCATCATCAGCGGACGTGCCGCTTCGGGCACGGTGTCGAGGCGGCGCTGAATCACGGTTTGCATCCCGCCCGCGAAAACGTGTTCCGGCAGCGATTTCTGACCGATGTCGGCCAGTTGCCCCGCGTCCTCGGCGAGCGCGCGCATGACTTCGACGATGAAAAAGACGTTGCCTTCGGTCTCGCGCGTCAGCAGATCGATCAATCCCGGCGCTTTGCCCACGTCGCCGAGCATGGACGCGCTCAACTCCTCAATCGAAGCAGGTGCGAGCCGCTCCAGCTTGAGGTGATGCAGGGCGGGCAGTTCGTCGGGCAGGCTGGGGCGCTCGTCGTCGCGGTAGCTGCCGATGATCAGCAGGTGCGACTCGCTCGCCAGTTCCGCCAGCCGCCGGAGCAGGATCAGGCTGTCTACCGCCCATTGCAAATCTTCGAGCAGCACGACGATCAACTGCTCCTGCTCGCGAAACATCGCTTCGATCACCGAGAGCAGACGCAGTTGCAGCGATTGTGCATCGACGGGCGGCAGATCGCGCACGTCACGACCGAGCAGCCGGCCAATGTCGGGGACGAGCGGCTTGAGGATGCTCGCCGCTAAATCGGTCAGGTCGGTTTGCAGGCTGAGGCGGCGCACGGCATCGCGCCACAGTTGAAACGGCAGGCCGCCCTCCGCGATCCCCTGTCCGCGCAAAACCAGCGCCCCTTCGACCAACGCCTGCGTGCGCAGTTCATCGAGTAAGCGCGATTTGCCCACGCCGCTCTCGCCGCCGATCAGCCAGGCGCTGCCTTCGCCCGCGCCCGCGCGGGTCAGCGCTTCCTTGAGTACGCCGAACTCGGCTTCGCGCCCGACGAACTGCGCCGCCTGCAAAAAGCTTTCGCGGATGGCAGTTGGCTCGCCGGGGATCGGCTCTCTCAACGCCTGATAAAGCGCGCGGATGGCGGCGCGCGCATTCGGATAGCGCTCCGCAGGCGTTTTCGCCAGCAGCGTGCTGATCACCGTGATCAGCGCGGGGTTATCCAGCGCCGAGAAATCCGGCAATTCGTTAGCGATCTGGTAGAGCAGGTGGCGCAGATTATCGATGTCGAACGGATGATGGCCGACGGCGACTTCGTAAGTCAGGATGCCGACAGCGTACAAATCCGAGGCGATGCTCGGTCGTGCGCCTTGCAGAAATTCCGGCGCGGCGTAGCCGAGCGTACCGCTGGTCGTGTCCTTATTCTGGCGCTGGCTCAGGAGCGCGACCCCAAAATCCAGCACCTTGACGCCGCCCTCGCGGTCAACCAGTACGTTGCTGGGCTTCAGGTCGTGATGAATAATCTCGCGGCGGTGCAGATATTCGAGCGCTTCGAGCATCTGGATGATCAGGTGGATGCGCTCGTTGAGCGGTAAAGCGCGCGCGGCGTCGTCGAGATGCTGCGCGTTTTCAAGATAGGTCATCGTGAAAAAGGGCTTGTCGTCCGCGTCGAAGCCGTAATCCAGCACCTCGATGATGCGTGGATGGTGGAGTGAGGCCAGCGTTTCAAACTCCCGCGTGATCGCCACGCGGCGAGCGTCACCACGCCCGGCGGCGCGTTCCAGTTTGACCGATTTGAGCGCGACAGTCTGCTCGGTTAGCCGATCAAAGCAGCGGTAGACGCTGCCCATCGCGCCCGCGCCGATCTGTTCGTGAACTTGATAGCGCTCGCCGATCAGTGTCAAGGCAACGGACATGCAAAACCCTTTATGATAGAGACGGTGCTATTGGTAATCATCGAACGCCATCACTGGACGAGAGGTATACGTCCTTATCATAAGGCTATTACGGGTACGCTATGAATAACAGTTTGCGCGATCCGCAGGTCGGCGATTACGAGGTGGTCAAGTTTCTCGGCGCGGGCGCGATGGGCGAAGTTTACGAGACCGTCCGCGACGGCGAGCGTTTTGCCATCAAGATTATGCACGAAGAGTTGGCCGAAAATGATAAGCTGCGCGAACGCTTTCTGCGCGAAGTCAACCTGATGCAGTCGGTCAGGCACGCGCACATCATCCCGATTAGCGATTTTGGCTGGCACGGCAAGCGGCTGTTTCTGGTCATGCCGTACATCGACGGCATCTCGCTCTTCGACGTAATGCAGACGCACCGCTTTTCACCCCGGCAGGTATGGGAGATTTTCTATCCGCTGACCGAGGCGCTCAAGCACGCGCACGTGCAGGGGATCATTCACCGTGACCTGAAACCCGGCAATGTGCTGATCGCCCGCCCTGACAACCACGTCTATCTGGCGGATTTCGGGTTGGGCAAGCGTCCGGGGCTGGACACCCGCCTGACCGAAACGGGCGTTGCCATCGGCACGCCGTCGTACATGTCGCCCGAAGCGATTGTCGGCGAAGAAATCGACGTGCGCTCGGACGTGTACAGCCTCGGCGTGCTGCTCTACGAACTGCTGCTCGATCAACTGCCGTTCGACGGTATCGACAGTACGGCGATCATGTATGCGCAGTTGTACAACTCGGTGCCGCTGCCGACCGCGATCAACAGCCGCTTCCCGTTCGCACTCGAAGCCGTAATTTTGCGTGCGCTGGCGAAAGACAAGCAGGATCGCTATTCGTCGGTGCGCCATTTCGTCGATGATCTGGCCGACGCGCTCAACTGCCTGAGCGCCGCCGAAGTCGATTGCTGTTATTCCGTGCCCGCGCGCTAGAAAATCCACACAATCCCTTGTAGGGGCAGGTTTCAGACCTGCCCTGATGATTTCCTCACGTCACGCCGGGCAAACGCATCAAAATCAGATGGAAAGTCACAAAGGGTCACAAGGAATCGTAGGGACGGCATTGATGCCGTCCGCTCTGCCGGACGCGATCAAGCGCGTCCCGACAAAATCCGTATCGCCTTTCATGACCCGAACATAAATTTGATGCGTTCGCCCTGTCACGTCACGTCTCCCAGTGGGCACAGTACACCAATCTGCGCTATAACGGTGTGATATTGGTCTCCTCGGAGAAGCGCCGCTATGCCCGAATATGATGCCGTCATCGTCGGTTCCGGCCCCAACGGGCTGGCGGCAGCGATCACGGTGGCGCGGCAGGGCGGCAAAGTCCTCGTGATCGAGGGCAAAGATACGTTGGGCGGCGGCTTGCGCTCGGCGGAATTGACGCTGCCCGGCTTCGTCCACGACATCTGCTCGGCGATCCATCCTCTGACCGCCGCCTCGCCCTTCTTTAAGACACTGCCTTTGAGCGAGTTTGGCCTCGACTGGATTGAACCGCCCGCGCAGTTGGCGCATGTGCTCGATGGCGCTCAAGCCGTCCTGATTCGCCGCTCGCTTGAGGAAACCGCCGCTCAGTTGGGCGGCGATGAGCGTGCCTACCGCACTATGTTCGGCTGGCTGACCGAGCATTGCGACGAACTTTTGGACGATTTCCTCGGCCCGCTGCCGATCCCGCCGCGTCATCCCCTATTGATGGCGCGTTTCGGCCTGAGCGCGCTGCTCCCGGCGGCTAGTCTGGCGAAACTGCGCTTCAAAACCGAGCAGGCGCGCGCGCTGTTCGGCGGAATGGCCTGCCATTCGATCATGCCGCTCGAATGGCCTGCGACCGCTGCCTTCGGCCTGATGCTTGGCATGACCGCGCACAAGGTCGGTTGGGTCTTTCCGCGCGGCGGGGCGCAGAAAATCGCGGACGCGCTGGCGGGCTATCTGCGCTCGCTCGGCGGCGAAATCGTTACCGGGCAGATGATCACATCACTGAACGATCTACCGCCCGCTCGCGCGATTTTTCTCGACATCACGCCGCGCCAGATCGTCCAGATCGCCGGAGATCGACTGCCGCCGCGTTACAGGCATCAGCTCGAAAACTATCGCTACGGGCTTGGCGTGTTCAAAATCGATTACGCGCTCTCTGCGCCAATTCCCTGGACAAATCCGCTGGTGGCACAGTCCGCGACGGTGCATCTTGGCGGCACGCTCGACGAACTCGCGGCGTCCGAGCGCGCCGCCTGGAGCGGTCAGCACTCGGAGCGACCGTTTGTCCTGCTCGCGCAGCATAGCCTGTTTGATCCGATGCGCGCGCCAGCGGGAAAGCATACCGTGTGGGCCTACTGCCACGTCCCGAATGGCTCAACCGTCGATATGACCGAGCGCATCGAAGCGCAAATCGAGCGCTTCGCGCCCGGCTTCCGTGACCTGATTATCGCCAGGAGCAGCCGTTCCGCGCAGGCAATGGAAGCCTATAACCCCAACTATATCGGCGGTGACATCAACGGCGGTGTGCAGGATTTGCGCCAGTTGTTCACGCGGCCAACCCTACGGTTAAATCCCTATTCGACGCCGCTGAAAAATGTCTATATCTGCTCGTCGTCAACGCCACCGGGTGGCGGAGTGCATGGCATGTGCGGCTATCACGCGGCAAAATCAGCCGGATTTTAGCGACGCTTCGCTTTACGCTAACATCTTGGCGATTTGGCCTTAATTTTTTAAACTTATTCAATCTTGCCGGGGGAAATGATGAAAATTACCGATGTACAAGCCTGCGTGATCGGGCGGCAGGAGCCGCACAGCGGCGGCAGCGTCTGGACGTTCGTGCGCATCTACACCGACGAAGGCATCGTCGGCACAGGCGAATGTAACTCCGGCGGCCCCGGCTACTCCGGCTTCGCCACCAAAGCCGCGATTCTGGCGCTGAAAGATCGGTTGATCGGCCAAGACCCGTTCAACATCAATCAGATTTACGAGAAGCTGCGGCGTAGTGGGCGTTATGGCGGCTCGTCGCAAGCGCCGCTGATCTTCGCGCTGACGGGCATCGACAACGCGCTTTACGATATTGTCGGCAAGGCGCTCGGCGTGCCGATTTATAAGCTGCTCGGCGGCAAGTTCCGCAGCGAGATTCGCCTCTACGCCGACTGTCACGCTGGGGAAAGCGACGATCCCAAAGCCTATGCCGCCAAAGCGCTCGAAGTCGTCGGGCAGGGCTTCAGCGCCGTCAAGTTCGACGTGGACAACACCGGAACGGGCAAGCTCGACGCCTATAACTGGACGGTCGGCGCGCGGGAGATGACCCACGTCATCAGCCTGATCGAAGGCATTCGGGAAGCGCTCGGCTGCGAGATCGATCTGGCGATTGACTGTCACGGCCAGTTCGATTTACCCTCGGCGATCACGCTGGCGAAAGCCGTCGAGCCGCTGCGTCTGCTCTGGCTGGAAGAACCCGTGCCTGCTGAGAACGTCAGCGCGCTGGCGCAGGTCAAAGCGTCGAGCAGCACGGTGATCTGCACGGGCGAAAATCAATACACGCGCTTCGAGTTCCTCGAACTGTTCGCTGCTAAAGCCTGCGACGTGATTATGCCCGATCTCTCGAAAGTCGGCGGCATTGCCGAAGCCAAGCGCATCGCCGACATCGCCGATGCGCATTACATCCCGATTGCGCCGCACAACGTCTCGTCGCCGCTGGGGATGATGGCGGCCTGTCACGTGCTGGCCTCGGTGCCGAATTTCCTCGTGCTCGAACTGCACGCGCTCAATATCCCCTGGTGGAATGACCTCTGCGACGGCGATAAGCCGTTTGTCCACGACGGCTTCACGACCGTCTCGGAGCGCCCCGGCATCGGCGTTGAATTGAACGACAAGGTAGCGAAGTCTTTGCTCTGGAATGGAGACACTTACTTTGACTGAAGCAATCGTGGTGGATACTCCGGCGCTGCTGGTCGATCTCGACAGGATGGAACGCAATATCGGCCAATGGCAGGCGAAAGCCAACGCTGCTGGCGTGAAGCTGCGCCCGCACATCAAGACGCACAAGGTTCCGGCTTTCGCCCACAAGCAGTTGGAAGCGGGCGCGGGCGGCATCACAGTGGCGAAAGTCGCGGAGGCGGAAGTCTTTGCGGCGGACGGCTGCACCGATATTTTCATCGCTTACCCGATCATCGGCGCGGAGAAATGGCGGCGCGCGGCTGAACTGGCGCGCACCTGCACGATCACCGTCGAGGTCGAGAGCGAGGTCGGCGCGCGCGGTCTGAGCGCGGCAGCCGTCGCTGCTGGCTCGATCATCCGTGTGCGCGTCGAACTGGACATCGGTCTGCATCGCTGCGGCGCTGCCCCGGATAAAGTCGAGTCGCTGTGCCGATTAGTGATGAGTCTGCCGGGGCTGGAACTCGACGGCATTATGGCTTTCCGCAGCGTCTTTTACCCGGCGGCGGCAGGTCGCTCGAACGAGGAGATTGGGCGCGAAGAAGGCGAGACAATCATGCAGGTCGTGGGCGATTTGCGTGCGAAGGGCATCCCGATCCGCGCCGTCAGCGCCGGATCAACGCCGACAGCCTTCAGCGTCGCGGGCGTATCAGGCATCACCGAGGTGCGACCAGGAACCTACATCTTCGGTGACTACCTGATGGCGGAACGCGGCGCGGTACGTTACGATGATATTGCCCTATCGATTGTCTGTACCGTCATCAGCCGACCCGCGCCCGACCGCGCGACGATTGACGGCGGCTCGAAGACCTTCAGCGGCGACATTTTCTACGCCAACTCCGGTCTGAAGGGCTACGCTAAAGCCGTCGATCTGGTTAACACTTACGTGGTCAGCCTGTCGGAAGAACACGGCGTGGTGGCTTTGGGCGAAGGCGTCGATCCGCAGATTGGCGATCAGATTGCGTTTTATCCGATCCACGTCTGCACGACGGTCAACCTGTCCGATCAACTGATCGGGCTGCGCAACGGGCAAATCGAGCAGGTCTATCCGATTGCCGCACGCGGCAAACGCACATAAAAATGCTTCGTAGGGGCGGGTCTCAGACCCGCCCATTTCATCAAGTCATAATTATCTAAATCGTTGAGGGGATGTCACGATGGCAAAGCAGCAAATTCAGACTGATCAAGCGCCAACTCCGGGTGGGCCATACTCACAGGGACTCCGTGTTGGCGATTTCATCTTCGTGGCGGGGCAGGGCGGCGCTAATCCGCAAACGCGCCAGATGGGTGCGACCATCGAGGAACAAACGAAACAGGCGCTCGAAAACGTCAAGGCGATCCTCGAAGCGGGCGGCGCGTCGATGGCCGATGTCGTCAAATCGACCGTTCACCTCAGCGACATGAGCCTGTTCGCGCGCTTCAACGCCGTTTATACGACTTATTTCCCCGATCCGAAGCCCGTCCGCACGACCGTCGGCAGCACCCTGCCCAATATGCTGGTCGAAATCGACGTGATCGCCTACGTGGGCAAGGAATAAGGCGACATGATGCTGCGTCTGGAGCATAAAAACGCGATTGTCACCGGGTCGGCGCGCGGGATTGGCAAGGCGATTGCCCGCAAGTTCCTTCAGGAAGGCGCAAAAGTCCTGCTCGTCGATAAAAACGCTGACCGCCTCCCAAAAACTGCCGACGAATTGAAAGCCTTCGGCACAGTCGAATATCTGGCAGGCGATTTGACCGATCCGGTTTTCTGCGAGGCGGTCGTCAGGAAGGCGCAGACCGCGTTTGGCGAGATTCACGTGCTGGCGAACGACGCGGGGATCGCTATTGTCGAGCCGTTCCTTGAGCACAGCATCGCCAACTGGGACGCGACCCTCAACATCAACCTGCGCGCGATGTTCGTCCTCAGCCAGATCACCGCGAAGGTGATGGTGTCTCAAGGCAAAGGCGGCGCGATTGTCAACATGGCGTCGAGCAACGGGCATATGGGCGAGAAGGGTCTCGCCGCCTACAACGCCTCGAAAGCGGGCGTGGTGCTGCTGACCAAGACGATGGCGATTGAACTCGCGGAGCATAACATTCGCGTGAATGCGGTGTCGCCCGGTTTCATCTACACCGAACTGCTCGAACAGGCCGGACTCTCGCCGGAATACATCCAGAAGTATCTCGACAAGATTCCGCTCAATCGCTACGGCAAGCCGGAAGAAGTCGCCAATCTGTTCGCCTTCCTCGCCAGCGACGAAGCCTCGTTCATCACCGGCGACTCGGTCATCATCGACGGCGGGCAGTTGTCCGAGGAATAGCAGTTAGCGATTAGCTAAAACCGGCGTGATCACAAATAGATCGGATTTTTTCCGTAGGGGCGAGGCACGTCTCGCCCTATAAACCTCAACAAGCGGAAACTATCAGCATCGGCAAGACATTTCAGCCCTCTTCAGAGGGCTTGGGTTTCGTAGCCCGACGTTTCGAACGTCGGGCGGCGCAAGCGGACGTGCTTCATCAATACAGTATTTTGTTAACCGCTTCTTTTTGCCTTAAAGGAGACTCCTCTCATGCGCACGGTACGCTTCGAACTGCTGCGGCCTTCCGAGATCATCGCGGAGCGCCAGCGCTTTCCGGTCGTGTTCCAGCCCGTCAGCCCGCTGGAGTGGCATGGCCCGCATTTGCCCTTTGGCACGGATCCGCTCCATGCCGAGTACGTCGCCCAGCGCACCGCCGAGGCGATTGGCGGCGTGGTCATGCCGACGCTCTGGTGGGGCGCGGAACGCGAGCGCACCCCGAAGCAGTTGCACGAACTCGGCTTCCAGGGCGACGAGTGGATCATCGGCATGGATTTCCCGCACAACGCGATGAAAAGCCTCTACAGCATGGAGGACGTGTTCTCGCTGGTCGTGCGCGCTCGCCTCGAACTGATCATCGCGCAAGGCTATAAACTGGTCGTGCTCGTCAACGGACACGGCGCGACCAATCACCTGCAAACGCTGGATCGGCTGGCGAAAGAGTACAGCGGCAACACGGCGACGAAAGTGATCCTCACGACCGCCTTTGACCCCGCAGACACGGCGGCAGGCGGGATTGGTCACGCCGACGCGCTCGAAACCTCGCTGATGCTGGCGCTCTACCCGGAGTCGGTTGATGTGCCTGCGCTCCCGCCGCTGCCAGAGCCGATCCGCAACGTCGATTTCGGTGTGGTCGATGGCAAAACCTTCGCGGGCGACCCGCTGCCCGATTTCACCCTGCGATCTGAATCCGATCCGCGCCGCAATGCGTCAGCAGAGCAGGGCAGAGCGGCGCTCGATGGCGACATTGCTCGTTTAAGCGCTCAGGTTCATGAGGCATTGAAGGCGGCAGGTATAGTCTAATTCAATGCGACGGACTGCCTTTCTCCCTTTCTCCCCGCTTGCGTGCGAGAAAGGGTCGGGGATAGAGGGAGCTTTACGCCCTACTCGAAAACTTTATTCGCAAATTAGAATCTCATCGAGGCATAACCTATGAAAATCACCGACGTTGAAGCGATTGCGCTCCGCTTGCCCACCGTTGATGTCACGCGGGCAGATGGCACGCAGGATGCGCTGATTATCCGCATCCACACCGACGCGGGCATCGTCGGCCTCGGCGAAGTCGATTCGTCGCCCTACATCGCCAAAATGGTGATCGACACGCCGCCCTCGCACAGCGTCGCGCGCGGCCTGCGCGAACTGCTGATCGGGCAAGACCCGCTGCAAATCGGGGCGCTCTGGGAGCGCATGTACAAAAACTCGATCTACTATGGGCGGCGCGGCGTCGCTATCCACGCCATGAGCGGCATTGATCTCGCGCTCTGGGACATCCTCGGCAAAGTGACCGGACAGCCGATCTACAAGCTGCTCGGCGGCGCGAAGCGGGATCGCGTGCGCGCCTATGCCAGCCACCTGATGCCGGACACGCCCGCCGAAACCGAAGCGATGGCAAAGCGGGACGTGGACGAGGGCTACACCGCCATGAAGCTCGGTTGGGGGACGCTCGGTCAGAACTTGGTCAATGACGTGACCCGCATCGGCGCGGCGCGCAAAGGCTTGGGCGAGTCGCCGCTGCTGATGATCGACGGCGGCAACTGCTGGGACGCGCCGACCGCCTGCGAACTGGCGCGCCGCATCGAGCAGTACGACCTCTACTGGCTCGAAGAAGCGCTCATGCCCGACGATTTCGATGGCTATACGCGCCTCGCGCGCAGCACGACGATTCGCCTTGCGGAAGGCGAGATGAACACCGTTGCCGAAGAGTTCCGCGACCTGATCGAGCGGGCGCAGATCGACATTTTGCAGCCCGATTTGTCGCGCGTCGGCGGCTTCACCGAAGCCAGGCGGATCGCCACGCTCGCCGATTTGCATCATCGGCTGGTCGTGCCTCATGCCTGGAGCACCGGGATTCTCGTCTCCGCGAGCCTGCATTTCAACGTGACGCTGACGCGCGAACCCGTACAGGAATTCACCATGATGGGATCGCCGCTCGTGACCGATCTGATCGTCAATCGCCCGATCCCGCGCGATGGCTGGCTGCACGTCAGCGACGAACCGGGGCTGGGCGTTTCGCTCAATGAGGAAGTGCTGGAGAAATATGCTTATCGAGGGGCGTAAAGAGCTATTTGCCCCGATCCGCATAGCGAGCAACCCGCTCGTGAGCGACCATAAAGATAGAGATATTTCAGCTTCCCATCTTTGTGCAATATTGCCGAACACGTATGATTCATGTTATGTTATGCTCTGATGCGGTTGGCTTAATCAACCAAATCCCTGTCTGAGCCTGAGGTAATCGTTTTCAGCACGTCGTTGAGGAGACAATCAACTCACGGTTCCGGCTTGTGATAGAACCTTTTCGCAGAATATATAGGTTTTGAGGAGGCTCGAGAATGTCCAGATTCAATCGTTCCAAGGCGATGACTCGCCGCGATTTCCTCCGCCTGTCTGCCAGTGGCTTTGGCGCTGCCGCTATGGGCGCGTCGCTGGGGCGTATGTCCTGGATCAAGCCGTCGGTTCTGCAAGCTGGAACACCTGAAGCGACTGAAGAGGATCAGGGGCCGGATCCCGCGACCATGACCGGCCACGTGCTGATCTGGGGCTATAACGGCACGATTGACCACTACAAGGCCGCCAAGCCTGCTCTGGAAGCCAAGTATCCCGGCCTGCAAATCGAGACGCAGGAATTCGCCTATCTCGACGCGCACGCCAACATCCTCAACGCGCTCAACTCTGGCATCGGCGTGCCTGATCTCGCTAACTTCGATGTGGACTACGTCGGCGATTTTGCCAATGGCATGTCTGACCTGACCGAGCGCATGGCGCCTTATGCCGACAAGTTCGTGCCGATTGCGCTCAAGCTGGCGGGACGCGATGGCAAGCTGCTCGGTATGCCGCAGGACAACGAACCCGTCGGCTTCACCTACCGCAAGGACATTTTCGACAAATACGGCATCACCGAAGACGATCTCGCCACCTGGGAAGGGTTTGTCGAGGCGGGCAAGAAGCTCTACAAGGACAGCGGCAACACCATTCACATGATTGCGATGGACTCGCCCGGCAGCCAGCTTCCGCTCGGCGGCGCGCCGCACCAGAATCACGAAGCCTTCCTGCACGAATCGGGTTTCCCCGGCGTGTTCTTCAACAAGGAAGACGACACCGTGATCATTGACACGCCGGAAGCCATCGCGGGCATCGAAGTCTTCAAGTCGATCCTCGACCCCGATGTTGCCCTGATTTTCCAGGATCCGAACGCGACGATTGCTGCCTATAAAGCGGGCTTGATCGCCAGCCAGATTTGCCCGGCGTGGTATCCGCTTGGCATCGAAGGCAACCTGCCCGACACCAGCGGCGACTGGCGCATTATGCGCCTGCCTGCGCTCAAAGACGGCGGTCAGCGCTGGGCGTTCCATGTGCCGACGGTTACGGGCATCCCGCAGGCCGCTGCGAATCCCGACGCCGCGTGGGGCATTATGTACGAAGCCCAGTTGACCAAAGAAGCCCAGTTGAAGTTCAATCAGGTCACCAACGGCATCCTTGTCACGCAGAAGGAAGCGCTCGCGGTGCTCGATCCCGAACCGATTCCGTTCTTCGGCGGTCAGAAGATTTATCAGTTCTGGGAGGACGTGCTCAAGGACATCCCCGATGTCTACTTCGGTCGTGGCTGGGTGGAAGCCCGCGCCATTCTGACCAGCGGCATCGAGCCGATCATGCGCGGCGATGTCAGCGTTGCCGATGGCCTGAAAGCCTCGGCGGATCAAATCCGCAGTCAGCTCGGCAAGAACTAAGCTCCATAAACGATCATCAGACCAGAGGCGAATCCTCGCCTCTGGCTTGTTTGGATACGAGGATCAAGGATGGACATCACTTCGAATTCCTTGAGGCGTGCGCTGAATTGGCCGATCACGATCAAGCTGAGTGAAACAGGCTGCCCATGTCCGTAACCAACGTCACGACTCCGTCCGTGCCTGCGCCAGCGCGCACCTCACGAATTCAATGGCACAAACTCGCGCCTTACGCGTTCATCTCGCCGTTTTTCATCATCTTCGCCATCTTCGGTCTGTTCCCGATCCTGTTTTCGGGCTACATCAGCCTGCGCAACTGGACAGGCTTGAATCCGCCGATCTACATCGGCCTGAACAACTACATCACGCTGCTTAAAGACCCCGATTTCCTCAACGCGCTGCGGAATACCGCCGTGCTGACGCTCATCAGCGGGCCGCTCACGATTGGCGGCGGGCTGATTCTCGCCGTCATTCTCAACAGCAAGCTCGTCCGCTTCCGCAATGCCTTCCGCACGATCTTTTACCTGCCGCTGGTCATGTCGCTGGTGGTCGCTGCGCAGGTGTTCGGCCTGATGCTGGCGAACCCGTTTGGGCTGGTCAACGAGGCGCTCTCGCGTCTGGGGCTGGCGCGCGTGAACTTCCTCAACGAACCGAACCTGACCATCCTCGTGCTGGTCGTGCTGATCGTCTGGAAGTACATTGGCAACGACCTCGTGATCATGCTGGCAGGCTTGCAGAGCATCCCGCCGGAGTTGAACGAGGCCGCGCTCGTTGACGGCGCGAATCCGCTGCAAATCTTCTGGAGCATCACGGTTCCGCTGATGCGTCCGGTCATCCTGTTCGACGTAGTGCTTTCGACCATCAACACCTTCAATCTGTTCGCTGAACCCTATTCGTTGTTCGGCGTGACGGGTGGGGCAAATCAGTCTGGTCTCGTGACCGGGCTGCTGATGTACCGCACCTCATTCCAGTTTTTCAAATTCGGCTATGGCTCGGCGATGGCGTATGTCGTCGGCCTGATTATCTTCGTGCTGTCGCTGATCCAACTGCGCATCGGCACCCGCGACTACGAGCGATAATATGGCGACCTACAGCACCTCGGCTCCCGTTGAAAACAGAGTGACGATGCGCCTCGTTCAGGTGGCGCTTTACGTCATCCTGATCGTGGCGGCTTTCCTGTCGCTTGTGCCGTTCTACTGGATGATCATGTCGTCGTTCAAGCCGCTCAACGACATTCTGACCATCCCCGTCACCGTGATTCCGCCGCATTTCACGCTCGACAACTACACCAACCTGCTGACACAAACGCTGTTCCTGCGCAGTATTCTCAACACGTTGGTCGTCGCCGGGTCGAGCGTGATTTTGCAGGTTTTTCTATGCTCGCTGGCGGGCTTTGCCTTCGCTAAGTATCGTTTTCGTGGGCGCAACCTTCTGTTCACGCTCGTGCTCGGCACGGTGATGATTCCGGTCAGTGTCCAGTTGGTGCCTAACTACATCCTGATGGCGAAAATCGGCTGGCTGAATACGCTGCTGCCGCTGATCATTCCGACGGCGGCCAACGCTTTTGGCATCTTCTGGATGCGCCAGTATATGTACAGCGTCCCCGATGAACTGCTCGACGCCGGGCGTCTCGACGGCGCGAGCGAGTTCGGCCTCTACTGGCGCATCGTCGTGCCCGTTGTGCGCCCAGCCCTGAGCGCGCTGGCGCTGTTCGTGTTCACGACCAGTTGGAACGATTTCCTGCTGCCGCTGGTCTATCTGCGCTCGCAGGAGACGTTCACCGTTCAGTTGATGATCGACTCGATCTTCCGCGTGCGCTTCCAGCAGAACTTCGATCTGCTCATGAGCGCGTCGGTGCTGGCAGTCATCCCGATGACGCTGCTGTTCTTCACGCTTCAGCAGCAGTTCGTCGCCGGACTCACGCTCGGCAGTGTCAAAGAATAAGGCCAATTGGTTCTTGGTTTTTAGTTTTTGGTACAACATACTTGCACCTTCAATGATGAGTGGTTAGCAGTTAGCCTTTAGCTTTTAGCTAAAGGCCAATGGCTAATCGCTTTTGCCAATAACTATAAGGGGATTATCCCTTGACGGTAGGGGCACGATATGTCGTGCCCCTACAATACCTGCCATGAAGGGATAATCGCCTAACTAAAAACTAAAAACCTTTACGTCCGTTCATTTTAGCTTGAGAAGGAGCTTCCAATGGCATCCCCTGTGACCACCGAGGAATTCCTGCTGCCCTATGAGTGGCCGGGCAGCTATTTTATCGGCGAGGAGGAAATCGACGCGGTAACCAAAACCCTGCTCGCCCGCAGCCCGTATCGCTTCTACGGGCACGATCTTCAGCACTATGCCGATCAGGTCGAGGCGTTCTACCGCAACCGTCTTGGGCGCAAGAACGCGGTGCTGGTCAACAGCGGCACAGGCGCGCTCGCGGTGGCGATGGCCGCTGCTGACGTTGGCCCCGGCGACGAAGTGCTGATGCCCGGTTATCTCTGGGTGGCCTGCTTATCCGCCGTTGTGCGCGCGGGCGGTATCCCGGTGCTGGTTGATATTGACGACACCTTCACGATGGATCCCGCCGATTTGGAGCGCAAGATCAGCCCGCGCACCAAAGCCGTGCTGGTGGTTCACATGAGCGGCGCGTGCGGCGACATCGAGAAGATTGTCGAAATCTGCAAGCGCCATAAGGTGCTGCTGATCGAGGACACTGCGCAGGGCAACGGCGCGAGCTTTCACGGCAAGCCGCTCGGCAGCTTCGGCGACATGGCGATCTTCAGCTTCCAGTACAACAAGAACGTCACGGCGGGCGAGGGCGGGATGGTGGTCTCCGACAGCGTGGAACTCGGTCAGCGTGCCTGGGCCTATCACGACGTAGGCTATTCTCGCAACGAAAAAGGCCGCGTTGACCCGAACGGCCCGGTGCAAACGTGGGGGCAGTGTGTCCACATGAGCGACATGTCGGCGGCGCTGCTCTACGCGCAGGTGCAGAAGCTCGATCTGATCACCGCGACCATGCGCGCGCGCAATCAGCAGTTGTACAAAGGCATCGGCTCAATTCCCGGCGTCAAGCCGCGCCGCATCATCGATCCGGCGGGTGACAGCGGCCCATTCGTGCTGACGACCTGGCCGAGCGGCGAAATCGCGCAGGAGATGGTCAACATGACGCGCGCGGCGGGTGTTCGTCCCGGCCCGGATGGTGTCGGCAACATCCGTATGACCGACTGGGGGATGCACATCTACTACAACAACATCAGCCTGATCGAGAAGCACGGCGTCAACTCGGCGGGTCGTCCCTGGAGCGATCCGCTGAATGAGTGGGCGAAGGACATCGACTATCACAAGGGCTTGCTGCCGCAGTTGGATGACCTGATCGAGCGCAGCATCCTGCTCACCGTGCCGCCTGCGCTCACCCCGGAAGCCTGCGACCGCATCATCGAGATTTACCGCGACAGCGCCGCTAAACTCGGCCTGAAGTAACGAAACGACTCAACACGATCAAGGACGCACAACATAATCGTGCGTCCTTTTTCTTTCCTCACGGCTCCTTTTTCGCTGTTTCTTCGATAATCTCAATCCTTCCTCATTGGTTTGGTGCGTAAATTTCTGCAAGCTTAATAACTTTCTTTATTGAGATTGTGTATAATGTATATAGTAATAAATATTGCAGGCGACTGCGCACAAACGTCATATCACATCATAGGCAAACCCGTGTCTGCATTAAGCGACGGCATTTTCGTACTCGGCAACTATAAATTGATCGAGGTGCTGGGCATTGGCGCAATGGGCTACGTCTACCGTGCGCGCCAGGTCAACCTCGACCGGGATGTCGCGGTCAAAATTCTCTCACCCAAGCTGGCACAGGAAAGCGGCTACCTCGATCTGTTCTTCCGTGAGGCGCGCACGGCGGCTTCGCTTGAACACCCGCACATTGTCCCCGTGTTTGATTACGGGGTTCAGCAAAACGTCAGCTACGTCGCGATGCGGCTGCTGCCCGGCGGCTCGCTTGGCGAAAAGCTGCAATATCGGCTGGATCGCAATCAATCGCTGCCGAGCATTCCTGAAATCACGACGATTCTGATGCAGGCCGCCAGCGCGCTCGATTACGCGCATGAGCGCGGCGTGATCCATCGTGACATTAAGCCCACCAACCTGATGTTCGACCAGCACGGCGTGGTCTACATTGTCGATTTCGGCATCGCCAAGCTGATCGGCACGACCAGCTCGATCAAGGGCGGGACGTTCCTCGGCACGCCGAGCTTTATGGCTCCTGAGCAGTGGGAGGGATTGTCGCCAACGCCTGCCGTTGATCAATATGCGCTGGGCGCGGTGATTTACATGCTCCTGACCGGACATCCGCCGTTTGAATCGGATACCGCGCTGGCGCTCATGAGCAAGCACCTGAAGGAAATTCCGAAGGATGTGCGCGAGTATCGACCGGGGCTGCCCAATCAGGTCAACGGGGTATTGTACCGGGCGATGGCGAAACAGCCCGACAACCGTTATCCAAACACAATGACCTTCGCCCAGGAATTCGCGGCGGCGGTTCAGGGGTTGGCGGGCGAAAAAATGACCGGGTTTATGACCTATGCGCTGCCGCAGACTTCCTTCGCGCTGCCGTTTCCTACCCCGACCGGGATCGCCGCGACGACATCGCGCGCGAAGGTTGCCCCAGCGCCTGCCGAGCCATCGAATATGCAGCATCTCCCGACCGATCAGGGACGAAGCCTGATTATCTGGATCGAAAGCGCGTTGCTCGTTTTGGCGGTCGCGCTGATCGTTGTTCTGCTCATTCAGCGCTCCGGCACTGACGTGGTATCGCCCTCGGTTGTGGTTGCGGCGGGGGCGCTTTCGTCGCCCGTTCCAACCGGGGATTTACCACTCCCGACCTCGATTGATGGTAATATCGGGTTGGTCGAGCTTCAGGCGAGCAGCACGCCGACGTTGAGCGCGACGGCGACCTATACACTGACCGCAGCGCCAACGCGGACTTCGACGGTTATGCCTTCCAGCACGCTCACGTTTACGCCGACCATGACTGATACGCCGACTGTGACCGATACGCCGACTATGACTGATACGCCAACCATGACCGATACGTCGGCTGTAGCCGCGACCGTGCTGGTCGCCTCAACGTCGGACGCTGCGGCAACCGCGACCTTCACGCCGACTGCCAGCCCAACGGCGGGCAGTGTGGCGCGTCCGACCGTTCCCTGGCACACCGGCAGCCACCTCAAGATCGTCAATTCCAGTGGGGCGTGGCTGCGCAGCCGACCTTCCACGCGAGCGGCACAAACCGCGACACTGGCGTATAATAATCTGGTCACGGCGACCGGGAACTACTTTTTCGATGGTCGCCAGTGGTGGTGGGAAGTCCGCGCCACCTGGGGCGCGGTCGGCTGGGTTGAGCAGTATTCGCTCGTAGAGCAGTAGCGCAGCTTCGCACAGGCGATGGAACCCGCACGACACGTATTGTAACGCCAGTTATGGATAACGATTTTGAGCGAAGAATTTGATTGTAGGGGCACGACACGTCGTGCCCCTACAAGGGAAAAATCGGTTCCTGCTGCGGCTTATCCATAACTTGTATTTTAGGAGGAGCGAAGGCAAGCTCTCGCCCGTGTTGTTAAGGAATAATCCCCTTCGCAAAAGGCAAACCATCATTGCAGTCCGCATCGGCATTGTCGGAACGAGTCTCTGGGCAGATTCGATGTATCTGCCCGCGCTGGCGCAGCATCCTCAGGTAGAGTGGGTTGCCGTCTGTGGGCGCGATCCTGAACGCACGCGCGCGTTTGCCGCTCGCTGGAACGTTCCGCAGAGCTACACGGATTACCGCGCCATGATCGCATCTGCCGGACTTGATGCGCTGATCATCGCTGCCAGCAACGACATGCACTACCCGATCACAATGGCAGCGCTCGATGCCGGATTGCATGTCCTGTGCGAGAAGCCGCTGGCGCTCAACGATACGCAGGCCAGCGCGATGGCGGCGAAAGCTACGTCGCTCGGCCTCAAAAACATGGTTCCTTTCACCTATCGCTATATGCCGACCAATCGCTACCTCAAACAGTTGATCGATCAGGGCTATATCGGTCAGCCGTATCACCTCAATCTGCGCTATTACGCCGATTATGGGCGCGATCTGAAATATCAGTGGGTGTTCGACTCGGAAGTTGCCGGATCGGGTGTGATTGCCGATCTCGGCGCGCACTGGTTTCACCTGGCGCGCTGGTTCTTCGGCGAAATCGATGGCCTGAGCTGCACGCTCGCCGATCTCGTTCAGCGACCCAATCGACCGGATGGCGGTGATTATCCCCGTGCGGACGACGTGGCAATGGTCAACCTGCGTTTCAAAAATGGCGCGGTCGGCGCACTCATGCTTAGTACCGTCGCCTGCGAAGGCACGAAATTCGGCCAGACTCAGCACATGGAGTTGCACGGCTCTGGCGGCACGCTTTAAAACACGGTTGATTGGGAGGCTGTTCAGGTTGTGCGCGGCCTTCAGGCGGGAACGCGCGGCGGCGCGCAGGAGTTGCCAATCCCGGATGATCTCTGGGAGAATGCTCGCCGTGATACGGTTCACAACACCTACCGCGACGTATTCCGCCAGCACGATCACATGGCGCGCGAGTTCATCACGGCGATAGTCGAGGACAAGCCCGTTTATCCCGACTTTGCGGAAGGCGCGCGCGTTCAGCAGTTGATCGATCAGGGCTATATCGGTCAGCCGTATCACCTCAATCTGCGCTATTAC
>DASZXN010000203.1:0-9903 GCA_035545875.1 Phototrophicaceae bacterium
CTCGGCAGCACGCCGCGCGCCAGAATCAGCAAAATGATGCCGAGAAAGAAGGTCGGCAGCGCCCACATGAGCAGGCCAATGATCAGCGCCGCCGCGTCGATGGCCTCGCCGCGCTTCCAGGCGGCGATCAGGCCGACGCCCGCGCCGATCAGGATCGCCAGCGCTTCGCCTGCAAACACCAGCACGACCGTCCGCCAGACGCGCTCACTGAGCAACTGCCCGACATCCTCGCGGTTATCGAACGAGGTGCCGAGATCGCCTTGCAGCAGATTGCTGACATAGGCCGTGAACTGGCTGTCGAGCGCGCCGCTCAGGTCGCCCGCGCGCAGCTTGTCCATGTCGATCCAGACAGGCTTATCGAGGCCAAACTGCACGCGAAGCTGCGCCTGTGCCTGACGGGTCAGGCGCGGGTTGCGAAACAAAAGCCGGACAGGATCACCCGGCAGCACGCGAAACAGGAAGAAGTTGAACACCAGCACTACGACGAGCGTGATGATGGCGAAGATCACCTTCTTCACGATGTAATCGGCAGGTATCATCGCGTCCTACGACGTGCCTACGAGGTACCTGTCGCGCCGACTACCGAAAATCCGTGAGTCAGCGCATAGGGTGTGTTGAGAATCGCCAGATTGTCCGCGAAGGTGAAGCGGTCGCTGCGGTAGGCGCTGATCGCCTGCGGATAGACGACCGGGATGTACGGCTTGTCGTCGAAGATTTTCTGCTGCAACTGGTTGATCAGGTCGGCGCGCTTGGTCGGGTCAACCGTCGTGGATTCCTGCTGATAGAGCGCGTCGTAATCCTTATTACAGTAGCCGCTGTCGCTCCAGCCGCCGTCTTCGGTTTCGGCGCAGGTGAAGATGCTCAGGGCGAAGCTCGGATCGGGGTCGAAGTTCCAGCCCCAGTACATCAGGTCATCGTCGTAATCCTTTTGCAGCGCGGTCATGCTGTCGTCGTCCATCGTCTGCGGCGGTGCGTCGATGCCAATCTGCTTGAGATCGTCGGAGATGATCTGGATCACACGGGCGTAGTAGGCGTCGCTGGTCGGCGCGTAGAGGCGATATTGCAGCGGCGAGCCGTCGCTCCATTCGCGGATGCCGTCGCCGTCCGTGTCCTTATAGCCTGCATCGTCCAGGATTTTGTTGGCGGCAGCGAGGTCAAAGCTGTCGTCCTGAATCGCGCTGTCATGGAACTTGGTCATGGCGGTGGGCAGGAAGGTGTTGGCGACCGTTGCGTGTCCGAGATAGGCGACCGTGTTGATGGTCTGCTTGTCGATGGCATGGGCAATCGCCAGTCGAACCTTCGGATCGTTGAGGCTCTTAGGCTGCGTACCGTCCGGGCTGGAGTTGATGATCAGTTCTTCGAGGGAGAAGGCGTCGGCAATCGAGACTTTAACGTTGGGCGCTTTCTGCAAGGCCGCAACACCGGAGGCCGGCGCGACAATGATCAGGTCGATGTCGCCGCCGATCAGCGCCTGCGTGAGCGCATCCTCGTTGGCGTACTGCTGATAGATAATCTTATCGACGGTGGGCTTGCCGCCCCAGTAATCCGGGTTGGCGACCATCGTCATATACTCACCCTCCTTGTAGTCGGTCAGTTTGTAGGGGCCGGAACCCATCGTGGCCGGAAGGTCGGCATAATTGGTGATGTCGTCGCCTGTCTTATCCTTCCAGACGGAGGGCGGCAGCATCCAGACGTAGATCAGCTTGGCGCTGATCATGTCCGGGACAGGCTGCGAGAGATCGATTTCCAGCGTGGTCGCGTCGATGGCCTTCGCGCCCGTGACGTTGTTCAGGTAGCTGATCATTGCCGGAACCTGATTTTGCAGAATCCAGTTGATATTCCAGGCGGCTTCGACGGCGGTCAGCGGTGTGCCGTCCTGAAACTTGACACCTGAGCGAATCTTGAACGTCCACGTTTTGCCATCAGGGGAGACTGACCAGCTTTCGGCCAGTCCCGGCCCAACCTGATCACCGCCGAGATAGCTCACGAGTGTGTCGTACCAGAGCGGACGCACCGCATAGCCGTAAAAACCATTGCCGGGGTTGAGCGTGTCGATCATGAGGGTCGTGCCGATGCGCAGGGTAACGCCCTGATCCTGCGCGTTGATCGAGAGGGTGGGGAGCAGCAGAACCAGAATTGCGCATACCAATAGCAAACGCCGCACGTGAACACGCATGGACATCCCCCTATAAGTTTTTAAAGTAATGCGCAGAACCTTAACCAGCGATAATAGATCGATTTGGAAGGGTGTCAACAAGCAGATTGCGAGCGTGCGAGCGCTCGCGGTGATCGTTTTTCATACGGGAAGTAAATCAAGAAAAACGGGCGTAACATGTTACGCCCCCTCCCCGATTTCTTCGCTGTACGACACAAGTGATAAAGCGAGTTTTTGCCGCCAGGGGTTCAAAACCCCCGGCTAGCGGTTCGGTCGGGAAGCCGACTAAAGTCGGCTCTGACCCGACCGGAAAATACCCGAAACTGACGCTCCAAGATTAAATGTGTCGTGCAGTGAACCGATTTCAGGGAGGGGAGAAACGCGGACATCAGGGTGCGGAATTGGGTCGAAATGAGCGCCCAAAACCTTACATTGGTGCGCATAGGCGTAATATGTTACGCCCATTTTAAGAAGGCGATTATCCCTTCATGGCAGGTATTGTAGGGGCACGACATGTCGTGCCCCTACCGTCAAGGGATAATTCCCTTTAAGAATTACGAGATATGGCGTTTAGAGCAGCGTGTCCGAGGGGATCGGCAGTTGGGGCTGTGCCGCTTTGAATACGTCCTGAATGGCTTCTTCGAGTGTCGCCAACTGCCCCGCCGACCACGCGCCCTGCCATTCAGGTTGATCGACCTGCGCGGCGGCGTAGAGGCGCTTGTACTCGATCTGATCGACGTAATCGATTTGATCCTCGCCGTGAATGGACGTCAGCAGGGCGTTAGCGGCGCTCAGGGTTTGCACACAGGCCCCATATTTGTCGAGGTGCAGGAACACGCCTGCCATTCCCAGCAGGCTTTCAAAGATGGCGATTGGCTCATCGAGGTGTTGGAGTATTTTGAGCGCTTCGAGAAAGTGCTCCATTGCCGCGAGGATGCTGCCCTGACTTTGCAGGATGAAGCCAAGATTGTTGAGGATGACGGCGATGGCGAAAGGAAAATCGAGTTCACGATAGATCGCCATGCTTTCCTGATAGTAAGCGGCTGCATCGACGTATTTCTCCTCGGCGCGCAGCACGCCCGCCAGATCGTAGAGCGCGAGCGCAATGGCTTCGGCGCTGCCGTGCGCATGGGCGAGCGCCAGGCTTTCGTAGAGGATCGGCTCGGCTTTAGCGAAATCGCCACGCTGCCGAGCGATATTGCCGATGTTGTTGAGGCAGCGCCCGATCCCCGCTTCGTTGTTGATGGCGCGGAAGATGCTCAGGCTGTCGTTGAAATACTGCTCGGCCTCGTCAAGATGTCCCTGCACGTATTCGGTCTCGCCGAGGCTCATGAGCACTGACGCTTGCCCCGCCTGATCGCCAATTGAGCGATAGAGGTTCAGGCTGGTCGTCTGATACTCGCTCGCGCGAGCGTACTCGTGACGCAGCAGCGCCAGCCGCCCCGCGCCCTGAGTCGCACCCGCGTACACGTAGGGCGAAAGTTGATCGGCGTGCGCCAACACCTGCTTGAACCACTGCGCGCCATCGCTGAACTGACTCTGGGTCGCCCAGTAGCGCCAGAGAATGCGCACCATGCGCCCGGCATTCTCGATTTGCTGTTCGTGCAAAAACCATTCGAGCGCCGCACGCAGGTTATACTGCTCGACCTTCAGGCGGGCATACCACTCGACCTGATCGCGCCCATTGAGATAGTTTTCCGCCGTTTCGAGCCACGTGCAGTAGTACAGGCCGTGCCTGTCGCGCATCGAGGCGGTTTCGCTCAATTCGTTCAGCCGTTCCAGGGCGAACTCGCGCAGGACGGCCAGCATCGAATAGACCTGATCGGTCGCTTCCTGAAGCAGACTCTTGTTCCTGAGCGTTTGTGGATCAGGGATGCCAGTGACCGTCTGGGCGGCGTTCGCGTAAAATGAACCTTCAAAGACCGCCAAGCGCGCGAAGGCACGCTGTTCCTCGTCCGAGAGCAGGTGATAGCTCCAGTCAATCGCGCCGCGCATCGTTTGTTGACGCTTGGGCAGGTCGCGCGGGCCTTTGCTGAGGAGCGCTAGCCGCTGTGACAGCCCTTCGGCGATTTCCGTGAGCGTCAGGTCGCGGACACGCGCCGCTGCCAGTTCAAGCGCCAGTGGCAGACCTTCGAGTTGGCGGCAAATGCTGATCACGTCGGCGGCAGTGTCGAGCGTGAGCGTGAAGTCCGACTGTGTGGCCTGAACGCGCTCGACAAACAGGCAGACTGCCGACGAGCGCAGCATTTGACCGATGTCCTCACCTGCTTCGGGCAGGTCAAGCGGGGGGACGGTATAAGTATGCTCGCCGTAAATAAACAGCGATTCGCGGCTCGTCACCAGAATTTTGAGGCGGGCGGCTGCCGTCAGCAGGTCGTTGAGCAAGGGCGCATCGTCGAGCAAATGCTCGAAGTTGTCGAAGATCAGCAGCGCCTGCCGCGCTTGCAGAAACGCCTTGAGCGACTCGATCAGCGGGGTTGAGGCTTCTTCCTGGACGCTCAAAATCTGCGCAAGGTATTTGACCGCTGCGTCCATCTGGTTGAGCGGCGCGAGTGGAATGAAGAACACGCCATCTTCAAACTCGTCCAGCAGCGTTGCGCCAACCTGAATCGAGAGGCGCGTCTTGCCGATCCCGCCTGCGCCCAACAGAGTCAGCAGACGGACGTTCGGCTGGCGCAGCAGATCGCCGATTTCGTCCAATTCATCAGCGCGCCCAACAAACGAGGTCAACTGCGCCGGGAGATTGGTCGGGCGCGGCGTCAGCGTACGGATCGGCTTGGTATTGAGCGGGAAATCTGGCGAAAACGCCTGATAGATATGTTCCGGCTCGTTGATGTCCGGCAAGCGATGGATGCCGAGATCGCGCAGCTCGGCGTCGGGCAGCAGCAGCGCTTTGGTCGCTGCGGTGAGCAGGATTTGGCCGCCGTGCGCCGCGTTCATGACCCGCGAGGTGCGATTGATGGTCAGCCCGAAATATTCGCCTTCGCGCTCCTCGACCGCGCCGGAGTACAACCCCATACGAACGGGGAGCGCCAGCAACGGATCGTCCGGGCGGGTCGATGCTCGATAGATCAGCCGTTGAATCGAGAGCGCGGCTTGCAGCGCATCATCCGCCGAAGCGAAAACCGCATAAATGCTGTCCTCGAAAGTCTTGAAGATTTTGCCCGCGTGCATGTCAATCACCTGCGCCATGACAATATCGTGATGGGCAAGCGCCGCCGACATCTCATGGGGGTGACGCTCCCACAGGTGTGTGCTGCCTTCAATGTTGCTGAACAGGAAGGTATAGCTGCGCGTTTCGTTCGGCGTCGTGAGGTTGTCGGGCGAAAGGGCAATCGTCGGCTGCGGTGTGAGCGAGTCAGGTACGCTCGGTGACGGATCGGCGGCGGTGCGCGCCTGCAAATACGGACGCGGTTCCGGCTCCTGATAGTGAATGGCGCCCCTGAAATCCTCGAAGAACTCGTTGACGGTCTGATAACGCTGATCGGGCGTTTTCGCCAGTACGCGCTGGATCACCGAATCGACTTCCTCTGGCAGGTCAGGACGCGCCTGCCGGATGCTGGGGATTGGGTCATTGATATGCTTCATGATCATTTGCAGCGGGTTGGCCGTGACGTAAGGCAAGCGACCCGCCAGCAGTTCGAAGGTAACGACGCCAAGCGAGTAAATGTCAGCACGCGGATCGAGCTTGTCACCCTGACTTTGCTCAGGAGCCATGTACGACGGTGTGCCAACAACGCTGCCCGTGCCCGTCAGAGCTGAACTGCTGCCCATCAGCTTGGCGATGCCGAAGTCCGCCAGAAAGGTATGGCCTTCGTGGTCGAGCAGGATATTGCCGGGCTTGATGTCGCGGTGGATCACGCCCTGCCGATGCGCATAATCGAGCGCCGAGGCAACTTCGCGCAGGAGCGGCTCCACCTGAAGCAGCGGCAAACCGCCGGGGTGAATCAGCCGACTGAGCGCGCCGCCCTCAACGAAGGCCATCGCCAGATAAAAAATGTCGTCTTCGCTGCCATAGTCGTAGAGCGAAAGCACGTTCGGATGCTGCAAGCGGGCAATCGTGCGCGCTTCAAGGCGGAAGCGTTCGACGAAATGCGGATCGCGTCCGGGGTGAGGTGGCAGCACCTTGATAGCAACGTAGCGGTCAAGCTCGGCGTGATAGCCCTTGTAGACGGTCGCCATGCCGCCGTGACCGAGCAGTTGAATGATCTGATATTTGCCGAGCTTACGCCCAATGAATGCCTGCGGCATATGTCTCCGGGTTCCCTAGCGACCGAATCATCAAGCGATCACGCCAACGTGATACTGGTTTTTCGCCCAAATCTATTTTAATGTTTAGACCAATGGCGGGGAGGAAAGAAAATCGTCGGATTGGCCTCTTGCTGGATTAAAGCGAAATGGGAACCCTTTTGCGCAGCGCCAAAAGGAATTCCCATTTCATACGCACGGATCGCCGTGCGCCATGTGTCGAGCGGAATGGTCGCTTAGTTATGGAACCAGAGCGCTAACGCCCGGCCTTCAAGACCGGAAACCGAGTAGTGACCGAGCTTGATGTTCAGGAGCGAAACCAGCGTCGTATCGGCGGTCACCTGCGCGTTGCCATCGGACGTATAGACGGTTGTAATCGCTTCGTACTGCTTCGGCTGCTGGTCTGCAACGACTGCGAACGTTTCCTGTGAAGTCAGCCAGGCCGGGGTGCGAATCGCCGCGATCATCGATACTCCAACCGGAACATGAAGCTCATAATGCACTTCGCGCACTTGCCAGGGCAGGACAGAAATCGAGGCACCGAGATCAAGGGTCATGCCATTAGACAGAATCACCACAGGATCGGAACGGCAGAGCATGGACGCTTGAGCCGCGCCTGACAGAATTGCCAGAAGCGACAGGGCAAGGAGCAGTTGGACGAACAAGGATCGCGCTGCTTTTTTCATCGTGTCCTCTCTCAGGGGACGAGTCCTTTGTGTAGCCTCACGATGGGAAAATTATACTCCGAATCACCCGGTTTTCATGCGAAATCTGTAAAGAATTAATGAATTTAGAGTAAATTTTCATATTCAAGCCAAGCCATCGGCGCACTTAATTGCTGGGTTAACGCTGACGGTTGGAATAAGTAAACGGAATATGTGCTGTTCTCAAACGGCGCTACGGCAATAGTTCGCCGTGAACATGCTTCGCTGCGCCGCCCAGAACCCCGGCTCGAAATAGTTTGTATCTCTATGCCTTTGCGTTGACGGCTTTTCTTTATGACGCCGACGCATCGGATTGGTAATTTTAAAGCCGTCGGCTAAAATAACACCTCGCCTGAGCGAATCGCGCTGCGGAGAGAACGCACATCATGAAGGATTCAATCGTCAACGTTGGCGTCGTTGGAACCAGTTGGTGGGCGGACGCGATGTACCTGCCCGCGCTTCAGAATCACCCCCATGCGCGTGTCGCCGCCGTCGTCGGGCGTGACACCGAGCGCACGCAGGACTTCGCCCAGCGCTGGAACATCCCCAAAGCCTATACCGACTACGCCGACATGCTCGCCCGCGAGTCGCTTGACGCGGTGATCATCCTCGCGCCAAATAATCAGCATTTCCCAATGACCATGCAGGCACTCGACCGCAAGCTGCACGTCCTCTGCGAGAAGCCGCTCGGTATGAACTATGCCGAAACCGTCCAGATGACCGACGCGGCGGACAAAGCAGGCGTCAAGACGATGGTTCCCTTCACGTACAGTTTCATGCCTGCCCTGCGTTACATCGCATCGCTCGTCGATGATGGCTATCTGGGTCAGTTGTATCACCTCAATATGCGCTATTTCGCTGGCTATGCCCGTGATGGTCAGTATATGTGGCGCTTCGATCTGGACGAGGCAGGCGCAGGCGTAGCAGGCGATCTCGGCACGCATTGGATGTATCTGGCGTCGTGGCTGTTCGGCGACGTGAAAGCGGTGACCGCCCTGCTCAGTTCCAACGTCAAGCGCGCGCCGAAACCGGATGGCTCAGATTACCCAATCGGCGAGGACGCCGCGATCATCCTGCTCGAATTTGCCAACGGCGCGCAGGGTGTTCTGCATATGTCCGCCGTCGCTTACGAAGCGACCCCCTTCGGTCAGATTCACGAGATGGAGTTTCACGGCAGCGCGGGCACGCTGCATCTGCGCACCGACTGGGACACGCTTCAGCAGGTCTTGGGCACGCGCGCAGGCGAAGGCATGGTCAAGCCGCTGGAGATTCCCGACTCGATCTGGAACGGCGCGCGCCGTGATACGGTTCACAACACCTACAAAGACGTATTCCGCACGCAGGATTTCATGACGCGCGGCTTCATCAGCGCGATTGTCGATCATACGTCGCCTTCGCCGACGTTTGCCGACGGCATGAAAGTTCAGCGAATGCTCGACGCAGCGATGTTGAGCGGCAAGACGCACCGCCGCGTGCTGATTGAGGAAATTACGGCGTGAGAAATTAAACGCAGCGGGCAGGTCTGAGACCTGCCCCTACATATGCGTATTTGCTACCTAAAATTGACGTATACGGGGAAGGAAATGCTTTATGGCGAAAACAGTGGGCATTGGCGTGATCGGTATGGGCTGGATGGGACAGGTTCACAGCCGCTCGTACAATCTGATCAAAGACCGCTTTTACGAGGACGGCATTGAGCCGCGCCTGATCATTTGCTCGGATAACGTCGAGGCGCGCGCCAAAGAATCAGCCGAGCGCTTCGGCTTCAAAAGCTACACGACCAACTGGCACGAGGTGATCGCTAACCCGGAAGTTCAGGCGATCAACGTCGCCACGCCGAACGGCCTGCACTTCGAGATCAACAAGGCAATTGCGGCAGCGGGCAAGCCGATCCTGTGCGAGAAGCCCGTTGGTCGCAATCCCGACGAGACGATTGGCTCCTACGAAGCCGCCAAAGCCGCCGGGATCATCACGTTCGTCGGCTTCAACTATCGCTGGGCGCCCGTCGTGCAGTATGCCAAGCAGATCATCGACTCCGGCGAGTTGGGCGAGATCACGCACTATCACGGGCGCTTCCTCAACGGCTACGCGGGCGATCCGAACGGCTTCCTGACGTGGCGCTTCCTCGCGGAGCAGGGACTCGGCACGCTCGGCGACCTGATGTCGCACGCGATTGACATGGCGCACATGCTCAACGGCGAGGTCGATAAGCTGGTCAGCAGCAAAGAGACGTTTATTCAGAAGCGACCGATCCCCCAGCCGGGCGTGGGCACGCATTACGACGTAGCGACGGGCAAAGAGCCACAGGGTGACGTAACCAACGAGGATTACGTCGGGGCGCTGGTGCGCTATAAGAACGGCGCGCGCGGCACGCTCGAAGCCTGCCGCATCATTAACGGCGAGAAGTGCAACCTGTCGTTCGAGATTCACGGGACGAAGGGCGCGATCAAGTGGAACTTCGAGCAGATGAACGAACTGCTCTATCAGCAAAAGATGCCCGGCGCGCAGGCAGCGCAGGACGGCTACAAAATCCTGCTGAGTGGGCCAGCCCACCCCTACCATCATCACTTCAACCCCGGCTGGGGCGTGGACATTGGCTTTGATGACCTCAAGGTGATTGAGGCGTACAATTTTCTGAAATCGGTTACTTCAGGGAAGCAGATCGAGCCGAGCTTCAAAGCGGCGTATGATGTCGCGGTGGTGCAGAAGGCGATCATGCAGTCGTGGGAGTCGGAAGGCTGGGAAACAGTCCAGTATTGAGCAAATCGGCAAAAGATGCTCAATACGATAAATCCG
>DASZXN010000204.1:0-5808 GCA_035545875.1 Phototrophicaceae bacterium
CGCAGCAATCCCATGCTTGAGCCGTTCGAACGCCGTATGTTCGGTCGAGTTGCCGACGCCGCCCCACCATAAAATCGTCCGCTTCTCGATGATGTAGTTCAGCCACGTCTGCCCGATTTGCGCGGGCGTCAGGTCGAGCGAATTGCCGTAGTCCGGCAGCGCCCGCAAAAAGGTGAACGTGCCGGAAATGTCGTCGTCGGTGACGATCAGCGGCTGTCCGAGCTTATCGTGAACGTAGTACCAGATTTCGCCCAGTTCGCTGTGGATGCGCTCGTGCGTCCACTGCTCGAAGGGGCGACCGAGATACACGCCGATCATTTTGCCGAGCACCCCGGCATACACCCGCTCGATGTAATCGCTTGGCAGCGCCATAGTGTTTAGTGTTATCCCCTGACTGTGTAGTGACCGCCGCTGCGCTCAATCGCGCTGACCGCCTCCAGCCCGCTGTAGATCACGACCGCCGCCTCGTATTCGAGCGGTTGGTTCGGCTGAACGATGCGCTGGCGTCCGGCGTCAATCGCCTGCTCCAGCCGTACAGGATAACCGACCCAGGGTTCGACCGCCAGTTGATACAGTCCGCGCCAGCCGCCGTAGACCTGCCAAATCCACAGCGCCTTGAATACGTCGGTCGGGAACACCATCCCAAAGCCGACCTTTTTCGCCGTGTCGGTCACGGCGTACCAGTTGCCGCTCAGTTCGGTCGCGTAATGTCCGCCGAATACGTTCGCTTCGAACGGCTGAATTAACCCGGCATTCCGTCCATTGAGCAGCGGCCAATCGTATTCCTGCCCCACCTCACCGAGCGCTGCGCCTGACGACTGCCCGACCAGCATTCGGCTTGGCGGCAGGTCGATCCGATGATGCGGCGTGATCGCCAGCACCGGGTGAATCCCCCAGATCAGATCGAGCGGCGTTAAGCCCAAATTAGTGATCCGGTAGCGCACGTGAATCACGGGCTGCTCGGCGTCCAGCGTCAGCCAGCGCTCGAAGCGCAGCGGCAAAATCGCCGCCGAAACACCCGTCCACACCCCCGCCGAGCCATCGTCCGCCTTGATCGCTTCCCATTCCCAGTTCAGCGACCACAGTTCGCCCATGCTCGGCAGTTTTTCGCCGCGATACTCGGTCGGCTCGGTGGACGGCAGAATTTCGTCCCAGCCGCCCGGCCACGTATCGTCGAATACCGAGCCATACGGGATCATGCGCGGCAGCGTGCGCGGATGATGCCAGAGCAAATTCGTGTCGCTCGCCTTGTGGATCAGGTTGTAGACCCGCGCCCCGGTTTCGGGCAGGATTGTCACTTGCAGGTGCGGATTATCCAGCACCAGCGCGCGCAGGCCGTTATACTGCCAGTGAGAATCGAGCCGCGCCGCCATTTAGACGACAATGCCCATCGCCGGAGCCAGCCCCGCCGAGAAACCGCCATCGACCGTCAAGAGACTCCCGGTAATAAACCCGGCTTCGTCCGAGACGAGGAAGGCGACCGCGTTGGCAACCTCGTCCGGCTGCCCGATCCGTCCAAGCGCGTGCAGCTTGCCCGCCTGCTCGCGGATGTGTGGCCCCAGCGCGAAGAAGTTGGCATTCATCGGCGTCTCGATCCAGCCCGGCGCAATCGCGTTGACGCGAATCCCCTCCGTGCCGTGATCCATCGCCAGCGCGCGCGTCAGTTGGGCGATACCGCCCTTCGTCGCGCAGTAAGCCGCGATGCCGCCCTCGGCGAAGAAGCTGTTGACCGACGCCAGATTGACGATCTGCCCGCCCGTTTTCTGCTTCTGAAATTGCAGAATCGCGTACTTGGCGCTGAAGAACACGCCTTTCAGGTTAATGTCCACGATCCGATCCCAATCCGCTTCAGTGGTATCGACCGCCTTCTTTTCCAGCATGACCGCCGCGCTGCTGACGAGGATGTTCAGTTGACCATAACGCGCCACCGTCTCCGCGACCATGTTTTCGGTGTCCGCGACCTTCGATACGTCGGTCTGCACGCAGAAGGCTGTGCCCCCCTGCGCTTCGATCATCTGCACCGTTTCGCCGCCCGTGACCGCGTTCCAGTCCGCCACCGCGACTTTCGCGCCGTCCTGCGCCAGCCGCAGCGCTGTCGCCCGTCCAATCCCCGAACCTGCGCCCGTCACCAGCGCGACCCGTCCATCCAGTTTTGCCATGAATGTTTGCTCCTTATGAGAAAAGCTGTTTAGGTGTTGGTTCTTGGTAAAAGCACTACTCGAAAATATCTACCGGCATTGTAGGGGCACAAAGTGTCGTGCCCTTCTCATCTCCACAATGATAAAAGTCACTCTTAGAAGGTACACGGCGTGCGCCCCTTCGCATCAATATAAGGTTTTTGGCGCTCATTTTGATCCAATTCCGCCCCCTGATCCCCGCGTTTCTCCCCTCCCTGAAATCGGCTGAGGAGAGGATAGGTTTGAAATTGAGAGAAAATCCGACGCACGGATCGTGTGTAGGGGCGGGTCTAAGACCCGCCCTGACGCGGATAAATTCCTCTCGTGACCAGCCCAACCCCAACAGGTG
The DNA here is from genome assembly GCA_035545875.1 of Phototrophicaceae bacterium. Lineage (GTDB taxonomy): Bacteria > Chloroflexota > Anaerolineae > Aggregatilineales > Phototrophicaceae > Flexifilum. Next base: position 2,527 of record DASZXN010000204.1, read on the forward strand.
TCCTCTCCTCAGCCTGAAATCGGGGAGAGGTCGGGGGTGGGGTCAAACGGCGGCTGAACTGGATGCCTATGGGTACACGGCATGTGCCCTCTTTTCTTTACTTTGCGCCTTTGCGCCTTTGCGCCTTTGCGTTGAAGCTTTTCTTTTTGAGCTTGAACTTACGTCATCGCCTGTAGCCTGTCATACAGGTGAGCATAACGCGCAGGAAAATGGTTTGTCAATAATCTTGACAGAATGTTACTCGTATCGTTAAGATAGCGCGGTAGGATAGGTGACAGGATCGCAATGAAAAAGCTCAAGCCGCTCGATACCGTCGCGCGTTATCGCGCCGTTCAGGAAGAACTTCGCTCGTACATCATCGACAACCAGATGCGCCCCGGCGACCGTCTGCCCTCGGAAACCACGCTGGCCGAGCGCCTCGGCGTCAGCCGCAACGTCGTCCGCGAGGCGATCAAGGGGCTGGAAGCGCAGGGCTTAGTCGAGGTGCGCGTCGGCTTGGGCATCTTCGTCAAAGCCGCCGATCTCGATGACTTCCTGATCAACTTCGCCTACAGCCTGCTGTTCGATGGCAACAGCGTGGTTGAACTCTATGAAATTCGCCAGCGCCTCGAACTGAGCTACATCCGCGAGGCCGTGCGCCAGTTATCGGACGCCAATCTCTCCGAGATGGAACACCTGCTCGCCGAGATGGAAGCGCAGTACCGCGAAGGTCAGGATTTCATCCTGCAAGACCTCGCCCTGCATCGTACGCTCTTTGATGGAGTCGGCAACGCGACCCTGCTCAAGCTGTTCGACATCTTCGGCACGATCTATGCCGGATCGCGCCATCTGTTCAGCGCGCAGCCGCCCGACGTGATCGCCGACGACCTCAACAACCATAAGCTGCTGCTCGCTGCCCTGCGCGCCCGCGACGAAGACCTCGCCGTTCAGCGCCTTCAGGCGACCTATACCCCGCTGCCCGATCTGGTCGCCCAGCCGGAACGCACGCCCACGACCTAAAGTCATGAGTAATAACCGCTAAACGTTTGATCGCCCCTTCATTGCAGGTAGACAGTGACAATGCCTGAATTCAGGGGTTATGTTCAGCCGATACTCTAGCCTGGTCAGGGATCAATCATGGCTTTACTTACCGAGAGCAGCCGGCAGCTATTCCCTTTAGGGGATTTTTTGCTTGAAAGCGGGATTACGTTACCCGATGCAAAAGTGGCCTACGTCACGCTAGGGACGTATCGCCCCGAACGCAATACCGCTATCCTGCTCCCGTCCTGGTACGCTGGCGATTATCAAGGGTACGAATTTCTGATCGGCGCGGATAAGGCGCTCAATCCCGACGAACATTTCCTGATCCTGACCGAAATGTTTGCCAACGGCAACTCCTCGTCACCCAGTAACACCCCACCCCCGTTCAATGGGCCAAACTTTCCGCGCGTCACGATCCGCGATAACGTCGCCGCCGCTTACCGCCTCCTGACCGAGAAACTGGGCGTGACGCATCTGCAAGCAGTGATTGGTTTTTCGATGGGCGCGCAGCAGGCTTTTCAGTGGGCGGTCAGTCATCCTGATTTCGTCGATGCGATTGTGGCAAGCTGCGGAACTGCCAGAACCTGCCCGCATGGCGTCGCTCGGCTGGAAAGCGCGATCAGCACCTTCAAGGCGGACGAGGCGTTCCGGGATGGAAATTATTCGACATTTCCAGCCAAAGGCTTCGCGGCCTGGTCACAACACTGGAAAGCGTGGATGTTCTCTCAGGAATGGTATCGGCGCGAGCTGTTCAAAGCCGATTACGCGACTCTCGACGAGATGCTGCAAGATCACACATCCTGGCAAGGTAGCGACGCCAACAATCTGATTTCGCAAGCCGTCACCTGGCAGCAGCATAACGTCGGCACCACCCCCGGCTTCGCGGGTGATCACGAAAAAGCGCTGGCTTCCATTCAGGCTCAGGTGCTTTACCTGCCCGGCCAGACCGATCTCTATTTCCCTATCGGGGATGCCGAATACGAGCGGCAGTTTATTCGCCACCTGCATTTCGTCCCGATTCCGTCGCTCTGGGGTCACACCGCCGGAGCCGGGCCGAACCCTGCCGACGCCGCTTTTGTCAATACGGAAGTACGGAATTTCCTGACAGGGCTACCCAAAGTATCCTAACTTTAACGTGAATTCTGGATACGGCGCAGCGGGAACCGGTTTTTCCCTTGTAGGGGCACGACATGTCGTGCCCCTACGATAAAATCCTTTGCTCAAAATCATTATCTATAACTCACATTGAGTTATAGTCTAACGTTAAAAATTAAAAGTGCTGCGTCTCACTGAAGGCATGATCGCTGCTCTTTTAACTTTCCAACTTGTAACTTGTAACTTTTAATTTCGCCAACCGCTGCCGCCTGCGAGCCAGCCCCCATCGACGGGCAAGATCACCCCGGTGATGTAAGCCGCCGCGTCCGATGCCAGAAACACCGCCGTCCCCGCGATGTCCTCCGGCTTGCCCAGCCGATTCATCGGAATTTTCGACAACCGGGTCGCCAGCGCATCGGGGTTATTCAGCAAATTCGAGGTTAGTTTGGTGACAATCGTCCCCGGCGCAATCGCGTTGACGCGAATATTGAACTGTGCCCACTCGACCGCCTCGGCGCGCGTCATCGAGGCGAGGCCGCCATTGCCAATCGTATAGGCAATGTGATTCGGGATGCCGAAGAAGCTCGACAGCGAAGCGATGTGGATGATCGATCCGCCCTTGCCTGCATCGCGCATGGTTTTCGCCGCCGCCTGCGAGAGAAAAAAACGCGCCTTCAGGTTCAGATCGAGCACGGCGTTCCAGTCATCTTCGTTGTGATCGAGCGCCGTCTTACGCACGTTGCGCCCCGACGACGTGACCAGAATATCCAGCCCGCCGAGCGCTGACGCCGCCTGCGCGACCGCCTGCTCCGCCGCCCCGGAGACGCTCAAATCCGCCTGTACAACCGCCGCTTTCCGCCCAACCTGCTCAACCAGATCAGCCGTTTCGCGCAGTTCAGCCTCGCTGCGGCTGGCGAGCGCCACATCCGCGCCGCTCTGTGCGAGCGCCTGCGCAATCGCTTGCCCGATCCCACGTCCTGCGCCCGTCACCAGCGCCTTTTTGCCTTCCAAAGAGAACAAGGTATTCATAAATGGGTCATTCCGACATACGAGAGGGTATTGTATTTTCTCCCCTCTCCCCGCTGGCGTGGTTGGGGGGTGAGGGGTGTAGGCGCAGCGTGCTGCGCCCTTTTCTTATCCTTTGCGTCTTTGCGTCTTTGCGCCTTT
>DASZXN010000205.1:0-3168 GCA_035545875.1 Phototrophicaceae bacterium
TGGTATCTGTGCCGCCAGTACAACGCGCAGCAGGCGCTCGACATGGGACTGGTCAACACGGTCGTCCCGGTCGAGCAACTCGAAGCGGAGGGCGTGCAGTGGGCGAGCGAAATTCTCGAAAAAAGCCCGATTGCCATTCGCTTCCTCAAGGCGGGCATGAATGCCGATCTCGATGGTCAAACCGGGCTGCAAGTGCTGGCGGGCGACGCGACCATGCTCTACTACATGACCGACGAGGGCAAGGAAGGCCGTGACGCTTTTGTCGAGAAGCGCAAGCCGGACTTCGGCAAGTTCCCGCGCCATCCGTGAGGTACAGCGATGCGTGACTGGTTGGCGGCAGCAGCCGAAAAATCGCTGGATGCGCCTGCGGTAATTTCTTGGCTAGGCCGCTCATCTCATTCTACTCAAGGCGATTACTCCTACGTGCAAGGTGCAGCGGCACTAGAGGCGCAAAGGCTATCGATGGCTGGCGTTAAGCGCGGCGATTGCGTTGCACTCTTGCTTAGTCCAGTCATGTGGCTGCCATCATTGGTTCATGCGATTGCGCGACTTGGAGCAACGCTTTTGCCCTTAAATCTCCGACTCTCGCAAGAAGAGTTGCGCTATCAAGTGGAGAGTGCAGCCTGTAAACTGGTCATTTGCGATAGATATAGCGCGTCGAACGCAATCGGTTTGTGTACGCCAGCGAGGGCAATCTATTCTTTCGACTCTTCGATAGAGGGAGTACCGAGACTTCCGAGCGATGACGATGAACCACTGTGGGATTATCTCGACGGCGAAATCGACCTCGACGCCGTTCAATCCATCGTCTTCACCTCCGGTACAACCGGGAAGCCGAAAGGCGCGCAGATCACCTTTGGCAATCTGTATCACAGCGCCTTAGCCTCTGCCGAGAGGCTGGGTAGTTCACCCGATGATCGCTGGCTCTGCCCGCTCCCGTTCTATCACGTTGGCGGACTGTCGATCATTTTTCGCTCGGCGCTCTATGGCTCATCCATCGTATTGCCTGAAGCGACCAGCACCGAAGGGTTGATCAATGCGCTGCACGACTCACAGGCGACGCTCGTTTCGCTTGTGCCGACGCAGCTCTATCGGATGCTGGAAGCGGGTTTCGAGCCGCCCAAGTCGCTCCGGTTGATCCTGCTCGGTGGCGCGGCAGCCAATCCCGAACTGGTCGCGCGCTGTCTTGAGCGGAATCTGCCGCTTGCGCTGACTTATGGCCTGACCGAAACGGCCTCGCAGGTCGCCACCGCTACGCCTGATCAAGTGCGCGCCAAGCCCGGAACGGTCGGCAAGCCGTTGAGCGGTACGACGATCCGCATTGTGGACGAGCAGGGGAATGATTTGCCAGCGGGCGAATATGGCGAGATTGTCGTCAGCGGCGATACCGTGATGAAAGGCTATCTCGGTCAGCCGCCGACGAATGGCGAGTTTCACACCGGCGACGTGGGTTATCTGGATACCGACGGCGATCTATGGATCGTGCAGCGGCGCAGCGATTTGATCGTCAGCGGCGGCGAGAATGTCTATCCGTCGGAGGTCGAGGCGATACTGCGCCAGCATCCGGCGGTCGAGGAAGCCTGTGTCGTCGGGCTGCCCGATCCTGAATGGGGGCAGCGCGTCGCGGCAATGGTAAAACTGCGTTCAGGGGCGTCGCTCACCGAAGCCGAGTTGGTCGCTTTTAGCCGTGAGCGGCTGGCAGGCTATAAGCAACCACGCAGGATCGTCTTTGTCGCTGAACTTCCGACAACGGCCTCCGGCAAAATTCAGCGCGGCAAAGTTCGCGAGCAGATGCAGTCTTTGTAGGGGCGAGGCACGCCTCGCCCTGCGGATAAACTATGCGCATCAACGGTCTGAATTACCACGTCGAAGCACACGGCGCAGGCGAAGCGCTCGTCCTCTTGCATGGATTCACAGGCAGCAGCGCGAATTGGTTAGCGACGGTCAACGCTTTTGCCGATCAGTTTCGCGTAGTCAGTATCGATCTGCTCGGTCATGGACAAACCGATTCACCACCTAACCCGGATCGCTACCGTATGAAGCCAGCCGCCGCCGACCTGATCGCTGTTTTTGATGTGCTCGGCCTCGAAACCGTGACTCTGGTCGGCTACTCGATGGGGGCGCGGCTGACGCTCTATGCCGCGCTGACCTATCCCTCACGCATCCATCGCTTGATCCTCGAAAGCGGGTCGCCGGGGCTGAAAACGCAGGCGGAACGCAACGCCCGCATTGCCAGCGACGAAGCGCTCGCAGAGCGGATCGAGCGCGAAGGGATCGCCGCCTTTGCCGACTACTGGACGAACATCCCGCTCTTTGCGACTCAACCGCCTGAAGTCCGCAAGCGCTTGCATGATCAGCGGCTTGCCAATAATCCCAGCGGACTCGCCAACAGCCTGCGCGGGATGGGCACGGGTGTTCAGCCAGCGCTGTGGGATCGCTTGGGCGAGCTGACGCTGCCGACGCTGCTGACCTGCGGGGAACTGGATACGAAATTTCGCGCGATCAACGTCGAGATGCGCGATCTTATTCCAAACTCAACCCTCGTCGTGATCCCCGGTGCAGGTCATACCACCCATGCCGAACAACCCGCTCTTTTTCGCGCTGAAGTTCTGCATTTTCTCGAACTCGATCATCGTCCACGCTAAAATAACTGCGACTTGCTTTCGTAGGGGCGTTCCATAGAATGCCCTTATACTCAGAAGAAAATCTGTTTTTGCTCACTACTCATTGCTCACTGCTCACTGCTAAAAGGCGCTTACTATGCACGTCGATGGACTCTGGCTCAAAGACTCGGACGGGCGCACGCGGATTCTGCGCGGCGTGAATCTCGGCGGCAGCACCAAAGTCCCGTTCAAGCCGGACGGCGCGACCTACATCAGCGATCACTTCTACGATCATCGCACTGTCTCGTTCGTTGGGCGACCATTTCCACTCGCCGAGGCGGACGAGCATTTTCGCCGCCTGCGCGCCTGGGGCATCACCTTTCTGCGCTTCCTGATCACCTGGGAAGCCATCGAGCACGCCGGGCCAGGCATTTACGATACCGATTACCTCGACTATCTGCACTCGGTCATTAAAATCGCGGCGGATTACGGCATCGAAGTGTTTATCGACCCACACGAAGATGTCTGGAGCCGTTGGACAGGGGGTGACGGCGCTCCCGGTTGG
>DASZXN010000206.1:0-5516 GCA_035545875.1 Phototrophicaceae bacterium
TGAACGCTGGCGCGATCATGGTCAAGCGATTTTGGAACAAGAGGCTGCGCGCCAGTTTTACGACGACGGCACGTATTCGATGCACGCGCTCAATTATCAACGTTCCGTGTTGCAAACCTACCTGTTTGCCTTGCGCTTGGGCGAGGTCAACAACCGCCGATTTTCCGACACGGTGTATCAACGTGTCGCGCGGTCAGCGGAGTTTCTGTTTCAACTGGTCGATCCGAAAACCGGGTTCGTGCCTGCTTATGGCTCGAATGACGGCTCGCTGCTCCTGCCGCTCAATGACTGCGATTTCAATGATTTCCGTCCGGCGCTGCAACTGGCGCTCTATCTGACCCGGCGCACTCGCCTGTTTCCTTCCGGGTGCTGGGACGAGGATATTGCCTGGTTCTATGGCGATACGCCATTTCAGACTGCCGCGCCGCCCGAACAGGCATCGGCGTCATTTCCGGTCGGCGGTTACTACGTCCTGCGCGATCAGCAGAGTTACACGCTGATCCACTGCGCGCATTATCAGGATCGACCCAATCACTCGGATCAGCTTCACGTCGATGTGTGGTGGCGGGGTGTCAACGTCGCCTGCGATGCCGGAACGTATCATTACCATGCGCCCGCTCCCTGGGATAATGGGCTGGCGCTCGCCTCCGTGCACAACACGGTGATGGTGGACGAGCGCGAGCCGATGACGCGCCTCAGTCGCTTTACGTGGGTCGATTGGGCGCAGGGACAAGGGCAGCGGCGGCGTACGGAAAACAAGGTCGAAATCTGGGAGGGATTTCATCGAGGCTATGCCCCGATCATCCATCGACGCTCGGTCGCGCGCCTCGGCGATGATACGTGGTTGATTGTGGATCGGCTGGCAGGTACCAGCCTGCACCGCTATCGCTTACACTGGCTGCTGTCGAGCTATCCCTACGAACTTGATGGGAAAACCATTCAACTACAAACGCCTGCGGGCGCTTATGCCTGTACCGTTGCTTCAGACTCTGCCGACGCCACGCTTTCGGTCATGCAGGGGGATGAGCAGAGTACGCGCGGTTGGCGCTCCCGGTACTACGGGCAGCGTGAACCCGCGCTGTCGGCAGCATTGGTCGCGCAGGCCGCTTCAGTGACGTTCTACACGCTTTTTGCCCCACCGACCCGCAGTCTGAGTATGATCGATGGCTTACAGGTCGAGAGCGCGCGTTGGAGCGCTGCCATCGATCTGGGAACCGAGCCGTTGATCCAAAAGGTGCGTTTCACGTCAAGGGAAGCCATGCAATAAGTATGATCTCACAGTAATGTCCATTAGAAATAACGATTTTGAGCGAAGAATTTCGTTGTAGGGGCACGACACGTCATGCCCCTACGAAGGACAAAATCGCCAATGACCTGCTCTTACCCATAGCTGTCCTTATTGCGCGGTTTGGCGGCTCGCTTCCAAATACGTGACCCCCGCCCACAATCCAAGCGCGCATAACGGCAGCAGGATGTAAACGAGCACCGCCTTGTGATTGAGCCACAGCCAGCCAAACCCAACGCCGATTACGGTCAGCGCGATGTACAGAGACGCGACTTGCGCGTGCGAATAACCGAGCTTGATCAGGCGCTGGTACAGATGCGAGCGATGCGCGGCAAAGACATTCTCATGGTGCGCCAGGCGGAGCAAAAAGGTCAGCACGGCGTCGAAGATGAACGGCCACAGGATCAGCACGCCGATCACGGGCGCTGCCGTCAGCAGGGAAAAAACCGCAAAAGTGAAGCCGAGCAGGGTGCTGCCGACATCGCCCATGAAAATGCGCGCGGGCGACCAGTTATAAGCGAGGAATCCGAGGCTGGCAGCGGCGATGGCGATGCCCATCAGGATGACTGTTTCATTGGTGCTTAACAGCGCCCAGCCTAGCCCGCCGACGCAAGCGACTCCGCCAGCGATGCCGTCGATGCCATCCATAAAATTGTAGGCATTCGTCAGGCCGACGATCCACATCAGCGTCAGCAGGAAGCCGAGCCATCCCAGCGATAGAATGCCCACGCCGGAAAATTCGATGGTTTGCCAGTAGCCGATGGTGAATAGAATGATCAGGGTGGCGATTCCCTGAGCGAGGAAGCGCTGTTGTGCCGGGAGCGATTCACGATCATCGCGCCAGCCGATAAAGGCGATCAAAGCGCCAGTGACCAGATAGCTCCACAAATTGAAGCCGCCGAAAACGCTCAACGCCAATGCGGTAAGCAGGACGATCACGGAGATCGCTAAACCGCCTCCGCGCGGCGTCGGCAGCTCATGGGAACTGCGCTCATTGGGAATATCCAGCGCGTGATAGCGTCGGGCCAGGATCACGCGGACGGCGAGGTACGAAATTAACGTGAGGCCAGCGAACATGACGACGTATAGCACAATTCGATCCTAAAGAAGCCCCATTGCCCGCAGTTCCAGCCGAATTCCCTCCGCGAAATCGCGCGGCTGATAGCCGAAATCGCGCGCGGCGCCGCCGTAATCGAACTGCTTGTCCTCCTCCAGCCGCAGGATTTGCTCGGCTTTGATCGGGAGTCGCAGCTTGAGTCGCTCGGTCAGGCGAAGTGTGGTCACGACGGGCGCGGCGGGAACGTGCAGCTTGAAAATCGAGCGGTTCAGCGTGTGCGCGATTGTATCAATCACCTGATTGTAGGTGAGCGCGGCTTTCCCGGCGATGTTATAGGCTTGGCGGATGGTGTTCGGCTCTTGCAGGCAGGCAACTACCGCCGCCGCAACGTCATCGACGTAAACGGGCTGCTGTAAGTGTTCGCCCGAACCGAACATCGGGAACAGCGGATAGCGCCGCAGAAAACCGATCAAGCGGGACATATTGCGATCACGTGCGCTGCCGTAAATCATCGTCGGGCGCAGTATCGTGTAATCGAGCGGGCTGTCGCTGACCGCCATTTCTCCGGCGGTTCGCGCCGCCTTGCTTGGCGCGTTCACACGGGTGAAGATCGCCGTGCTGCTTAAGAAGATTCCGCGCTGGATATGGTGATCGAGCGCAGCGCGGACAATGCCCGGCGCGTGACCGAAGCCGAGCGAGGCGATATTGACCAGCGCGTCCATTCCCTCGAAGGCGTGGGCTAAAGCATCCTCGTCGCCCAAATCACCCGTGATCCACGTGACCTGCTCGCCGGGAATAACCGAGCGGTCACTCGAAGCGCGCGCCAGACAATGCACCTCGAAGTCCTGCTCCAGCAGCCGGGGAACGACGTAGGAACCCGTAAAGCCAGTTGCGCCCGTAACAATGATTTTCATGACGACGCGATCCGTTTGAAGAATTCCCACGTTTCCAGCATTTTCTGCTGGCGGTCAAAATGGCTGACCACGTAGGCGCGCGCATTGTCCCCCAGTTGTTTGCACAAGGCGCGGTCGTCGTAGAGGTTGCGAATCGCTGCCGCGAGTTCCACGTCGCTGCTGGGTGGCACGTAGATACCGCCGTTGGCCTCCTCGATCACCTGACGGATAACGCCGTCGATGGCTAGAACGGTCGGGCGCGCCATCGCCATATAGTCGAAAACCTTGTTGGGGTAGGTCGTTCGGAACATAGGAATGTCTTTTAAGATGGCAAGACAGGCGTCCGAGGCCGCCAGAATTTGCGGCATTTGTTCTTTAGGCCGGCTTCCCGCGAAGGTCACGTTGGTTAGCCCGCGTTCCTTTGCTGTTTGCTCCAGCCTTGAACGCTCTTTCCCGTCGCCAAAAAAGACAATGCGGATTGATGGCTCGTCGCGCAGGTATTCAGCTGCCTGAAGCACCACGTCCAGATTATTGGCGAGACCCATCGCGCCCGCATACGTGACGATGAATTGATCGCCGAACTGCAAAGCACGGCGCATCTGCTGACCATCGATCTGCGGGTTGAACATCTCGATGTCCGTACCGTAAGCAATAAATTTGATCTTGTCGGGCGACACGCCCTTGTTCAGCATGTAATCGTAATATGCAGGCGAATTGACCAGAATTTTCGTGGCACGGCGGTAAAGGAAGTTTTCCAGCAGGTACGACAGCTTGATTAAGATGGGATTCTTAAGGACTCCCATGTCAATCGCGAAGATCGGCCACAGATCGCGGACTTCGAGCAGAAACGGCTTGCGCCGCAAAAATGCGACGACCCACGCTGAAAAGGCTTGAAAAATCGGCGGCGTCGTGCCCATGACCAAATCAATCGATCCCGCGTGCAAGCCTGCCCAGATCGACGTGAGCATAAAGCTGATGAATGACAGCACCCGCCAGGCGAAACTCCGGTGCAGCGCGGGATAAATGTAGGCGCGCAGAACGTGGACGCCATCGATCACCTGCTCGGAAAAAAGCCCGCTGCGTTCCGTGATCCGCTGCCCGGTTTGATAGTTCAAATCGCTGGCGACAATGGTCATTTGATCGCCCCGCTGACGCATAAACTGGGCGATTTCGTAGTGGCGTGTATGTCCGGGTTCGGTTGGCGCGACAAACGCTTGGTTGATAAGTAAAATCCTCACACAGTCTCCTTACATCCATGCAGACAAAGGATCAGGGGACAGCCGAGATCATCGCTTTCGCGGATGCCCGGCTTAACGGTCGGCACGCTGCCTTGCTCCAATGCGATTTTACTCCCGGCACGCGAAAACGACTTGGAGGGAATTCGAACATTCTCAGACGCTTACGCCCGGCGCGAGAAGCCGGGGCGAGCCTGCGATCTGCCACCAGCTTACCGTGATCCCGCTTCTGCTGCTAGTCGCAGGCGCTTCAGATGGCTTGGAATATCGAGGTCGAAAGTGGGAAATAATAATGGTGATTATCTCTGCACGACACATACTGTAAGAGCGCGGCACGCTGCGCGCGTGTCATCAGAGGATAATCTCCAATAAAACAGTAGAACCCACACGGATGCTGTGGGTTCTACCGAATTTGAGTGCGGGGAAGACAGGATTCGAACCTGCGATACGAGGTTACCCTCGTATAACCGCTTAGCAGGCGGCCCCATTCGTCCACTCTGGCACCTCCCCGTATGCGATTGTTTTGTCGAGCGGAGGGAGTGGGATTCGAACCCACGGTGCCCTGTAAGAGCACAGTGGTTTTCAAGACCACCGCCTTAAACCGCTCGGCCATCCCTCCAAAGGGTATTTACATTTTAGCACGACGCGCGCCGCTCGGTCAATGCCGGAAATCTTTCCCTAAGCAGTGTATAATGTCCCCAAACACACAAACAGATGCCAATATGGATATTTCCAACCTGGTCGCCGTCATTGGCGGGCTAATTTACATCAGCTACACAATTTATCTTGCCAACCAGGAAAAGGTCAGCGGCGAGCGTGGCGGCTTGCTTCGCTGGTTGCTCTATGGCCTGGCGGCGGCGACCTTCCTTTACGGCCTGCTGATCCTGTCGGTGTCGTTTCTGCCGCCAACGCCCGACGCGCCGCTCCCTCAGATCGATCCGCTGGCCGGGGCGGTCAGTTTCGTGCTGACGGCGCTCCTGAGCGTAATCAGTTGGGCGATTGTCTCGTCGGCGCAGGTGCGCGCGCGCATCCGCCGCTTTCTGCCC
>DASZXN010000207.1:0-2501 GCA_035545875.1 Phototrophicaceae bacterium
TCAAGAGTTTTCCACAGGAGCGCGTGTTGTATCTGCGTCGCTGGAAAGACGAGAGTGAAATCTTCGCCGCGCTCAACTTTAACCCGGAAGCCGTCACCCTCAGGCTGATCGTTCCGGCGGGCAGGTGGAAAAAGCAGTTCGACTCGGCTGATCCACGCTGGAGCAAGGACTCGGATTTAGCCAAGCCGATGAAGGCGCATACGCTCAAATCGGAAGGGGAAGTTGAAGTCACACTCGCGCCCCAGTCGTTCGTGCTTTACCTGAAAGCAAGCGACGAATGACAACCTTCGACTTTAAGGCACTGGTCGAACAGTTCGCGCCGGAAATCATTGCCCAGCGGCGCATCCCTCGCGCGACCTATCGGATGCAGTTCCACAAGGGCTTTACCTTCAAGGACGCGGAAGCATTGGTTCCCTATCTCGATGCGCTTGGTATCAGCGACCTGTACACGTCACCGATTTTGAAAGCTGTTCCCGGCAGCACGCACGGCTACGACATCTGCGATCCGACCCAATTAAACCCTGAACTCGGCACACCGGAGGATTTCGCTCGGCTGGCGGAAGCGCTGCAAGCACGCGGCATGGGCTTGATCATGGATATTGTGCCGAACCACATGGGAATTGGCTCGGAATGCAATGCCTGGTGGATGGACGTGCTCGAAAAGGGGCCAACTTCCCCGTATGCGGGCTACTTTGACATTGACTGGAACCCGATCAAGCCTGAGCTAAAGGACAAGGTGCTGCTACCGATCCTCGGTGACACCTATGGGAATACGCTCGAACGAGGGGAGATTAAGCTGATTTACGCAGACGGTCGTTTCTCCCTGATCTACGGCGAGCGTCGGCTTCCGGTTGCGCCGGAAAGCTACGGAATGATCCTGAAAGCGCCGCTGGATTATCTCGTGCTGACGCTGGGAGACGATCACGAGGCGGTGCGCGAACTGCATCAAATTGCCGGGTTGGAAACTGGCCGAAACACAGGCGGAAGCGCAGACGGAAACACAAAGACTCAAGAGCGGCTGGACGGATTGTATAAGGCAAGCGCAGAGGCGCGTAAAGCAATTGTTGAAGGTGTCGCGCGCTTCAACGGTACCACAGGCGATCAGGCCAGCTTTGACGCGCTCGACCGCCTGATCTCGATGCAGCATTATCGGCTGGCGTACTGGCGTGTTGCCTCGGAAGAAATCAATTATCGGCGCTTCTTCGACATCAACACGATGGCGGCGATCCACAGCGAAAATCCAGTGGTGTTCGCGGCGACGCACAGCCTGATCTTTGAGCTGGTGACGCAAGGGCAGGTCACGGGGCTGCGGATCGATCACCCGGATGGTTTATGGAACCCACCTGCCTATTTCCGGCAGCTTCAGGAAAACACGATTACATACAAGATCAAAGCGCGGTTGGACGAGTCGCTGTCGGCCAATCAGGAGGCAGACCTTTTGCAGGCGGTGACGCGCTGGTTTGACGAGCAATATCGCGCGAATGGGAAGTACGAATGGCCGCTGTATACCGTTGCCGAGAAAATCCTCTCGGAAACGGAACCGTTGCCGCTCGATTGGGCAGTCGATGGGACGACGGGCTACGACTTCATGAATCTGGTCAATGGCCTGTTTGTCGATAACGCATCGGAGGCGCGTCTGAGCCAGATTTTCGCAGACTACACGGGACGCTCGGCGACGTTCAATCGCTTGGAATACGTCAGCAAGAAGATGATCATGGAGGGGGCGCTGGCAAGCGAGATCAACGCGCTGGCGCATCGGCTGGAGCGCCTGAGTGAGCACAATCGTCATACGCGCGATTTCACGCTCAATCTGCTGCTGACCGGGCTGCGCGAAGTGATCGCCTGTCTGCCGATTTACCGGACGTATATCAGCGGGGTCGATGCGGTTTCGGTGCGTGACGAACAGTTCGTACTGGAAGCGGTGCGTGAGGCCAAGCAGCGCAATCGGCGCGTTGATGCAAGCGTGTTCGATTTCGTGCAGGATACGCTGCTGCTGCGCAATCTACAGGCGTTCGCGCTGGAACAGCGGCGCGACCTGATCGACTTCGTGATGCGTGTCCAGCAGATTACGCCGCCCGTGATGGCGAAAAGCGTCGAGGATACGCTGTTTTACGTCTATAACCGATTGGTGTCGGTCAATGAGGTGGGCGGCAGTCCGGCGGCATTCGGCATCTCGTGGGCAGATTTTGCCAAAGAGAATGTCAAGCGCTGCCGCCAATGGCCGGACGCGATGCTGGCGACCTCGACGCACGACACCAAACGCAGCGAGGACGTGCGCGCACGCCTGAATGCGCTGTCTGAACTCGCGGACGAGTGGGGGGCAGCGCTCGAAATGTGGAGCCGAATCAACGCGAATCACAAGGCAATGGTCAGCGCGGGGCCAGCGCCGAGCGCAAATGACGAATACCTGCTGTATCAGACGCTGCTCGGCACTTATCCAACAGACGTGCCAAGCGACGATTACGCCGACCGGATCGGGCAGTATATGGGCAAGGCGACCA
>DASZXN010000208.1:0-4262 GCA_035545875.1 Phototrophicaceae bacterium
TGGGCGACCGAGAGCGCCTGCGCGATCTGATCGATGATGCGCACGGCCAGCGGCAGATCGAGCGGCTGTTCGCGGATCATGCGGCGCAGATTGCCGCCCCGCAGCCAGCGCATGACCAGATAAGCGCTGCCGTTCTGCTCCTGCCAGTAGTCGATCAATGGGACGATGTGGACGTGTTCGAGTCGTGCGATCAGGCGGGCTTCGCTCTCAAAGCGGCGCTTGAAATCCGGTTGGCTGGCGAACTGCGGCAGGATGATCTTGACGGCGACCTCGCGCCCGACGCTCGACTGTGTCGCGCGATAGACCGCGCCAAATCCGCCCGCGCCGATCCGTTCATGCAGCACGTAGCCGCGAATTTCCTGACCGCTCAGGTCGTCCATTATTCCTTCGCCCACAGCCATCTCTTTCGAGTATAGAGAACATGGTAGTGTAAAGCAATCAGAAGCGCGAAGCGCCGAACCACCGATACAGCGCGCAAAAGTAAAGACCTGTAACGTATAGGCTCACAGATCATAAAGGCGGCGCAATGGAATTTTGTCACAACCACCTTTGCGCCGTTGAAGTTTTTGTCTTGTCGTCTCGTCTAGGTTTGGGCAGGCGGTGGCTTCAGCCGATAGAGCATCTCGCCTGCTTTGGGGATGTAGAGCTTGCCTTCGCTCTCCTTGCCCTTCCAGTCATCGACCTTGATCGTGGCCGGGTCGAGGTAGCCGAGCGCGAGCTTCTTGCAGTCCTCGGCGGAGATTTTGCTCGCCAGCGTTACCTTGAGGCGCGGCTTCTCGACGCCATCCTCATAGGTGCCGCCGCCGCGCACGTGGGTGCTGTGCGCCAGCACGCCGAGCGGAACGTGCTTGAATTTGTCCCACTGTTTGAGGAAATACTCAATCGTGTGGTAGCCGACTTCGTAAATGTATTTGCCATGCACTTCGCTGACTTTAGCGAGGTGCGGCGCGTAGATGATAATCTCGCCGCCATCAGCAACCGCCGGATCGACCTTGTACATCGCTTTGCCCGCCGTCCAGAGTTCGTCGTACATCGGTGGCGTGAAAGCGAGCACGCTCGTGAAGGGCTTATCGACCCAAATGATGTGCCGCTTGGCGGATAAATCAGCGGCAGCGCTCCATGCTTCTTTCAGTTCGCCGATGAACATGCCCGCCAGTCCGTCTTTCTCGACGACGAGGCTGATCATCGTGATCGGCGTCTTGACCATCTCGGCGGCAGCATTGACCATCGCGCGCACCGGCGTGTCCTTGATGCCAATAATCTTGCGGATGCTGATCAGCGCGCCGAGCCAGTGGGTTACGTTGATCATTTCTGGGCCGGAGATGCCGGGGAACAGATATTTCGCGCCGCCGGAAAAGCCAATCACCTCGTGCGGGAAGGTCGGGCCGAGGATGATGATCCGGTCGTATTCCTTGATGTGCTTGTTGATGCGCACGGGCACGTCGCCGCCGAGCGTCGGATGCCAGGCCGCTCCCGCGATCAGCTTGATGCGATCCTGCGTCAGCGTGCCGATCTGTTCGAGCGCGTCGGGATGATCCCATTCGTGATTGTGCAGCCCGATCCAGCCGTAATGGGTCAGGCGCTCCAGCTTGGTCAGGCCAACCAGCTTGAGCATCGCCGCTTCGTCAAGCGGTGGGTGCGTCCCCAGCGCGACCATGAAGTCGAGCTTGCTGGCATCGCGCAGAATGTCGGCGATGATGCGGAAAAGCTGCGGCAGCGGAATCGTTCGCGTGTGATCCGGGATCAACACCAGCACTTTCGCGCCCTTGAATTTTTTGCCCAAGCCCTTGTCCAGCGTCGCGCGGATCGTGTCTTCGCTCAGGAGTTGATCACTGGCTGCCTGTGCTTCAATCATCCCACACCTTCCCCTTCGTAACTGCATTATTTTTTACACCGGACTCGCCAAGCGCGCCACACATCCACGCAAATTGGAGGCCGCCGTCATAGATCGGCCTGGTTCCAGCAAATTCATACCCAAATCATACCTGATCCAAACCTCTCGGATTGCCCCATAAATCGGGGTGATCACGATGATGGCGCTTTGCAAACAAAGCGCTTTGCAAGACGGTGGCTTTGCGTTACTTTCAGCCCAATTTCGAGGAGGGTCTATGCCTGTCGAACATCGAGTGAACGCTAACGGTCTCGACATCGCCGTGTTTGAGTATGGCACATCCGGTCAGCCGATCCTATTCGCCCACGCGACCAGTTTTCACGCCCGCGTCTGGGATCAGGTGATCGCACTGTTGCCGGAATTTCACTGCTTCGCCGTCGATCTGCGCGGGCATGGGCGCAGCGGCAAGCCAAAGCCGCCGCACTACTGGCGCTACGTCGCCGACGATTTGGTCGAGGTCGGTAAAGCGTTCGGTCTGCAAAATCAAAACACGCTCGGCGTCGGTCACTCGATTGGCGGTCATGCCGTCGCGGAGGCTGCCGGGCTTCAGCCCGATCTGTTCGCCAGTCTGCTGCTGATCGACCCCGTGATTATGCCGCGTGAGAATTACGTCGGCGTGACCGATTTCGGCCATTTCGCGGCCAAACGGCGCAACGAATGGGCATCGAAAGACGAGATGTACGAGCGCTTCAAAGATCGCCCGCCCTTCAATGCCTGGAAGCCGCAGATTTTGCGCGATTACGTCGAGTATGGCCTTGTGCCCAACCCGAACGGATCGGGCTTCGTGCTGGCCTGCACGCCCGACTACGAAGCCGAGTCCTACAATTACGCTCCCGCCGCCAACATCTATAACCTGATCACCACAATCCCGATTCCGACGACAATTCTGCGCGCAGGCGGCATTTCGGATGCGAGCGTATTCAATCTGAGCGCCTCGCCGACTGCACCTGACCTGGCGGCACAGTTCGCGCAGGGGAAAGATGTATCGCTGCCGCAGTTGTCGCACTTCATCCCGATGGAAGCGCCAGAACTCACCGCCGATTACGTGCGCAAAGCAGCCAGCGGCGTTTGGTGGTAAAGTAAGCGCCAACGTGTAGAAATGTTTTCGTAGGGGCACGACATGTCGTGCCCCTACAAGCGATGTTATCCGTAGTGCCGTTTAGATCTTGTGGAATACACGAGGACGCTTATGAAACGCTCTGAAGTCAACGCGCTGATCCGCGACGCCGACGCTTTCATTCGGCAGCATCAGTTTTATCTGCCGCCCTTCGCGCACTGGACGCCGGACGACTGGAAGCGCAAAGGCATCGAAGCGCATGAAGTCGCCGCGCACGGCCTCGGCTGGGACATTACCGATTTCGGTCTCAACGACTATCACAACAAAGGGCTGTTCCTGTTCACGATCCGCAACGGCACGCCGACCAATCTGAAAAGCGGGACAGGCAAGGTCTATGCCGAAAAGCTGCTGATCGTGGACGTGAACCAGATCACGCCGTTCCATTTTCACTGGCAGAAAACCGAGGACATCATCAATCGCGGCGGCGGCAAGCTGCTGATTCAGCTCTACAACTCCACGCCCGACGAAGGCGCGGACACGTCCAGCGAGATCGTCGTCAGCACCGACGGCGTGGAGCGCCGCTTACCCGCTGGCGGGATCGTCACCCTCTCCCCTGGCGAGAGCATCACCCTGCCGACGCGCCTCTATCACAAGTTCTGGGCGGAAGAAGGTCGCGTGCTGGTCGGCGAGGTGTCGAGCGTCAACGACGACATCAGCGACAACAAATTCCTCGATCCGATTGGTCGTCAGACGCAAATCGATGAGGATGAGCCGCCCGTTCATCTGCTCGTGACGGATTACGCGAACTATTATCAGGTGAAGGCATGAACAGAGTCGGGTGGATCGCCCTGATCGCGCTCGTGATCGTCAGCGGCAGCGTGACCGCTCAGACTATGCCCACCGTTGATCAGATTCCCGGCGGGAGCTGGACGCAAATCTCGCCCGGTGGCGATACGATCTGCGGGCACGGCGCGCCCTACAGCTTCTACTACCGCAAAGGCTCCGGCAATAATTTGCTGATCGATTTTCAGGGCGGCGGCATGTGCTGGAACGGTCAGACGTGCAGCCCGACCAAAGACACAACCTTCGACGACTCGATCAATCCCGGCGATCCGAGCGATAACCCAGCGGTGGGCGCGGTCGGCATCGCCGATTTCGGCAACCCGCAGAATCCGTTCCTCAACTACAGCATGGTCTACGTCGATTACTGCACTGGCGACTTCGATACCGGCAACAAGGATACGGGCTACACCTACAACAACACCTATTACGACGTGAAACACAAGGGCTACGTCAACGCCAGCACCGTGCTCA
>DASZXN010000209.1:0-2639 GCA_035545875.1 Phototrophicaceae bacterium
GTGCGCACCAGCGGGTCTTTGAGTTTGACGCCGAGGATTTCCTCGATCCGATCCAGCCGATAGTTGAGCGTGCTGCGATGGATCGAGAGGAGTTCTGCCGTGTTGACGCCGCTGCCGCCCGCATCGAGAAAGACTTCGAGCGTGTGGAACAGGTCGGCCTGCTGCTCCTCGTCCAGGCGGCGCAGCGACGGCACGTAGGGGTTCGAGTGGAGCGCGCTTGTCCCGGCGCGGTAGAGCGAGTGCAGGTAGCCGAGTTGATCGAAGTAAATCGTGTCAGCCGGGTCGCCCAACCGCCGCGAGATGTAGAGTGCATCACGGCATTGACCATGCGCGGCGGCGACGCTGCCACCGTGCGACTGCACCCCGCTGATCGCCACGCGCGCGCCATTCGCCAGCGCGTGAATGTTAGCCGCCAGCGCCGCCAGATCGAGTGACGCCTGCGCCAGCACCAGCACTTCGCCCGCGAACTGCCCGACGATCACGCGCCAGTTGGACGAGAGACGGTTGACCTGCCGGTACAACTGCATCAGGCGCTGCGAGCCGCGATCCGAGGGCGGTTCGATCATCAGCAGGACAAACGACTCGCCTAAATCGACGCCATAACGCAGCGCCTGATCGGTCAGGATGGCCTGCCGCGCCCCTTCCCCTTCGATCAACTGCGCCAGCAAGCCGCCTTTGAGCGACGCCTCGGCGCTTTGCAGCGCCTCCTGATGGAGCAGCATGAGCGCGGCAATCGTCGCGCCGCTCTCGATTGCCAACTCGTCCAAATCGCTGATCGGGCGGTCGTCGGCAATGATCCAGACGTAGCCGTAAATGCTGCCATGCACGACAATCGGCGCGAGGATGCGCTCCATTTCGAGGCCAACGTCGGCCATCTGCGGGATGTGAACCGGGCGCAGCGTCCGCCGGATTTTGCCGAGGATGCCGCGTTCTTCCAGCGCATGGATCAGGCGCGGATCGGTGTAGCCTTCGCTCAGGGTATAGCGCCGCGCTTCATCGACCGCCGCGATATTGTGTGCCGCCAGCGCCTCGAAGCGCTCGTTCTCGATGCTGATGGACTGACCGACCAAATCGGCCATCGTCACAGCCAACTGCTTCAGGTCGCCGCCATCGAGAACAATCTGCGTGAGCGTGCGGTGGATCGCCAGGGCGCGCTGAAGCAGCGCCATGTTTTCCTGCGAGATGCGCTCGTTGGTGGCGCGGGCAATATCGACGAAGCGTGCCTGATAGGGGATTTCGATCAGCGGGAAATGATTGCGCTCGGCGGTTTCACGCAGGTTTTGCGGCGCTTGATCGATATAGCGACCGACCGCCAGCGCCAGCGCTGCCACGCCTTTATCGGCCATCGCCTGAATATACTGCTGCTGCTCACCGGGATCATCGGGCAGATTGATCATGGTGGTCAGCACCAGTTCGCCGCCGTTAAGCCAGTTGGGAGCATCCGGCACACCCGCGACGTGAACCCAGCCAACCTGTCGATTCAGGCCGTCGTTCCCGGCGACGACTTTCGCGCCTTTCAGTTCGTCCAGTTGCAGCGTATCCGCGACTGTCAGCATTTCGTGCCTCGTTTCACCAGCCGATTATACCACTGGTGAAACGAGGCGCTCAGGCAGCATTATCAACCGGGAATAAGGAGTTCCGAGGGGTTGTAGGGGCGAGATATGCCTCGCCCGAATGAACCATGCCCTCGATCTTTGCCACTCCCCTATCAACCCGGAGCAGGCACGTATTCGTAGGCTCCCGCATCGCAGGAAGTCTCCGCATAGCCCCCGGCATCCTGCGGACGGGTAATACCGCGCTGATCGTCCGAGACGCTTTGACCGCCACTCGTGAGGCAGTCGGAGCTGTCAATCGCGGGGCTGTACCCATACAGCGCGTCGGTTTCAGTCGAACCGCCGTTATTGGCGAGATCTGCCACGCCGGGATCGCCGACGACGATGTTGTAACCGCTGCACGTATTATCGTTGGTGACATTCGTGCCTTGCGCTGAGGCGGCACTACCGCCGCAGGCATAGCCGCCATTGACGACGTTGAGAATGTTCTTGATCGTGGCCGAGCCGCTGCCAGAGATATAGAAGTTCGCGCCTTCCTGAGAGCTACCATCGTAAATCGTCGTGAAATCCAGCGTTGCCGTTCCACCGCCAAGATAGAACTGCGACCCGTTGGCAGTGGCATTATTATCAGCGACGGTCGTGTTGACGAGATGAATGCTGCCGCCGACGTTATCGATACCGCCGCCGACGTTCGAAGCAAAGCTGCGCGAGATCGTGCTGTGATTGATATTGGTCGTCCCGGTATTATAGAGACTACCGCCACTGGAAGCAGAGTTGGAGTTCAGCGTCACGTAGCTCAGGGTCAGTGACCCGGCGTTGAGGATTGCGCCACCGTTGCTGCTGCTCGAATAACCGTTTTGCAGGATCACCGAGTTGAGCGTCAGGTTAGCGCCCGAAGCTACATCGAAGTACCGGGCTGCGAATTCGCCGTCCGGCACAAAGGATGCGCCATTGCCATTGATGGTGATCGGGCTGGCGATCACGGGGAGCATATTACCGCCATCGGTGCTGTTATCCGAGTTGGTGAACTCGTAAATTCCGCCGCTCGAAAGCGTGATCGTGTTCGAGGACGTAGGACAGGTTGTA
>DASZXN010000210.1:0-3338 GCA_035545875.1 Phototrophicaceae bacterium
GGATGAGCCGAATCTTAAGATGGCATGGGGTAATCGACCGCCGAGTGCGGTGGATTACCTGGCGCTGCTGCGTGCGAGCTACAACGCGATTCACGGCACGGACACGACCGCCACCGTGATCGCGGCTGGGCTTGCGCCGACGGTTGAGCAAGGCCCAGACAACCTCAGCGACATCACTTACTTAAACGACCTCTACGCGCTCGGCGCAGCGCCGTACATGGATGCGGTCGCTGCCAAGCCTTACGGCTTCAACACCGCGCCGGATGATCGCACGGTACGCGACGATACGCTCAATTTCTCGCGGATCGTCGCGCTGCGCGAGATCATGGTCAAGAACGGCGACGGCGCGAAAGCGCTCTGGGCGAGCGACTGGGGCTGGAATAGTCTGCCGAGCAACTGGTCAGGTCAGCCGTCAATTTGGGGCAGCGTTAGCAGCCAGCAGCAGGCCAGCGACACGCTCGCCGCGCTGGATCGCGCTTCGCGCGAGTGGCCCTGGATCGGCGGGATGATTCTGCAAGCGTGGCAGCCGAATGCCATGCCGACCGATCCGCAGTGGGGTTTCGCCCTGATCGATCCTCTGGGCAAGCCAACGCCGCTCTATTCCGCCCTCGCCAACCGTCCGCCAGCGACCGCTGCGACTGATGGCCTCTACTTCCCAGCCAACTTGTTCACGCGCTATTCCGGCGTGTGGACATTTGGCGACCTCGGCGCGGACATCGGCTGGGTACAGGACAGCCAATTGGATTTTAGCTATCAAGGCAGTGATGTTGCCCTGCTCGTGCGCCAGGACGATTACGTCGCCTATCTGTACGCAACCGTCGATGATCAGCAAGCCAACGCGCTCCCGCGCGACGCTTCCGGCCATGCCCTGCTCAACCTGACCAGCGACACGCGCACGCCGGAAATCAACCTTGTCGCCGTCGCGCGTAATCTGGGCACGGGACAGCACACGCTTCACATCACGGCGGATCGGGGCTGGGATCGCTGGGCGTTGGCGGGATTCGCCGTCAGTTCGGGTAATCTGGCCGATCCCTACAATCGCCAGATCGCGGTGGCGCTGCTAACGGCAGCTATTTCCGCGTGCGCCGCCATCGTAACCGCGCTGCGATTCAACTGGCAGCCCGTCCGCCGCTTGACCGCAGGACTCTGGCAGCATTTGGGCGACGTGGGACAGATCGCCGTCAGCGTAATTACCTCGATTGCGCTGATGATCGGGATGCTGCTGACATGGAGCGATTTCGTCCCGAATCTGTTCCGGCAGGAACCCGTACAAATCGGGCTGGCGATGCTCACGGCAGGGTTGATCTACGTGCAACCGCACTTCGTGATCCTGATCGTCGCCGCGCTGGTGCTGTTCGTGATTATCTACCACCGGATCGACCTCGGCCTGATGCTGACAATTTTCTACGCGCCCTTCTTCCTGTTCCCGGTCGATCTGTACAAATTCGCCTTCCCGATGTCCGAGTTGGTCGTCCTGATCACAGCAGCGGCATGGCTGTTACGCTCGCTGGCGAATTGGGGACGTGCTCGGCGCGCTCATCCAGCGATTTCGTTCTCGTTCCGCCTCTCGCCCCTCGACGGTGGCGTGCTGGCGCTGGTCATTCTCGGCGCGCTCTCGCTGATCTGGGCGGAGCAGCGCGGCGCGGCCATCACGGAACTGCGCACGCTGCTGATTGAGCCTGCCCTGTTCTATCTGATCCTGCGCACAACTGCCCGCGACCAGCGCACGCTGCTCCGGCTGGTCGATGCGCTGTTGATCGCCGGGCTGCTGGTCGCCGTGATCGGCTTGTATCAGTTCGTGCATGGTCAGGCAATCATCACAGCGGAAGGCGGCGCGGAGCGGCTCGCCAGCGTGTACGGATCGCCCAACAACGTCGGCCTGTTCCTCGGACGCTGTATCCCCTTCCTGCTCGCCTTCACGCTGATCCGCGTGGATCGACTGCGGCGAATTCTCGCCGGAATCAGCCTGCTTATCGTGCTGACCGCCGCCGTGCTGACGCAGAGTGCCGGAGCGCTGCTGCTCGGCATTCCGATTTCGGTAGCGGCGGTGCTGCTGCTGATTTATGGGCGGCGCGGCCTGATTGCGATTGTTGGGCTGGCGGTGGTTGGGCTGGCCGGATTTGTGGTCGCGCTGAAATCGGAGCGCTTTGCCCGCGTACTCGATTTCACCTCTGGCACGAGTTTCTTCCGCATTCGCGTCTGGCAGAGCGCGCTCGAAATGATCCATGATCACCCGATCACGGGTTTAGGACTGGATCAATTCCTCTATGCCTATCGCGGGCAGTACATCATGCCTGACGCGTTTGAAGACCCGAATCTGTCACATCCGCATAACTTCCTGCTCGATTTCTGGATTCGGCTCGGCATCCTCGGCGTAATCACCTTCTGCTGGATTCAGGGCTGGTTCTGGAAGCGCGCGTGGATGCTCTACCGCACGCTGCGCGAACCTATCGCCGTCGCGCTGATCGTCGGCGTGATCGGCAGCATGGTCAACCTGCTGGCGCACGGATTGGTCGATAACAGCGTGTTCGTCAACGATCTTGTCTATGTCTTTATGCTTCTGATCGGCCTCGTTTCGAACCTGCCGCAGGCGAAGCACGATGAGAACACGCGAGCTATTGACGTTCAGGCGGAAACAATGATGTAATTTTCAATAACAAAACTGAGAGCTTAGGGGCTGGCGATGAAGGCCAAGATCAACAAAGTGACCGTCCGCCTGACGCGTGATGACGTTCTCGCCGTGACTGCCGCTGCGATTGTCAACGCGACCGACCCCAACCTCTCTCTGCCTACCGATCTGCGCGTCAAAGCCGGGCTGGACGTTGCCCGCGAATGCGCCGAAATCGGCTGGTGCAGCATCGGATCGGCGGTGATCACGAGTGCGGGAGCGCTGACTGCCGAGAAGATCATCCACGCGGTCGGGCCGCGCTGGGGCGAAGGCGCTGAACGAGGAAAACTCGCCAGCGCGACGTGGGAGTGTCTGCATCTCGCTGAAGAACACGGCCTCAAATCGATTGCCCTGCCCGCGATTTCGACCGGAGCGCAGGGCTACCCACTCGAAAACTGCGCCACGACCATGCTCACGACGATTGTCGATTTCACCTTCGAAGACCTCAAGCACCTGCGCACCGTGATCCTCTGCCTGCCCGACGAACGAGCCTACGACGCCTTCAAAGCTGAATTCGATCAGCAGCTTGAGGAGTTGGGTCAGTCTGGCACGGCGACGGTATAAGAGGTGATACCGATTTTGTAGGGACGGCATTGAGGCCGTCCACAGCGCCGGACGCGATCAATCGCGTCCCTACAAACTCATATTCATCTCGTATGCCTCCAATAGA
>DASZXN010000211.1:0-2424 GCA_035545875.1 Phototrophicaceae bacterium
CGCACTGAACGAGATCGCTCGCTGGGCGGTTGAGCAGGCGATCAGCTTGCAGCAAATCCCCGCGCCGACCTTCACGGAACAGCGCCGCGCCGCTCACGTGGCAGACCTGTTTCGCGGCTTCGATCTGGAGCAGGTTGAGCAGGATGATCTTTTCAACGTTTACGGCCTGATTCCGGGAGCGCGGCGCGGCGCGCCTGCCGTGATGATTTCCGCGCACACCGATACGGTATTCCCCGAAACGACCGACCTGACGCTCAAGCGCGACGGCGATCTGTTGATCGCGCCGGGCATTGGCGATAACTGTATGGGCGTAGCGGGTATGCTGGGACTGGTTTCGTTCCTGCGCCGCGCGGGGATCACGCCCGCCTGTGACCTGTGGATCGTCGCCACCACCCGCGAGGAGGGTCTGGGCGATCTCGGCGGGATGCGCGCCGCCTTCGCCCGCCTCAAGCCACTGGTCAGCAGCGTGATCAACCTGGAAGGGCTGGCCTTCGGGCACGTCTATCACGCCGGAATTGCCGTGCGCCGCCTCAAGATTACCGCGCACACCGCTGGAGGACATAGCTGGCTGCACTTCGGGCGACCGAGCGCCATCCACAGCCTGATCCAGTTAGGCGCGAAGATTGTCGCCCTGCCCCCGCCGCCGCAGAACCCGCGCACGACCTACAACATCGGTATCATCGAGGGCGGCCAGTCGATCAATTCGATTGCGACCGAAGCCTCGTTCTGGCTCGACCTGCGCTCGGAAGACGCGCGCACCCTCGCCAGCTTTGAACAGCGTGTGCGCGCCGAAATTGACGCGGCCACCAGCGCCGACGTGACCTTCGACGTGCAGGTCGTCGGAGATCGACCGGCTGGCTACATCGCGCCCGATCACCCGCTGGTGCAGCGCGCGCTCGACGTGCTGACGCAGATTGGTGTTCACGGCACGCTCGAAACCGGCAGCACCGACGGCAATGTGCCGCTCTCGGAAGGCTGCCCGACCGTGACTGTCGGCATCACACGCGGCGGCAACGCGCATCGCCTCGACGAATACGTCGAGATCGGCCCGGTTGCGGCAGGCATCCACCAGTTGATCCTGCTCACCCTGGCGACAACGGATGCTTCCGCCTAAGCTGTGTTACCATAAAATTATGACGTTGTAATTTGGAGGTCGCACGCATGGCTAACACCGACATTCTCGTCGCCGTGCGCCGGGAACACGCCAGCCGCTATCGTGAACAGCTTTCGGTTTACCGGGAATTCCGCGTCAAGCTGGTGACGGACATTTCGGACGCGCTCGAAATCCTCAACGACCGCGACCAGCACGTCGATCTGCTCGTACTCGACAACGGGCTGGACAGCGCCTTTCAGGTCGTCAAGGATTTGCGTGCCACCCACCCGCGTCTGGTGATCGTGCT
This sequence comes from Phototrophicaceae bacterium, assembly GCA_035545875.1. Classification (GTDB taxonomy): domain Bacteria; phylum Chloroflexota; class Anaerolineae; order Aggregatilineales; family Phototrophicaceae; genus Flexifilum. The sequence continues at coordinate 1,401 of DASZXN010000211.1, forward strand.
GGTCGATGAGGACGCCGATTTCGCCATGCCGGGACAGGCCGACGACATCAGCACCGATCCGTTCACGGATGGCGATCTGGTGCGCCGCATCAACCGCCTGATGTCCGACCGACGCCTCGAAACGATCCGCGCCGACGCCATGCCGCCCGTGCGCGAGTTCGCCAAGAAGCTGCGCAAAGCGGTTGGCGAAACGGGCAAGCAGCAGGCCGCCGTCAGCACGCTGCGCGAACTCGGTTACGATTACGTCGCCTTCTACCGCCTCGAAAGCCTCGATCCGCTGCAAGTGACGCTTAAGGCGCAGGACGGCCCTGCGCCGATTCAGGCGGTCGCGCCGCGACAGGCCAGCGCCGACGACATTATCGGCTGGGTTGCCAGAAACGGGCAGAGCCGCATCGCCTTGCCCGCCGACGAACTGAATTATCCGCTCGTGCGCCGGGGACGACTTGGCGGCGCGGCCTGCGCGCCCGTCGGCACGACCAGCCGCTACGGGGTGCTGATCGCCTGCTGTGACCCCGCCAAGACGATCACCCAGCAGCAGATCATGATGCTCGAACTGGTCAGCGCGCAGTTGGCCGCCGTCATCTCAAAGGAATAAACATGGCTGATTGGAGCGGTGGAGGCTGGGAAATCTACAAAGGCGATACCTTGCTCGGCACAGCCTATTTTCGCCACAGATCAGCCTTTCTACGTCTGCGACTTCAAACCAACGCCCACCTTTGAAGTCTACCGAGCCATCTTTGATGAATATGCAACGCTCGTGAACGCTCCGTCAGCCGACGATGATATTGTTGATTTTTACGAGACTAGAATTGTAAGTCTCAGTTTGGAACTGCACCCTTTCGGAGGTGTTTACGAAGGGGATGTTGTTGTCGTTCAAATCTTCAGCAACACTTCAGAAGCGTGGCTGAGACCCACATAAACCCTATCAGCACAGCAAGCGACTGTAGGGGCACAGCGCTGCTGTGCCCTTGATCGACCTTAGGAATAATCTCCGCTATAGCGTATCGACATACTCGACTGTCGT
>DASZXN010000212.1:0-2447 GCA_035545875.1 Phototrophicaceae bacterium
GTCTGGCTCGGCTTCGCCAAAGACAACGAAATCTTCGACACCACCGATAACAAGTGGGTTGTCTCCAGCGATGGTCTGCTGAAGGCGCTTCAGGTTTACGAAACCCTCGCCAAGAACAAGTGGCTGCCCGTTCAAGACCTCCTTACCCCGAACCCCTGGGAGCCGATCAAGTATCAGGCTTTTGTGCAGGGCAAGCTGATCATCGCGACGGGCGGCGACTGGCAGTGGGAGTTCGACTGGGGTCCCAAAGGCCAGAACCCGATTGACGACATCTTCAACAAGGTGGATCGCTGGCAGTTCCCGTCGGTGGTGGGCGACCCATTCACGTTCGCGGCGGCAGGTGGCCCGGACTGCATCGCGGCGACCACGCAGAACGCCGACGGCGCATTCGAACTGGTCAAGGCCTTCTTCGAGCCGGACACGACCTGCAAGGCGCTTGAAGTCTACTTCGGCGGCCCCTCGCCCATTACGGATTACGGCGATAGCTGCCCCTTCTACAACACGGCGATTGACGGCAAAATGGCTGAGGCTTCCAAGCTGTTCGCAAATGGTCGCTTCATCAAGACTGGCCCCGGCGAATCGAAGATCGCCGACGGGATCGGGCAGGCGACCGAGAGCGTCATCACCGGCCAGCAGTCGGCTCAGGAAGCGATGGACGCCTTCGCCTCCGCCATGTCCGATGCGATTGGCGACGACGGCATCAAGAAGCTCTAATCGTTTGACATGATCACGGCGTGGGGATACGCTCTGGCAATCTGGGCGTATCCCCACGCGCTTAACTTCGCTGCCTGCCCGCCGAAAATTATTCCTGGACAATTATGGCTTCAAACCGCGTCGATAAATGGATTCTGTTTGGCTTTTTAGCCCCTGCTTTTGTCCTGCTGGCCGTATTTTACATCTTCCCGGCGCTGTGGGCTGTCCGCGTCAGCTTCACCGATCTGGCGCTGACGGGCGCGAAAGCCCTCAACTATAATTTTGTCGGCTTCAAGGAATATCAGAAACTTTTCAGCAACCCGGACTTTTACAACGCGCTCGTCAACACCATCATCTATACCGTCGGAACCTGCGCGGGACAGTTCACCATCGGCATCATCGCCGCCCTGCTCCTGAGCCGCAAAAAGCTCTGGGGACAAACCATCCTTATGTCGGCGATCATCCTGCCGCTGGTCGTCCCGTCGCTGATTCAGGCGCTCCTGTGGCAGAACATGCTCGCCTCCGGCGATTTCGGCACGCTCAACCGGATCATTAGCTTCATCGGCATCCAACCGGTGCAGTGGGTGCGCGATTACCCAATGCTTTCGGTCATTCTGGTCAACTTCTGGAACAACTCCGGTTTCGCCATGATCCTGTTCCTGGCGGGCCTGGAGAACATCCCCGGCGAAATTCTCGAATCGGCACAGATCGACGGCGCGAGCGGCTGGCAAACGCTGCGCTATATCAAGCTGCCGCTGATCCGATTCGTGCTGCTGCTCTGGCTGCTGCTCAACACGCTTGGCTGCCTCAACACCTTTGATCTGGTTTATGCGCTGACGCGCGGCGGCCCCGGCACCTCGACCACCATCATGGGCATCTTCATGTATAACGAGGGCTTCCGGTACTTTGAACTGGGCTTGGGCAGCGCGACCGCCGTCGTCATGCTCGTGATCAGCTTCATTATCGCCATTGTCTATGTCCGGCTGATGCGGGTTGAACTGTAATCGTCACCCGCGCTGCGCCGTTTGAAATGATAGAGAGAACCTAAAATGGCTGTTGCTTCCTTACCGGACAAGTCCAGCGCTCGTTACGATAACTATCCCTTTGCCAAGCGCGCCGAGCGCGTTGCTATCTATATCTTCATTCTTGGGCTGGCGCTCTTCAACCTCGTGCCATTCATCTGGCTGTTCGTGAGCGCTTTCGGGATCAAGCCCGCCGACTACTCCAGCCTCTACCTGTTCACACCGGAAGGCTTGACGCTCGATCACTTCGCCGATGCTTTCGATCCGAAGAAGGGCAACGTTCTGCGCGCCATGCTCAACAGCTCGGTAACCGTCGGCGGAGCCGTGCTGCTGGCGATTGTCGTCTGCACGCTGGCGGGTTACGCCCTTTCTCGTGCGCGTTTTCGCGGTCGGCGCGAACTCATGTACGGCGTTCTCATCCTGCAAATTATCCCGATCACCGCGACGGTGCTGCCGCTCTATCTGGTCATGCGCGACCTCAAGCTGCTCAACACACTTCAGGGCGTCGCTATCGGCATCGGAACGGTGCAGATTCCCTTTATCATGTGGGTGCTGAAAGGCTTTTTCGACTCGGTGCCGATGGAACTGGAAGAAGCGGCGTGGCTCGACGGCGCGAGCCGCCTGACGGCGCTCTGGCGTGTCGTCCTGCCGATGGCGCTGCCAGGTGTCGGCGCGGCGGCGGTGCTGGCCTTCAATAACTCGTGGGGACCGTTCTTCCTGCCGCTGATCATG
>DASZXN010000213.1:0-1873 GCA_035545875.1 Phototrophicaceae bacterium
AGTCGCGTCAGTTCCAGCGAACAGCGCGTGAACGGCAACCAATCCGAACGCGAGGTAGCTGGTGTAATGCAGCCACAGCCACGCGCGGCGGCTGAGCAAGCGGCGTAGACCGAAGCTGATGGTTACGGCGAGAATCATCCAGAAGGCGATGATACCAACACCAACCGCGACTGGTCGGTAAGGCCCGGTGAAGGGAACCAGCAGGTCGGAGAGGGTATAGGTGTAATAGCTCTCGACTAGCAGCAAGCCCATATGCGCCAGCGTCAGCACGACGGCCAGCCACGAGGTCGTCGCGTGGAACAACATACTGATCCTGCCGGGAACCCAATCCTTGATAATATGGCTCGACAGGAAAATACCCCAGAGCATCGAAGCAGCAAGCATCAGGAAGCCAGTCAGTCCGGCGGCACGCACGATGTACCACGCCCACTGCTCGCTATCGAACAGGGTAAAGCTGATCAAGCCCATCTGAACGCCGTAGATGATGGCGATGAGGGCGATCACGCCGACAAGCACACCGGATAACAAATCAAACTGGTGTGTCACATCCGGCTTTGATGGATGGGTCGTTGGCTGAATCATAATGGTTTGATCTCCAGGTTCGATTCGACCGCGCCGTCGCGGTAGACAAAGATGGTTGGATATTCGGAGAACTGCTCGGTGAGCAGGCTGACTTTCGCCCAGACGACCGCCGCTTCCGCGTCCGGGGCGATGACGGTGGAGCGCAGCACCGAACTAGTCGAAGGTTGGCTGGTGCGCGGGTCGATCAGGTGGTGCATGAGCTGACCGTCGCGCTGCCACTGGCGATAGTCACTGCCGCTGGTGGCGGCGGCCTGATCAATGAGCAGGAGACGATACAAATCCGCCGATTCGTCCAGATTAGGGACAGAGACAACCCAGCCGCCGCTCTCGTCCGGGCTGCCGTGCGCGACCAGATCGCCGCCTGCATCGACCAGACACGCGCCGTAATCCGCCAGCCGATCCACTGCCTCCTGCGCCGCCCAGCCTTTGGCGATCCCGCCGAGGTCGAGGCGCGCGCCTCGTGGCAGACAAACCGCCTTGCGGTCGAAATCAAGCTGAAGCGCTTCCCAGGGCGCAACGGCGGAAACCGCTGCATGGGCCTGAACGGACATAGGCTGATCAAAACTGTGGCCGTAGCCCGCCGCTTCGAGCGCACCGAGGATCAACGGGTTGAACATGCCGTTCGACTGCTGCGCGGCATAGCGCGCGGCGCAGACCAGATCGAAGAGCACGGGCGAGACAACTGTCCATTCACCGGTATGTTCATTCAGGCGGCAGAGATCGCTGCTGGGGCGAAAGCGCGAGAGCGCGGCTTCCCATTCCTCGAACCAGTCCGGCACCTGATCGAGAATTTGCGCCGCTGCTGGCGAAGCAGCGCTCAACCAGACCTGCATGTGCGATCCCATCGCTTTGAATTGAAGGCTGTAGTTCGGCATGGTGCGGGTTCCTTTCCGCTAGCGGCTCGAATGAGTGCGTGGGTTCGGTTGGCTCGACGTGGTGGTGATATTCGTCGTCTGGTCGGTCGTCGTGGTGGTACTTTGTTCGGGGTCGCTGACGGTGCTGCCGAGCGTGGCAGCGCTCGACTGCACCGGCGCGGCGGTGGCGACGACCGTAACCTGCGAATTATCGCTGACGGTCGCGCTGACGCTTGCTGTGGTTGCGGCGTCCAGATTGGCGATCATCTGCGCGCCCAGCAGGACGGCAAGGGTTGCGCCTGTCACTAAGGCGAGACGGACGCCCATAAACTCGGCTGAATTGCGACGTTCGTGATGCGGCCTGACTGCTTCTGAGGGCATGATTGCTCCCTTATGCTCTGTACATGTGCTTGCGTTTGAATTACGAGCATCAGGTT
>DASZXN010000214.1:0-2983 GCA_035545875.1 Phototrophicaceae bacterium
CCCGCCGCACCCGCACTTCTAAACTCAACTGATTTACTATTGCGCTCATCACATGATACAGTTTCATCGAGTTCACCAGACACTCTTGGTTGTTGGGAGACTTCCACTGTGCCTGATGAACTCTCTTTTGTCACCCTTCTATGACTTGTGTCGTGTAGTGAACCCTCAGGGCGAGGGGCTTAAAAACCTTGAAAACTCAGTTTTCGCCCTTCTCCCTCAGGGAGAAGGGTCGGGGATGAGGGCTAAGATGAAAGCGTTAAGTTGATGCCTATGGGCGGGCGTAAAACCCCGCCCTTTTGATTCTATATCGGGGCGTTTTCGGTAGGGGCAGACCTATTGTGTCTGCCCTTGATTTGGGCGCACACGGAGGTGCGCCCCTACAAAATCGGCGTTTGCGCTGTCACTTCTCAGAATCTCCTTCTGGAAAACAGTCCTCTTCAGAGGGCTTGGGTTTTGTAGCCCGATGCTTTAGCGTCGGGCGATTTGTGCGTTATAATCCCCTTAACACATCGACCGTGTAGGTTATAGAGCGTCTTTCGCGTCTGATCGTTATGCGCTTTGATACGCGCCGCATTAGCGCGCAGTTGGTCAACGAGCTTCAGAAGGGGCGTCCACGCCTCGAAGTCACCTATGACGGCGGCGACCTGATTCGCGTCTCGCTCGAAAGCAACGAGATTGTCCAAATCTACCTGATCGAGAACGAGATCACCGTCTACGAAATTCGCGGGATCGTCGCGGCGAACACCGCCATCGGCATCTACACGCTGTTCATCCTGTGGGCGGATTTGCTGCTGCCGATTCACGGCGCGCGTTTTCGCCCCAACGACAACGACTGGATGGAAGCGCTGCTCGCGCTGCACGGCGACAAAATCTATGCCTACGACGCCTGGCTCGGCGAGGATTTCTTCATCTTCCCGGTCTATTTTGAAGGCGCGGGCGCGGTACGCACCGCCCGGCACGGCGGTGTGATCGACGCGACCGAACTGGTCGGCGAGACGGTCAGCACCCATTCGCCGTTGATCGCGGGGGTGTGGCGGATCGCTAATTTCGAAGCGACCGGGGACACGCGGCCTACGGCAGTCGTCAACTCGGCCTTGAGCGTCTACTATCGGCGGCTTGGCATCGCCGAGAATGCTGGACGCGGCGAAGTTCGGCAGGCATATCGCAAATTGGCGCGGCGTTTCCATCCTGACCTCAACAGCGACCCGGAGGCGACTGTCCGAATGCAGCAGATCAACGAAGCCTACGAGCGCATCCTTGACGATATGAAGCAGCGCGGGGTTCCCGACGATGAATGAACTGCGCGGGACAGAGCCGATCAGCCCTGACGATCCGCGCTACCGCCGCGCGGCGCGTCTGCTGGGGCAAAAGCTCGGCGTGGACTGGCGCACGCTCCCTTACGAGCAGGTGATTGAGTACCTGCGCAAAATCGAGATCGCGCGCTCGCAGCCCAAACCTCCTGAATTTCCCGGCTGATGTCACAAATTCGATGGGCGAACTGTCCTATAGGTGATACGATTCCGTAGACCATAGAGCCGATTCGTCTTTTACAATGCTTTGGGGGTTTTGATGACAAGCGATCAACTCACGCTATTCTTTTTGGCCCTGCATATCATTTCGGCGGGTGTCTGGATCAGCCAGTTTGTGGCCGAGTTCGCGCTCGACCGACTCGCTCAATCGATGAAGGGGAAGGCGGGGCAGGCGATTGCCGTGCTGGGCACAGCGCGCGCTGCCAGTCTGATGGGTACGGTTGGCGGCACGGGGATTCTGATCACCGGGCTGCTGCTGACCTTCGAGTTCCGCTATGGCATCCTCGGCATCGGCGGCGTGTATACCCCGACGTGGCTGGTGATCAAGCAGATCATTTTCATCATTGCGATGGCGCTGGTCGGCTCGATGGTTACGCGGACGACCCGTCAGGCGCTGCCCCAGGTCATGCAGGCGATCAATGCCGGTACGCCGCTGCCTGCTGAAGCGGAAGCGGCGCTCAACCGCGCGACGATGGTCTCGCGGATTGTCAATCTGCTGGTGCTGATCAATATTTTCATCGGAGTTTACGCGGTCAACGGCGGTTATCTGGTGTAAATTCTGTCGGGGCGCAGCGCGCTGCGCCCCGACAAATGCGCTTATCCCCGTAACGTGGTATTGAGCTTATCGCAGGCGGAACAGGAGCCATCCGCGCCGAGGATGGCGTAGTTCGCGGCTTGCCCATCGGTCTCGTCGAGATTGTAGACGATCAGCATCAGGACGCGCCCGCTCTGCGCGGCAAGCTGACTCGCGCGCGCAATCCAGTTGGCGCGATTTTCCGGCGTCGTCTTGGATGCCCAGGGCGTGTCGGTCGAGTCGGCGCTCGGCACGAGATAGCCCAGCCCGGTGAAGCAGAGCGGCTTGCTGGGGAAGATGCTGGCGTAGGTGCTGACGACCAGTTGGTAATAATAGACATACTGGTTGCCGCGCGAATCGTTGGCGGTCTGATCGGGTGAAGTTGAGCCGAGCGTGTAATTCACGCCGATGCAGTCCGCCGCTTGCCCCGCGCCAGCGGACGCCATCGCAATCAGATAAGGCACGTCGTCGCAACCTGCCGCGCTGCACGTCCCGTTATAGGCGATGGTCTGCGCCAGCGCTCCCGTGATCACGAGGACGTGGCCGTTCGCCTGCTTGATCGCGCGGTAGGCGGAGGTCAAAAGCTGCGTATACGCCGTCGGGTCGATCTGGCCTGCCGCCCAGTTGTCAGGGACATTCTCGCCGCCCCAGACCTCAATCGCGTCCGGCGCGAGCGCCGCAACCGCGCTGAGGAAGTTGACATAATCGTCGTCGTAGTGAGCATAATCTCCGGCCATGTCCACCGGATCGCCGCTGATTTGCAGCAGCGCTTTCAGGCCGCCCGCGTGAATCTGCTCGATCACGCCTTTCACGCTGTCAGGGCTGGCTCCCTCTTTCCAAATCAGGGGAACCTTGACCCAACTCATCCCGGTCGAGGTCA
>DASZXN010000215.1:0-6039 GCA_035545875.1 Phototrophicaceae bacterium
CGGACATGCAGCAGGCCGCCGCCGAACTGCTCGATCTGGTGATCGCGGTCGCGTCGGGGCAGGAGTCCAAGAGCGAGGCGCAGGGCGTGGGCGAGGAGGAATTTGTCCCCTGGAATTTGGGTGGAACGCTGTAACGAATTACTCGTTTTTGGGTGAGTGTGTGCTTTCCTGAATGATTCGCGCGACCTGTTTCCCGGCTTCGGTCGGGGAATCGGTGCGCAGCCATTGACGTGAAGTGAGTGAAAGTGGAACCTGCTTCACGTCAATGTCACCTACCAGTACAGGGATGATTTGCTTATTATCTGCGAAGGCCGCACCCAACTCAAAGAAGACGTTGGGATTCTCCAAACTGTTCGGAGTCAAAATCAAGATGAAGATTTCACTTTGGCGAAGTGCTTCTTGAAGCAGTTCTTCCCAATTCTGTCCGGCAGCAAGCGCTTTAGAATCGACCCAATAATCATGGATACCGGCTGTATCCAGCGCGCGGGCAAAGTCTGAAACCCAGAGTTGATCTTGCCGGGCATAAGAGAGGAAAATACTGTATTCCTTCGTGGCACTATTCATGGCGATTCTCGCTTTCTCCTCGTGCTCGCAATTGGGAGAAATACTGATCAATATCGTTCAGCTTAATCATATCACGCTTAATCAAGAATATAGGCAGATTAGGACGACCTCTAAACTCCGCAATCGAGAGACCATGCAAAACTGTCACAATCGGAATACGACGACTCCAGGCCGCGCCAATTTCTGCCAGAACATAAGGTCGTTCGAGCGCCCAGGGTGTAAATAACACGAGAAGTTCATCAGCAATATCGAGTGATTTGAGAATATCTTCCTCGAACTCATCACCGATTTTAATATTCGCTGCATCAAGAAAAACATCTGCTCCGGCGGCTTTGATTTCTCGCGCAATTTGTTGAGCGACCCACGTGTCTTCACCGGAATGACTAATGAATACCAGATATTTCTTGGCTGATGATTTCATGCCTGCTCGCAATGTGGCGGTTCAGCGACGCTTGTTCTATAGTGTAGCACAATCACTGTTCCAAATGTGGACACACGCATGACAATTGCTTTTGAAGAACGCCTGTCGGACTCGCCTTATATCGAGAATGTGATTCGCGGGCGGACGCTCAAAAAAGACGCGCCGATTCGCCCGGCGACGAGCCACTGGCATATGGTCTTTGTGCGCTATCGCGGCGTGCTGCGTGCGCTGGCCGTCGGCCCTTGCTCGACTTCGGGGCGGGCGTTCTGGGATGCAGGCGCGGAACTGCTTTGGATTCGTTTCAGGCTGGGCACGTTCATGCCGCATCTACCCGTCAAGCGCTACCTCGATCTGGAAACGGAAATGCCCGAAGCCGTCGGCAAGTTCTGGCTGAAGGGATCGGCGTGGGAGTATCCCGATTTCGACAACGCCGAGACGTTCGTCGAGCGGCTGGTGCGCGACGAAATTCTGCTGCGCGATCCGCTCGTCTGCGCCGCGCTCGACGATCAACTACCCGAAGATACCTCGCCGCGCACCGTGCGCCATCGCTTTTTGCAGGCGACCGGTGTCACGCAGGGACACATTCGTCAGATGAAACGGGCACAGCAGGCACAAGCGCTGCTGCTGCAAGGCATGTCGATTCTCGATGTGGTCGAGGAAGCGGGCTATTTCGATCAGGCGCACCTGACGCGCTCGCTCAGGCTGTTCGTTGGTCACACCCCCGCGCAAATCAGCCGCATGAGCGATCCGGCTTGCCATTCCGTACAAGACAGCGACTCTCCATTGGATTATCATACAAATGTTCTGGAAATTGCACGATAATCACTGTGAAGGAGCGCGAACATGGGCAGCATCACGACCGGATTTTCAATGTCACTCGATGGCTACGTCGCCGGGCCGAACGACGACGAGACGTATATCTTCAAGTGGTACTCGATGGGCAGCATCGAGACGACGATGAAGGCGGGCGATCACGACATCGAGACGAAAATTTCCGAACAGAGCGCCGAGATGCTCGAAAGCGCCATGCAGACCAACGGCGTGCTGCTCGCTGGTCGGCATTTGTTCGACATCACTGACGGTTGGGGCGGCAAACATCCGATCAATCTGCCCGTTGTGGTCGTGACCCATCACGTCCCGCAGGCATGGATCGACAGGCATCCTGACGCGCCGTTCACCTTCGTGACCGACGGCATCGAGAGCGCGCTGGCGAAATCGCGCGAGATCGCGGGCGATAAGGACATTGTGATCGCTTCGACCACGATTGTGCAGCAGGTACACAAGCTGGGGCTGCTCGACTATATCCATATCGACCTCGTACCCGTGTTTCTGGGGCAGGGCGTCCGGCTGTTCGAGCATCTGGATCAGCCGCTCGAACTGGAACGGCTTGATTCGGTCGCTGCGCCCGGTGTCACGCATATGAATTTTCGCGTCATCAGGACGTAGATATCCAGCCCGGTTTGGCAGAGGGGTGCAGCCCGCTGCGCCCCTATTAGGGTATTGATCGAATTACTCATGGAAACGAAGCAAGGCGCTGAAAAAGAAACCGGACGAATCGAAGCCTTCAGCGACGGCGTGTTCGCGATTGCGATCACGCTGCTGGTGCTGAATATTAGCGTGCCGAGCGCGCAGGAAGCGCATCTCAGCGGCCTGATCGCCAGCCTGATCGACCGCTGGCCGACCTTTCTGGCACTGATCGCCAGCTTCTTTTTCATCCTCGTCATGTGGATCAACCATCACCGGCTGTTCACGGCGATTCGCCGGAGCGACACTGGCTTGATGCTGCTCAATGGGCTGCTGCTCTTCGGAGTAATCCTCGTGCCCTTCTGGACGGCGCTGGTGGCCCAGTTTTTGCAGCAGCCGGACGAAACGCTGGCGGTGATGATCTACAACGGCTGGTTCGTGATCGTCTCGATTTTCTTCAACCTGCTCTGGCGCTACGCCGCGCACGACAACCGGCTGTTCTCCGAGCAGACCGACCGCCAGCTTGTCGCTGCGATCACGCGGCAGTATAACTTTGGCCCGCCGCTGTATATGGTCACGGTGCTGCTGGCGCTGCTTCAGCCGATGCTCGGCATTGCGACCAGCTTTGCGATGGCGGTCTTTTTCGCCATCCCCAGTAAAGCCGTGCAGCAGTTAACTGCCTCAGAAAATGTGGAGCAAAATGCCTGAACTGATACGCGCAAGCGGCTTTTCGCTCGAACAAATCACTCAAATCTATAATGCGGGTCGCACAGATTACATCGTGCCGATGCAGTTGGACGCGGCGCGCATGGGCGAATACCTGCGCATTTATGACGTGGACGTGAATGCCTCGTTCGTCGTCCGCGATGGCGCGCGCTTCGTCGGGATCGGGATGCTCGGCCTGCGCGGGGATCGGGCATGGATCACCCGCGTCGGCATCGCGCCGGAGGCACGCGGTCAGCACATCGGCGATCTGATCGTCGGGGGATTGATCGACGTGGCACGGGAACGCGATCTGCGCCTGATGCAGCTTGAAGTAATTGAAGGGAATGCGCCTGCGATCCACCTGTTTCACAAGGTCGGCTTCATCGATGAGCGCTTGCTGCTAGTGCTGCGCCGCAAGGCGAGCGGATTGGAACCGCCGGACACACCTGTCCAGCGGCTAACGAGCGCCGAAATCGATGCTTGTCTGTATCAACGTGCGGAACGGCAGTCTTGGGTGGACGAGACGGCTTCACTGCGCAACGCGGATCATCTGGAAGGGCTGCGCGCTGGCGAGGGTTGGATCGTCTTGCGCAACACAGGCACGCAGATCACCCATCTGGTGTTTGGAACGAAGGATCAGACCGCAGCCGCGAACCTCGTGCGCACGATCTACAGCGCTTACCCGACGCACGACACCTATTTCGAGAATCTGCCTGCGGATAGCCCCCTCTGGCCGACGCTGCAAGCGCTCGGCTTCTACGAAGATTTCAGGCGGGTGGAAATGATCAAAGCGCTGAAATAGCGATCTGCGGGCATTGTAGGGGTACGATATATCGTGCCCTATTGGTGCCAAGTTCAGCGCTCAAAACGAGCGTCGTTGCTGGCCTCGCCCGACGTTCAAAACGTCGGGCTACGAAACCCAAGTCGGCTGAAGCCGACTGCGCAGCAAGCGCCCGGTTTGCCAGCCCACTGAAGTGGGCTTGAAGTCCTAGCCGTAGGCGTCGAGCCTACGGCGATACGAGCAACGGCGCTGGAATTAACCCTTTATCCTGGTGCGTATGGGGCACGATATATTGTGCCCCTACGGAAGTGTTCGGCGCAGATTACGGTGTCGGCGCTTCGGTGATTTCGCCGCGTTTGAACTGGGTCTCGTACAGGTGAGCGTACAGCCCGCCCTGCGCGACCAACTGCTCGTGTGTGCCGCGCTCGACAATGTGGCCGCGATCCATCGCCAGAATCAGGTCGGCAGCGAGGATGGTGCTCAGGCGATGCGCGATCACGATGCTGGTGCGTCCGGCCATCACGCGCTTGAGCGCCTCCTGAATCAGCGCCTCGGACTCGCTGTCGAGGTGGCTGGTCGCTTCGTCGAGCACGAGGATGCGCGGGTCTTTGAGGATCACACGGGCGAGGGCGACACGCTGCTTTTCGCCGCCGCTCAAGCGATAGCCACGCTCGCCGACAATCGTGTCGTAACCGTCAGGCAAGCCCATAATGAAGTCGTGAATATTAGCGGCTTTGCAGGCGGCTTCGATCTCAGCCTGCGTCGCGTCGAGTTTGGCATAGACCAGATTGGTGCGGATCGAGTCGTGGAACAGGTGCGTCTCCTGCGTCACCATGCCGATTTGCTCCATCAGCGAGGTGCGGGTCACGTCGCGCAGATCATGACCGTCAATCAGGATACGCCCTTCGGTTGGATCGTAGAGGCGCGGAATCAGGTAGGTCATGGTGGTCTTGCCCGCGCCGCTTGGCCCGACCAGCGCGGTGAGCTGACCCGCCTTGACCTGGAACGAGATGTGGTCGAGCGCGGCCTCGCGCGCCTGATGATGCGGTGGGGCTGGCTCATCACCGCCGTTTTTGCCGCGCCCCGGCTTGCCGTCGCCGCCGGACAAAACCGCCGTCACGTTCGAAACCTGCCCGTAGCGCTTGACTTCGCTCAGGAGATTTTCCTCGCGTAGTTCGTACTTGAACGACACGTCGTCAAATTCGAGGTCGCCGCGTACCTGGTCGAGCTTATATGCGCCCGGCTTGTCAGCGATTTCGAGCGGCAGATCGATCACCTCGAACACGCGCTCGAAACTGACGACCGAGGTCGCAATATCAACCGGCGCGTTGGCGAGGTCTTGCAGGGCGCTGTAGAGCGTGCGCAGGTACGACCCGAATGCGACAATCGTACCGATGGTGAAGGCGTTCTGGATGACCAGATAGCCGCCGATGCCGTAAACCAGCGCGGTGCCAATCGCCGTGAACAGGCCGATCAGCGCGAAGAACAGCACCGCCCAGATCGCGCGCTCGATGCCCAGCCGACGAACTTTGTGCGCCCGCTCGTTGAAGCGATCCACTTCCTGCGGGATGCGCCCGAACAGCTTGACCAGCAGCACGCCGCTGATGTTGAGCGTCTCGTTCATCATGGCGTTCATCGAGGCGTTGGCGTCGAGCGTTTGGCGAGCGATGTCGCGCAGGCGGGTGCTGACGCGCCGCGCCGCCCAGATGAACAGCGGGATGATCGCCACGCTGATCAGCGTCAAGCGCCATTCGAGACTGAGCATCACAGCGGCGACCGAAATCACCTGCACAATGTCGGTAATCACGCTGACAATCGTGTTGCTGATGGCCGTCTGCGCGCCCACCACGTCGTTGTTGAGGCGGCTCATCAATTCACCGACTTTGGTGTTGGTGAAGAAGCGCAGCGACATCTCCTGCAAATGGGCGTAGAGCGCTGTACGCAGGTCGTAGACAACACCTTCACCGACGCTGGCATTGAGCCAGCGCTGAATGACGCTCAAGCCAGCGCTGACGACAGGGATGAAGAACATGCCGAGCGTCAGCCAGATCAGCGCGTTGATGTCGCGGTTCGGGATCGCCGTGTCCAGTAGGCTGCGCATCAG
>DASZXN010000216.1:0-1783 GCA_035545875.1 Phototrophicaceae bacterium
GTCAGGGCAAACGCATCAAAATCAGATGGAAAGTCACAAAGGGTCACAAGGAATCGTAGGGACGGCATTGATGCCGTCCGCTCTGCCGGACGCGATCAATCGCGTCCCGACAAAATCCGTATCGCCTATTATGACCCGAACATAAATTTGATGCGTTCACCCTGCGCATCGGGTCGCGCTACTCAACATAGCCAAACAGGATTTCCGCGACCTGATGCGCGCGCAGGCGCGGGCCGGGCGCCCAGCGATGATTGGTCAGCACGATAATCGTGCGCTGGCTGTCGAGAAAGCGGATGAGATAGTTGTTGTACGCGCACAGACTTCCCCCGTGCGCGACGTGGCGCAGCCCCGGAAAGACAGCCGTCATCCAGCCGAAACCATAGCCGACGGGCTTGCCATCATTGGAGGTGCCGGAGGTAAATGCCCGCTCTAACGTCGGCTTTGGGACAAGATGCTCGCTATTGAGCGCCTGATCCCAGCGAAACAGATCATTGAGTGTTGAGAATATCCCGCCGTCGCCCGCCGTCAGCAGCGGATAATCCCAGCGCTCGAATCGACCCTCCTCCAGCAGATAGCCCTGCGCCAGATTGGGAATTTCTGGACGAGAAGTGTCGTAAACAAACGTGTGCTGCATACCGAGGGGGTCGAAGATGTTCTCGCGCAGGAAATCCGCAAATGACTGGCGGGAAACCGCTTCGACGATCAGCGCCAGCAGCACGTAATTCGTGTTGCTGTACTGATATTGCTGGCCGACCGGAAATTTCAGCCCGGCTTCACTCAGCACGCGCTGTACCGCCGCTGCGTTGGTGATGCCCGTGATTTCGCGGGTGTACTCGCGGATATTCTCGCCATATACCTGCGTCGTGAACAGCGCGATGTAATCGGGCAGGCCGGAGATATGGTTCAGCAGGTGGCGCAGGGTGATCTCTGCACCCCACGCCGAAAACTGCGGCACGTAGGTCAGGAGCGGGTCGTCATAGCGAAGCTGCTGGCGTTCGGCCAGCAGCATGATCGCCATTGCAGTGAACTGTTTGGAAAGCGAGGCCAGATAAAACACCGAATCGGGCGTATTCGGCGTCTTTGTTTCCAGATTGGCGAGACCATAACCCCGGCTGTAGACGATCTGATCCTGATCGATGATCAGCAGCACACCACCGGGTTGATCTGCTCCATTCAGATCGGCGAAAACTGCATCCACCCGCGCGCTTAACGCTGGATCGATCATCAGGAATTAGCTCGCTTCATGCCAGGCGTGCCAGCCTTCGCGCACACCATAGTAGACGATTACCAGCGCCGCCAGCGAATCCGCCCACCACCAGCCCAACAAGGCATTCAGCACCAGCCCGATCAGCACCGCCGCCGCCAGATACGCATCGACCAGCGTGACGTGGCCTTCGGTCTGCAAAACGACGTTGTTGAGCGCCGCTCCGGTGCGGCTTTTGCCCCACGCCAACCCCAGCATGGCGATCAGCGTGGCGGCGAGCCAGACAATCCCCAGCGGGGACGTTTGCGGACGCACCTGCGTGATCAGGGTATGCGCGGACTGCGCCAACACGTACAGCACCAGCGCGAAAAAGGCAATACTGATCAGCCGAAGCGCTGGGCGCTCGCGAGCAGGATCGCCGCCCCGCAACTGCCAGACGACCACGACTGAGGCGAAGATTTCGATCAGCGAATCGATGCCGAAGCCCGCCAACGCGACCGATCCGGCGGCCAGCGCCGCCGCGATCACGATTCCCGTGCCGACCACGTTCCAGCCGAGCGTGACGTATTCGAGATACAG
>DASZXN010000217.1:0-10213 GCA_035545875.1 Phototrophicaceae bacterium
AAATCGCCGCCGCGCGCACGCTGGTACAAAACTACGCGCGCCTGCTCGAACGCGAAAAAGCCCAGCTTGATCTGATTGAAGCGCGCGACGAAGCAATCCGGTCGGCCAAGCTCAAGAGCGATTTCGTTTCGAATATGAGCCACGAACTGCGCACGCCCATGACCGGCGTGATCGGGATGCTCGACCTGCTCCATGAGACGACGCTCACCGACGATCAGACGGAGTTTGTCGAGATCGCGCACAGCAGCGCCAACCGTCTGCTCGCGCTGATCGGCGACATTCTCGACTTCTCCAAGATCGAAGCGGGCAAGGTCGCGCTCGAACACATCCCAATGGATGTGCGCGGCATCGTCACCGAAATCCAATCGCTGCTCAACATTCAGGCCGGAAAAAAGCAGCTTGAACTGACTGCCGCCGTTGATGACGAAGTGCCTGCCCGCGTCCTCGGCGATCCGACCCGCCTGCGCCAGATTTTGACTAATCTGGTTGGCAACGCGATCAAATTCACGCAGACTGGCTCCATTCAGATTGCCGTACATCAGTTGAACTCCGTGCATGGGCGTTCGCGCCTGCGCTTCGAGGTCAGGGATACGGGCATCGGCATCCCGGCGGATCGGCAGGCGCAAATCTTCGACAGCTTCGTTCAGGCCGATAGTTCGACCACGCGGCGCTACGGCGGCGCGGGGCTGGGGCTGGCGATCTGCAAGCAGTTGGTCGCGCTGATGGGCGGCGACATCGACGTGAGCAGCGTCGTCGGCGCAGGCAGCACCTTTGGTTTCACGCTCACAGTACCGATTGTCGCGCTGACCGACCGCGCCACGCTCAACACCGACTTCAACTTCCTGCAAGTCATGGTCATGGATGAGGAAAACAGCGCGCGCTACCTGCTCGGCGAACAGATTCGCCTGTGGGGAACCAACGTAATCGAAGCCAGTACGATGGACGAAGCGCGCGAACTGCTGGTCGCCACCGCCAAGCGCGAGGAAGCCGTCGATATTCTGTTTTTCCGTTCGCTCAGGCCGCTTGAAGAACAGG
The DNA here is from genome assembly GCA_035545875.1 of Phototrophicaceae bacterium. Classification (GTDB taxonomy): domain Bacteria; phylum Chloroflexota; class Anaerolineae; order Aggregatilineales; family Phototrophicaceae; genus Flexifilum. The sequence continues at coordinate 1,036 of DASZXN010000217.1, forward strand.
AAGCGCTGCTCGATGCCCTGCGCGATGCGCTCGACATGCAGATGCCGCTGCTGATTCAGCTTTACGACGACGAAACCCTGACCAGTTCCAGTTTCGATCTGCACCTGCGCCGTCCTGTTCATCCAACCGACCTGCATCAACTGCTGGCGAACCATGCGAACCGCGAATTTGCTGCTGATCTGATCAATCCTGACGATTCGCTGCCCCCATCTGCCCAGCTTGCTCGGATTCTGGTTGCCGACGACGAGCCAATGAACCGCCAAATCGTCGTCCATGCCCTCGAACAGTTCGGCTATCAGGTCGATGTTGCTGGCGATGGTCAACAGGTGCTTGACCTGTTCGAGCAGCAGGATTACCGCTTGATCCTGATGGACATGCACATGCCGATCATGGATGGCCTGGAGACGACGCGCCACATCCGTGCGCTCGACGACATCAAAAAGAGCGTGCCGATCATCGCCTTCACTGCCAGCATCGAGCAGGAGCAGCGCCGCCGCTACCTCGACAATGGGATCAGCGCGATCCTCGGCAAGCCGTTCACGCTGCGCGAACTACGGCAGACGGTCGAAACGTGGATCAGTGATCAGCCCGCTGTACAATCTGACTAAAAAGAAGCGGGCGGCGTTTGGTCAACCCTGCGTAGTGTTCAAGCGTTCGGCAGCTTAATATTATGTTCCTTTAAACGTATTCTTTCGGGATGCCTATGGGCACAACGACCCGCTTTCCCGCCCCATTCACGCAATACGAAATCGGCGACGCCTACGACGAGATGTTCGACGGCGAGGGCGTCGCGCGCGACCACTACCGCGCCATCTATCAACGCCTGCTCGAACTGCCTGCCGCCGAGCTTCAGGAACGCCAGCAGGCCGCCGATCTCTCGTTTCTGCATCAGGGTATCACCTTCACGGTTTACGGCAACGATCAGGGAACCGAGCGCATCTTCCCCTACGATCTGCTGCCGCGCATCATCACCAGCGCCGAATGGGACGTGCTGGAGCGCGGCCTCGCCCAGCGTATCACCGCGCTCAACCTGTTCCTGCGCGACATTTACCACGATGGGCAAATCCTCAACGATGGCGTCGTCCCGCGTGAGCTGGTCTTTAGCTGCAAGCATTATCGGCGGCAGATGCGCGGGGTGCGCGTGCCCAATGACGTGTACGTTGCGGTTGTCGGTACGGACTTGATCCGCGTTGGCAACGGCGAGTTCGTCGTCCTCGAAGACAACCTGCGCGTACCGAGCGGCGTCTCGTACATGCTCGCCAATCGGCAGGTGATGAAGTACGTTTTCCCACGTCTGTTCAGCGCTTACGGCGTGCGCTCGATTGATCACTACGGTCAAGCCTTGCTCGGCACGTTGCGCTCGCTCGCTCCGAAGCGCCGTCTTGATCCGAATATCGTGCTGCTCTCGCCCGGCGTCTACAACTCGGCCTATTTCGAGCACGCCTTCCTTGCCCGCCAGATGGGAATCACGCTGGTCGAGGGGCGCGATCTGCTCGTGCATGACAACGTGCTTTACATGCGCACGACCGCCGGATTGCAGCGCGTCGATGTGATTTACCGCCGCGTCGATGACGACTTCCTCGATCCGCTGGTCTTTCGCCCGGATTCGATGCTCGGCGTGCCGGGGCTGCTCAACGTCTATCGCGCCGGAAACGTCGCCCTCGCCAACGCGATTGGCACAGGCATCGCCGATGACAAAGCGATCTACACCTTCATCCCACAGATCATTCGCTACTATCTCGGCGAGGATGCGATCCTCAACAACGTCGAGACTTACCTGCTTTACGACGACAAACAGCGCCGCCACGTCCTCGACAATCTCGAAAAACTGGTCGTCAAAGCCGTCGGTGAATCGGGCGGCTATGGCATGTTGATCGGGCCGCACAGCACCGCTGCCGAGCGCGAGGAGTTCCGCCGCCGCATCAACGCCGACCCGCGCAATTACATCGCCCAGCCCACCATGTCGCTGTCGCGTGCGCCGTGCTTCATCGAGGGCGAAGTCGAGCCACGTCACATCGATCTGCGCCCGTACATTCTCTACGGCGGCGATCAGGTCACGATTGTCCCTGGCGGGCTAACACGGGTCGCGCTGCGGCGCGGATCACTGGTGGTCAATTCGTCACAGGGCGGCGGCAGTAAAGATACGTGGGTGTTGCAGAATTAGCGGTGAGCAAAGGCAAGTGATTAGTTTTTAGTTTTTAGCTAAGAACCAAAAACTAAGAACCTCGTTCTCGCTAACCGCTGAAGGAGTAGTTTTCGATGCTGTCACGAGTTGCCGATACGCTCTACTGGATGAGCCGCTATCTGGAGCGCGCCGAACACATCGCGCGCCTGCTCGATTTGCAACTGCATATGATGGTTGAACTCGAACCAGAAGCAGCGGAGCAGCGTTGGGAGCGCATCTTCAACAGCCTGTACGTGCCCCTTCCCGGCAAGCCGCTCGACCCTTACGGACGCACGCAAATTCTTGCCTTCGACAGCGCCAACGCCAATTCGATCAGCGCCTGTGTGAGCGCGGCGCGTGAGAACGCCCGCCACGTCCGCGAGCAAATTAGCTCGGAGATGTGGGAGGAAGTCAATCGGCTCTCACTTCAGGTCAAAAGTACGCGGCTCGACAAAATCTGGAATGATCAGCCGCACGAGTTTTTCCTGTCAGTCAAGCAAGGGATTCATCTGTTTCAGGGCATCACCGATTCGACCATGAATCACGGTGAAGGCTGGCAGTTCATCCAGATGGGACGCTGGATCGAGCGCTCATTGGCGACTGCCGCGCTGCTGCGAATCCATTACAGTGCATGGCCGGGACTCAACTATCACCAAACGGCGACCAGCACCTTCATGGAATGGATCGCGCTGCTCAAGTCCTGTACCGCCTTTGAAGCCTACTGCAAGGTTTACACCGCCGACCTGCGCCCGGATCGAATCGCTGAATTTCTGATCCTCAACCCCGAATTTCCGCACTCGATCCGCTTTGCTGCCAATGGACTCCATTCGGCGCTGCAAGCGGTCGCGCAATCGACCGAGAGCAAGCGCGCCCGTCAGGTCAATCGACTGGCCGGACGACTGCGCGCCACGCTCGATTACGGGCAGGTCGATGAAATCATCAACAGTGGGCTGTATACTTATCTCAACGACATTGAGTCACAATGTAACCAGATTCACGACTCGATTTATCATACCTACATCACCTACCCCATCGAAGAACTGGTATCCTGAGCTTTGGAGCGTTTGATGTATTACGCGGTCAAGCACGAGACAACCTTCCGTTACAGCGATCCCATCAGCGAGAGCGTGATGGAGGTATATATGCAGCCGCGCACCGAAGGGATTCAGCGCTGTTTGCGCTTCAATCTGCTGACCTACCCCCGCGCCCGCGCCTTCGAGCATTACGACTACCTCGGCAATATCGTTCACTCCTTCGACATTCCAACACAGCACGACCAACTGAAAATCACCGCCGAATCTATCGTCGAATTGATCGCGCCGCCGCCCCTGCCCAATGCGCTTGATGCTGGCGCATGGGACACGCTCGATCAGGTCGCCAAGTCTGGCGAGTTCTGGGACATGCTGGAAGCCAGCCCGCGCACGATGCCCTCCGAGGCGCTCCGTCAGTTCGCGCAGGAGTTGGATGTGAACCGCAACACCGATCCGCTTTCCCTGCTCCATCAGATCAATACGCGCCTCTTCAACTCACTTGACTACTCCGCTAGCACTACGGATGTGGATTCACCAATCGACGTGGCGCTGGCGGCGCGCAAAGGCGTCTGCCAGGATTTCGCCCACATCATGATCGCGCTGGTGCGCAGCGTCGGGATTCCCTGCCGCTACGTCAGCGGCTATCTGTTCTTCGATCATCACGACCGCTCGACACCCGATGCGACCCATGCCTGGGTTGAAGCCTATCTACCCCAAATCGGCTGGATTGGCTTCGATCCAACCAATAACCTGATCGCGGGCGAGCGGCACATCCGCGTGGCGATTGGCCGCGATTACAACGATGTGCCGCCAACGCGCGGCGTGTTCAAAGGCAAGGCCGAGAGTGAATTAGCCGTCGCCGTTCACATCACGCCCACCGAATCCCCCTACACCGCCGAGACGCTCGTTCCAGTCAGCGGATGGCTGCCTGAGGACGAGGAACATTCACCCCAACAGCAGCAGCAACAACAGCAGTGACCCCATCTGACCCCTCCTGACAATTGACACATCAATGATCAAAATAAAACATTTATTCTAAATCCCTTGCAGAACAAGAGTTCTCATGGTACACTTTTGAACAGGTTTTCACACTTTTGCGTAGTTCGACATACAGCAGTCTGAGATACCTTCGCGCGATAGGTTCTTGGCACCTTAACAACTGCATACCCCTGTGTCCAAGTGCATATCTTCTTCAGGAAGGAAAACTCCATGTCGATTCAACCGCTCACCCAGCGTCTCTTGCCGAGTGTCAATCCTGAACGTGCTGACCGCGCGCGAGCCTGGAACGAATGGCTCAGCGCGGGCGGACATGAACCGGTGCTCAAGTTCATTCGCTGGAGCAACGGCACCAATACGGACGATGAAGAAATTCTCCAAGAGACGTTGATTATCGCCTATCTGAAGGTAGAGCACGGTCAGTATCAGGATCGCAATCTACCGTTTACGGCGTTTCTCAAAAAGATCGCCTGGTACAAAATCATGGAGGCGTCACGGAAGGAAGCGGGACAGGTTCCGCTCGACGATTTCGTCGAGATTGTCGCCGAGGATCACCATGACCACGAGCGTGTCGAGTTCTGGAAAGAACACGAGTCCTTGCAAACCGCGCTGGCACATCTGCCACCGCGCCGATCTCGCATCATGCTGTTGTACGAATACGGCTACTCGACTGCCGAAATCGCTGAACAGCTCGGTATCCGCGAAGACCTCGTGCGCAAGGAAAAGAGTCTCGGCTTACGCCAGCTCAAGAGCGATCCAGCCTTCGCCGAGATCGCCAGTTAATTGTTGGGGACATCTGGGCGGGTCGTCTACAGGTTTCCGCCCGCCCAGATTTTCTCAATCGGGTGTATAACATGGATTAAACGTTTAATTTTTCGCCGCTTTCAGCGAATTTGTGGGGCTTCACGCCCTGAAATCCGACTAGGCGGTCGAAATACAGGGCAATCCCTGACCGCTTTGAGAGCAATTTTTCCGGGGCTTGCGCCCCCCGTGCGACACTTTTAACCGCAGTTAAGCGACTAATCTATTACAGAGTTTTTCCGGCACGGGCTGGCAGGGGGTGCAGGCGTTATGTAACAGCGTGCCGCTGCAATTGGCTGGAAACCTGGCAGCAGCCCTCCAAAATCCGAAGCGCGTTTGTGCAGACCCGGCCTATCACCGGGTCTGCTGCGCTGTTTCACACTTCGCGTTTTACCTGCATTGATCAAGACCGGCTCTGCACAAATGGAGTAACCCTTTGACAGCACACAGCGAGTTTTCGGTTGAGAACGCGCGCCAGTACAACCACCGCAGCGCGCTCCGCTGGATTTTCTCTCACTTGTGGGAATCCAAAGGCTTCCTGCTGCTCGTTATCCTGTTCAGCATTGGTCAGCAGGCGATGTTTTCGCAGGCGCAGATTTTGATCGGCACGGCGGCGGATGCAATTGTCAAACCGGGCGCGGTCGATGATCTACTGACGATCTCGCTGCTGATTCTGGCGATGTTCCTCGGCGCAGGCTTCAGTGATTTGACGCGCAGTCTGTCGCTCTCGGTGATCGCGGAACGACTCGAAGCGAGCACACGTAAAGAGCTTTACATCAGTCTGCTCGGCAAGAGCCAGACCTTCCACGATCAGCAGCGGGTCGGCAACCTGATGGCGATGGCGACCGACGACGTGCAGCAGATGAACCAGATGATCAATCCCGGTATCCTGTTCATCTCGGACATCGTGCTTGGCTTTGCCATTCCAGTCATCGTGATTGCCACCATCAATTTGCAGCTTTTGCTCGTGCCAATCCTGTTCATCGTGGCCTATTTTGTGTCAGTGCGCTTCTATTCACGGCGGCTGAATCCGGTCGCGTATAAGCAGCGCAACCAGTTCAGCAAGCTCAACTCGGTCGCTGAGGAAACGATCTCCGGCATCGAGATTGTCAAGGCAAGCGCGCGTGAAAACTTCGAGCGGCGCAAGTTTTATCGCAACGCCAAGCTGTTTCGCGGCTACTTCGTCAAACAGGGCTATATCGAAGCGCGCTACCTGCCCCTGCTGATTTACGCGGTCGCGCTCGGTGCGGCTTTCCTGCACGCCGTTGTGCTTTATCAGAACCACGTGATCGACATCGGCGGGCTGATCGCCTTCGTCGGCATCTTCAACATGATGCGCTGGCCGACCTTCGCCTCGATCTTCGCCTGGACGCTGATTCAGTTGGGCTTCGCCAGCGCGCAGCGCGTTCTCGGCATCATCCTCGCGGAAAGCGACATCGACGAGAACCTGAGCGGTCATACAGCGGCGGTCAAGGGCGACATCACTTTTGACAACGTTGCATTCGGCTATGAGGATGGCGTGGTGCTGCAAGACATCAACTTCCACATCGAGCCGGGGCAAACCGTCGCGATTGTCGGCGGGACGGGTTCGGGCAAATCGACACTGACCGAACTGATCAACCGCACCTACGACGCGACTGAAGGCCGCATCCTGATCGATGGCGTGGACGTGCGCGACTGGAACCTGACCAGCCTGCGCTCACAAATCTCGAAGATCGAGCAGGACGTGTTCCTGTTCTCACGCACGCTGGCCGAGAACATCGCTTTTGGCGCTCCCAGCGCGACACAGGCGCAGATCGAGCAGGCGGCAAAAGAAGCGCAGGCGCACGAGTTCATCATGTCGTTCGCGGACGGCTATCAAACAATCGTTGGCGAGCGCGGCTTTACCCTCAGCGGCGGTCAGCGCCAGCGCATCGCTCTCGCCCGCGCCTTCCTGAGCAACCCACGTATCCTGATCCTCGACGATTCGACCAGCGCCATCGACAGCGCGACTGAGGATGAGATTCAGAAGGCAATCCGACGCGCGCAGCAGGGACGCACGACCCTGCTGATCACACATCGTCTGTCACAAATTCGCTGGGCAGATCATATACTGGTGCTGGAACGCGGGCGGTTGGTCGCCAACGGCACCCATGAGGAACTGCTGCGCCGCTCGCCCCACTACCGCCGCATCTTCGCCCGTTACGAGATCGAACTGCCGCCGCTCGAAACTGAAGAACCGCAAACCGCGTAAGGAGACTGCATGGGCTTCATTATGGATGGACTCGATGCCGAGTCCTATGACCGTCAGTACGGCGACCGCTATCTGGTCAACCGCATCGCGGCCTACTTCCGCCCCTACCTGCGCAAAATGGGGATCGTGGCCGTCATCATCGTCGTGACCTCACTGGTCGATACCAGCGTGCCGATTGTGATCTCCAAAGGGCTGGATCAAATTCAGGCCAATCCGCTGGCGAGCATACTGCCCTTCGCCATCCTGATTACGCTCCTGGCAGGATCGTCGTGGGTATTCAATTTTGCGCGCCGCACCCTGTCCTATCAGGTCATTGGCGACATGGTGCTGAAGGTGCGCGAGGATGCTTTCGATGCTGTTCTGAAGCGCGATCTATCTTTCTACGACTCGATTCCGTCGGGCAAGATCGTCAGCCGCGTCACCTCGGATACACAGGCGTTCTCGAACGTGGTCACGCTCACGCTCGATCTGATGAGCCAACTGCTGCTGATTGTCCTGCTGCTCGGCTACCTGTTCATCATCGATGCACGCCTGACACTTTATACACTGGCGCTTGCCCCGTTCATCATCCTGACGGCGCTCGCCTTCCGGCGCATCGCCCGCGATGCGGTGACACGTTCGCGGCGCGTCCGCGCGGTCGTCAGCGCTCACATTCAGGAAACCGTCAGCGGGATCGGCGTCGCCAAAACGTTCCGGCAAGAACACACCGTCTACAACGAGTTCCTCGACGTGAATCGGCAGTCGTACCGCGTCAATCTGCGTGGCAATTTCATCTTCAGCGGCATCTTCCCGATTCTGAATATCATCGCAGGCGCAGGCACAGCGGTGTTGGTCTATTTCGGCGGCGAAAGTGCGCGCGCTGGATTGCTCACGCCGGGCAACTGGTATCTGTTCATTCAGGGACTAGCGCTGTTCTGGTTCCCGCTGACGAGCATCGCTTCGTTCTGGAGCCAGTTCCAGCTTGGTTTGGCGGCAGGCGAGCGCGTTTTCGGCCTGATCGACGCCGAGCCGAAAGTCGTACAGACCGACAATATCGTGCTGCCGGAGGTACGCGGCGAGATCGAGTTCCAGCACCTCGACTTCCGCTACAACGAGAAGGAAGCTGTGCTGACTGATTTCTCGCTGCACATTCATGCAGGCGAGTCGCTGGCGTTGGTCGGACACACCGGCGCGGGTAAATCGAGCATCGGCAAGCTGGTCGGGCGCTTCTACGAGTTTCAGGGCGGCAAGCTGCTGATCGACGGGCACGACATTCGCACGCTCGATCTGAGCGCCTACCACTCCAAGCTCGGTATCGTCACCCAGTCGCCATTTTTGTTCGAGGGAACGGTGCGCAATAACATCCGCTATGGCCGAGCGAACGCGACGAACACCGAGGTCGAGCGAGCCGCGCACATGATCGGCGGCGGCGACTGGATCGCCAGCCTGCCAAACGGCCTCGACTCGTCGGTCGGCGAGCGCGGCGCGAGTCTGTCGATGGGTCAGCGGCAGCTAGTCGCGCTGGCACGCGTGCTGCTGCAAGACCCGGCGATCTTCATCCTCGATGAAGCGACCGCCAGCGTCGATCCGCTGACCGAGGCACTGATTCAGGAGGGGCTGGATACGGTCATGCACGACCGCACCTCGATTGTGATCGCGCATCGCCTCTCAACCATCAAGAACGCCGACCGGATTATCGTGCTGAAACAGGGGCAAATCATCGAGCAAGGCACGCATGACGAACTGCTCAAGCACGGCGGTCACTACGCGGAACTGTATAACACTTACTTCCGCCATCAATCACTCGAATACATCGAGAAGTCAGCGCAAATTCTCGAAGGAGCGTAATTTCTCTCTGATTTGAAGCGCTCGTTTAGAAATTCACCTTATTTCCAAACGAGCGCTTTTAATTTCCAGATTCGTCATTCATCGCTGACTGAATATAATCACCTGTGATATGATAAAAGCTATATC
>DASZXN010000218.1:0-1553 GCA_035545875.1 Phototrophicaceae bacterium
CCACATGAAGCCGCCCAGCAGCGCCAGCTTGAGCCGTCCGCTCGGCTTGACGTCCTTGACCATCAGCCCCAGCGTATCGACGTGGGCGGTCATTCCGCGCGGCGCATCGTGTGACGCGCCCTGCATCGTAGCGACCAGCGCACCCTTGTTGGTGGTCGAAATGGTCAGGCCGGGGATTTTCTCAAACGCCTTGCGCGTGTAGTCCATCGCTTCGAGGTAGTATCCGGTCGGGCTGGGCGTTTTAAGCAGGCCAACCAGAAATTCGACCGTCGCGTCGAGGTTGATGTTCAAATCCGACATGAAGTTGCTCCCAAGTGGGCATTCGTCCGTGAAGTCGTAAGTTTAGTCAAGGGATCGGGTGCTTTACAAATATCTGAATAAGACCTTTTTCATTCAATCCGCAGCACTTTTTCACTTAACATTTTACATGCCATCGATATAATTAGGACTGCTATTGAATTTTGCGCAGGAAATGAAGGCGAATTATGGGCAGTCTGGTTGGAAAAGTCGCGGTGATTACGGGCAGCAGTCGCGGCCTCGGCTACGCGATTGCCGAAACCTATGCGCGCGAGGGCGCGGCGGTCGTGCTTTCGGCGCGCGGCGCGAGCACGCTTGATGAGGCGGTCAAGGCGCTGGCGGCGAAAGGTTACCGGGTGAGCGGCTTCACCTGCGATGTCGGCAGTCTTGATCAGGTGCGCGCGCTCGCCGATCACGCCGTCAAGACTTTCGGACGATTGGATATTTGGGTCAATAACGCGGGTGTCGCGGGTGTCTTTGGCCCTACCGTTTCGATTCCTGTTGACCGTTTCGAGCGTGTTGTCCAGACCAACATTCTCGGCACGTACTACGGCTCGATCACCGCGCTCGGCTATTTTCTGCCTCAGCGCAGCGGCAAGCTGATCAACTTGCAGGGGCGCGGCGATGATCGCGCTGTGCCGTTCCAGAACGCCTACGGGCCAAGCAAGACGTGGATTCGCAGTTTCACCAAAGCGTTGGCACAGGAATATGCTGACAGCGGCGTTGGTATCTATGCCTTCAATCCCGGCCTCGTCGATACTGACATGCTCCGTCAGATCGACAGTATTCCCGGCTACGAGGGCAGGCTCAAGCGCTTCAGCACGGTCATTCAGATGTGGGCGAACGACCCGGATGTGCCTGCTGAACGGGCACTCTGGCTGGCTTCGTCTGCAACCGATGGCAAAACCGGGCTGGAAGTGCAGGTCTTGAATCGCGGCGTCGTCTTTCGCGGTATCGGTCGCCTGATCGCCAGCAAGCTCACACGCCAGCCAATGCGCCGCGATGGGACGCTCAACATTACGCTAGTGCCTCCAAACGAGCCGTAGCCTCGCGACTTACCGTCCACACCGCGCCATCACTTTTGTTCAAATCCTTTGCGTCTTTGCGCCTTTGCACCTTTGCGTTAAATCTACTCTCTTTTGCTCTTTCCCTCATTGGCTAGACAAGATCACCCGCCGCGCGTATAGTTAGGCCGAATTTTGACCTGCTCGGAGGGCTGATGCGTCGTCGTTTCCCTGACATAGCGATCTTTTTGC
>DASZXN010000219.1:0-13641 GCA_035545875.1 Phototrophicaceae bacterium
TGGCGAACAGCGGCGTGAACCTCGTCCTGCTTATGTTGGTCGGCGGTGTGCTGCGGCTGCTGGCGGCACCCATCGTCGAGTCGGCGTCGTTCCGCAGACTGATCAGGCGTACACCGCACCCGCAGCCTGAACCACCGCGCGAACCGCTCCACGAGCGTGAGTGGGAACATGAGAAATCGGAGCTTGAACTCGAACTGGAACACGACGCCGAGGTCGTGCCACACCCACTCTGATTGGCTGATTTTTGGTCGAGGACATTGAATTTCGTCGGGGCGCACCGCCGTGTGCCCTTTGTTGTCGCTTAATTTGCCTTACGCGCTCTGAAATGGTTGCGGCGTATCCGATGGTCGGGGCGACGGTGTAAGCGACGGCAGCGGCGTCTTGGTGAAGTTCGGATTCAGCGTATAGCTCGGCAGCGGTGACGGCGTGCGCGTCGGTTTAGGCGACGGCGTGATCGTCACGGTCGGCGGCGGCGAAACGGTCGCTGACGGGATCAGCGTCTTGCTCGGCGTCGGCGTGGGGTCTGCGGCCTCGATCACGACGGCATTCATATAGCCCTGCTCGATGCGCTTGGTATTCGGGTTCACGTCGATGCTGTACCAGTCCGAGTCGGGAACCTGACCCAGCACGCAGACAATCGAACCCAGCCTGAACTGGGTCTGCACGGGTGACTCGGTACTGGGCGCATTGCGGACGATCCCGGCAGGGACGATCACGGTGAAGTTCTGGCAGGGTGGCGGTGGCGTGTCGGTCGGCAGGAGGGTCGCGGGCAGGGTCGCGATATCCTGAATGCGCTGCTCCGTCGCCGTATTGAAAGTGTCGGCGCGTTGGGTCGCCTCGACCACGCCTTGCCCGCCTGTGCGCAGGAACGCTTGGAAGCCTTGCCAGATGTAGAACAGTCCAAACACCAGCGCGATTGCCAGAATAAAAGCGAGCAGCGTTGGCGGGCCGGATGAGCGCCGCATAGCGAGTCCGTGACTACTCCTTCAATTCAGCAGTTTTACCAGAGGCCGCGCGATCTTGCCAGCCGTTCGCCTGACGGCTGCTCTGCGCTATAGAATCGATGAGGAAACTTACGCTAAACCAAAATTATCCGACTGCGCGCGTCTAGAGGCGAGGCATGAGGATGTCAATAAAGTCATTATCGACGATAGTCCCGGTTGGAATAAGCGGTATTGTTCTGTGTAGGGGTTCCACAGAACGCCCCTACACGGTTCTCGGCACGTCCAGTTTCAGGTCGTAAGCAGGTTTTTAGACACCCTCATGGAATACCCCTATGCGTACATTCAGGGTGTGCCCAGCATCTCTTTCACCTGCGCGATCAGCGGCTGCCAGCCGCGCATCTTCGGGAAAAAGCCGTCCGCGCCGACGCGCTGCGCGTTTTGCCGTTCCTCTTCGTTGTCGGCGGCGGTCAGGATGATAATCGGGATCGAGCGGGTGGCTGGTTCGCTTTTCAGACGAGCGCACACGTCGTAGCCGCTCATCTCCCCCAAACGCACATCCAGCAGAATGAGATTGGGAAGCGGTTCTTCGCCGACCAGACGGAGCGCCGCCGCGCCCGTGCTGGCGTGCTTGACCGCGTACCCGGCGCGTTTGAGCACCGTTTCCATCAGTTCGCGGTTCATCTGGTCGTCGTCCACGATCATGACTAGCTGCGGCATCTTGGTAAGTCCATGAGAGAATGAATTCGATAAGACAAATTATAGCAACATCAATCCTGTATGCTATTGCCTGCTGCCCTATTCCAGCATAGAATAGGGGCATGAATGTCTTGACTCCCGATGAAACGCTGCTGGGGCTGCTGGCGGCTCATGCGCGGCACGGCTATCAGTTGATCGACTGCTTTACCGATCCGGGGCAGTTGGGCAACGTGTGGTCACTCAGCACCAGCCAGATTTACGCGGTGCTCAAGCGCCTCGACGCGCAGGGGTTGATCGTCGGTCGCGCCGTCACGTCGTCCGATGCGCCCACACGTACCGAATATGAATTGACTCCAGCAGGCATCGAGCGCTTGGATGCGTGGCTCTCGGTAGCTGAACCGTCCCCCAGCATTCGCCGGGTACGTGTTGAGTTCCTGAGCCGTCTGTACGTCGCGCGGCTGCTCAACCTGCCCACGCTGGAGATTGTACGGCGGCAGAAGGAAAGCTGTCGTCAGCGGCTGCTGGAGCGCATCGAGACACGCGACTGTAGTGAGCCGGGAGTCGGGCGGCTGGCCGTCGAGATGGAAATCTTCCAGCTTGACGCCATTCTCGATTGGATCGACCGCTGCGAACTCGTCCCGTTGGATGATGATCATGACTGAAAACCTATCCAGCGACGAAAGTGCAGCGCGCATCGTGGTTTGTCCTTGACTCATTACTCATCACGCATTACTCGTAACTATCTTTGAGGAGAAGTCATGAAGTTCAAACGGATTTTGGGTTTCCTGCTCGTCGTGCTGGCGATTGGCCTCGTCCCGGCGGCAGCGCAGAGCAGTACGGCAACTCCCGAAGCGTCGAGCGGCGGTCAATCGCTGACGATCTTCGCCGCGTCCTCGCTCACGGATGCTTTTAACGAAATCGCCACCAATTTCAAGGCCGCCAACCCCGGCACCGACATCACCTTCAACTATGGCGGCTCATCGACGCTGGTCGCGCAGTTGTCACAGGGCGCGCCCGCCGACATTTTCGCCAGCGCCAACAATACCCAGATGGCCGCTGCGCAGAAGGCCGGACGCATTGGTGGAACGCCGGTCACCTTCGCCAAAAACCGCCTCGTCCTGATCGTGCCTGCCGACAATCCCGCGCACATTCAAACACTGCATGATGTCGCCAATTCCGGCGTCAAGCTGGTGGTTGCGGCGCAGGGTGTTCCCGTGCGCGACTACACCGAAACGATGCTCAAGGCGCTCGCCGCCGACTCAACCTACGGCGATGCCTACGTGACCGCCTTCCGCGCCAACATCGTCTCCGAGGAAGCGAACGTGCGCGACGTTTCGGCGAAGGTGGCGCTCGGCGAGGCTGATGCGGGCTTCGTCTACCGCACCGACGTAACGCCGGACATTGCCAGCAAGGTTATGGTCATCCAGATTCCTGACCTGTACAATACCATTGCGACTTATCCGATTGCTGTCACCAACGACAGCGCCAATGCCGCGCTTGCGCAGAAATTTATCGACTACATCATGTCGGACGATGGGCAGAAGGTTCTGACCAGTTGGAACTTCATCACCTACGTGATTCCGCCGCAGCCCGCGACCGTGACGCTCTCGGCGACCGCAGGCTCCGCGACCGTCGATGGGCAGGTGCTCAACCCGCTCACGCTGACCGTCGATTCGCTCAAGAGCGACTTCACTTCTGTGACCGAGAACGTCAGCTTCCTGAGCGGCACCGACACGACAACCGCCTCGTTCACAGGCGTACCGCTCTGGGCGATCATGAGCGCTGCCGAGCCGAACTTCAACGCCGACGTGAAAAACGACAAGTTGAGCACTTATCTCGTCGTCACGGGCACGGATGGTTATCAGGCCGTGATCGCGTGGGGCGAGATTGACCCTGACTTCACGGGTGAGCAAATTCTGGTCGCTTACGAGGAAAATGGTCAGCCAATCACCGACGCGCAAGGCCCGATCCGTCTGGTCGTGCCGAGTGATAAGCACGGTGGTCGCTACGTGAGCGGCGTCTCCGACATCAGCCTGCGCGATGCTCCGTCTGCGCAGAAGTAAAACTGCTGCCGTCGATGGGGGAGCCAGAACGCTCCCCCTTGCGCGTTGGCTGATCGGCGCGCTTGCGGCGCTTGCCCTCGCGTTTCTGATCCTGCCGATTTTCGGCTTGATCGGCGTGGCCGTCTCGTCGCAGGCGTGGGACGAAGCGCCCGCGTTGGCAATAGTTCAGGCCATCGTCCTCAGCTTCGCCACCACGTCAATCACGGCGCTCGTTACGGTCATTTTGGGGACGCCGCTCGCTTACGTCTTTGCCCGTTGGCGCTTTCCGCTGCGCCGCCTGCTCAATATCCTGATCGAACTGCCGATTGTGCTGCCGCCTGCCGTTGCCGGTCTGGGACTGCTGGTCACGCTGGGGCGGCGCGGCGTTTTTGGCGGTGAACTCTACGCGCTCGGTATCAGCCTGCCGTTCACGACGGCGGCGGTCGTCGTCGCGCAGACCTTTGTGTCCGCGCCGTTTTACGTCCGCTCGGCGCAGGTCGGTTTTCAGGGCGTTCCCCGCGAGATCGAGGATGCCGCGCGCGTCGATGGCGCGTCCAGCTTCACGCTCTTTCGCCGCATCACGCTGCCGCTGGCGAGTCGGTCGCTGATTGCCGGGCTGGTCTTGAGTTGGGCGCGTGCCCTGGGCGAGTTCGGCGCGACGGTACTGTTCGCCGGGAGCTTACAGGGGCGTACCCAAACGATGCCGCTGTTGATTTACAACATCTTTGACTCGGACATCAACGCGGCGGTCTGGGCGGGCGTGATTCTGGTCGGCATGGCGCTGCTCGCGCTGCTCATCTCGATGTGGCTGCGCCGCGACGATACGCTGACGTGAACACTTTCAATATCTTTTCTTCTTTACTTTGTCCCCGCCGACGGCTCCACCTGCGACCAGTCGCGCCCGGCTTCGGCTTCGCGTGCTTCTTCTTCTTCCTTGTTCGCCCACACCGCGTCCGCGTCCGGGCGGATCGAGATGCCGTAATGTCGCGCCCACACCTGCGTGAACTCTGCGCCAAACAATAAAATCTGCGCGGAATAGTAGACCCACACTAAAATTACCGTCAGCGACCCCGCCGCGCCGAACACCGAGCCGATGTTCGCGTGTGACAGATAAATCCCGACGGCGAACTGACCGACCGCCAGCAGCAGCGCCGTGAAGATCGATCCGACCGCCACGTCTTCCCAGGCGATGTCCACGTCGGGCAGCACGCGAAAGATCACCGCGATCAGGGCGCTCGAAATCGCCACTGTCAGTACGATCTGAAGCACGTGAACCACTGCCACGCTGATCGGGCTTAAGGGCGCGGCGTTGGTGAACAGTCCGACGGCCTGCGAGGTGTCGGCCATCGTCATCACTTGAGTGACGGTCAGCATCCCGCGCTGCGCCAGTGAGTTGAGCGCTGTGTCGAGCACCATGATGGCGAGCAACGCCACCGCCGCCAGCACGACGATCCCGAATGACAGGAAGCGATCCTTGACGAACACCAGCGGCGAACGCCCCGGTTTGGCCTTGACTTCCCAGATGCGATTGAGCGCGTTCTGAAGCTGGGCGAACATCCCGGTCGCGCCCCAGATGACAATCGAGAACCAGACAATCGTGCCGATCACGTCGGTCGTTTTTGAGTTATGTTGCAGCAGCGAGACGATCAACTGAGCGGCCTGCTGGCCGAGGGTCGCTTGCAGGTTGCTGGCGAGGCCGCTTTCGAGCGTGCGCGGATCCATCACCAGACCGAGCGCCAGTGAGACGATAATCAGCAGGGGCGAGAGCGAAAAAATCGCGTAGTAGGCCAGCGCTGCGGCGATCTGCGTGCCGCCGTCGTCCAGCCATTCCTTGACCGTTTCTTCGAGGAGCATTGAGGTGCTTTTGATCAGCGACATTGAATCCTACCTCAGCGCTATGCTCATATTCGCTTATCATTATAGCGACAAGTTTTGGGGTGAGGTTGTGCATGACCGATAAAAAGAAGCGTGTGCAGGGCGGCACGGCGACCACGCGGTTGGTGCTGTCGGCGTATCAGGCGACCAATGCCGAGGTTTTTCCGAAAATTCTCGCCTTGCACGTTGCCAAAGGCGCAACCATCGCCGACGTGACCTACGGCAAAGGCGTGTTCTGGCGCGATGTGCCGCCCGACGACTACTGTGTCCTCGCCACCGATCTCAGCACTGGCGTGGACTGCCGCGCGCTGCCTTACGCCGCTAATTCAATGGACTGCGTGGTGCTCGATCCGCCCTATATGGAGGGGCTGCTGCGCGGGAATGTCGATCAGCGGGCGGGGCTAGGCTCGCACAGATCGTTTCAGAGCTGCTATCAGGGGACAGACCATGCGCTGCCAGCGCTCAAATGGCACGCCGCCGTGCTCGATTTGTACGTCAAGGCCGGGATTGAGGCCGCGCGCGTGCTGCGACCGCGCGGCGTGCTGATCGTCAAGTGTCAGGATGAGGTCAGCGCCAACCGCCAGTGGCTCACCCATGTCGAGATCATCAATGCTTACGTGCCGATGGGCTTTTATACCAAAGACCTGTTCGTGGTCGTGCGCCGGAACAAGCCGGGAGTCAGCCGGGCGCTCAAACAGGTACACGCTCGCAAAAACCACTCCTACTTTCTTGTCTTTGTGAAGCTCTCCTGAAGTGACAGCGCTTCAAATCGTGGGGCGCTGTTCTTCTCTCTTTCTCCCCGCTTGCGTGGGAGAAAGGGCCGGGGATGGAGGGGTGATTTTCAAATGCCCTAAACCTGTGCCGGACTCGGCTGCGCTATCAGCTTGCGTGCTTCTTCGAGCGTCGCCATCAGTTGAAAGTTGTTGGTCGCGTCAGGGTTCAGGTGACTCATCACGTCCATCAACGATTTGACGAATAAGTTCTTCGAGACGATCACGGTTGTGCCGAACTGCATCTTGGTCGGCGTATCGACCGAGAGGCGGCGCAGATGGAGCAGGGCGTTCTTGGGGAACAGACTGCCTTCACTGATGTCGATGATCGCGTGGATGCGCTGCTGTGAACTGGCATCGATCATTTGGCGTGCTTCGGCCAGCGCGTCGTAAAACTCATCCCATGTCCAGTGCCCGGCGACTACGTAATGCAGCACCGACTGTTCGTCGTTATCCCAGTGTACGCTGACGCTCATAAACTGCCTCTGTAAACGTTTTCCCTGCCTGTCATCAGTGTAAACGGCAGTCAGAGCCAAAAAGCGTAAAGATGGAGCCAGAGTTGAGAAATTGTAAGATGATCCAATAATCTTTACGGATGGGTTAACGCTGCTCGTCGGTGCGCCAGTAATCGGCGACGCGATAGGCTTCGTCTGCACCCGGCCAGGGCGGGAGCGTGATGATCAGGAAGCGCAGCGGGGTTGTGCCCGTGCAGCGAAACTGGAAGCGCGTCCCGGTTGGGATCGTCAGACACACGCCGGGAACGGCTTCGACGACGGGCGGGTCGCACGGTTCACGCCAGACTTCGCCCTGCCCCTCCAGAAAATACCAGACTTCCTCAACGGTCTTATGCGCGACCGCCTGCGAGACCTGACCCGGTTCCAGCGTGCAGTGGGCGACTCCGCCAGCGCGCAGCTTGAGCAGCAGGCGAATCTGCGAACCGTCGGGCGCGAGATTGTCGTAGTTTTGCTGAAGAAGTTTGGTTTCCGCCGTCACGTTTGCATCCCTCGATCCCGTCTGTCGATAGGCGGCAACTATAGAGATATGAGCAGATCGCCGCAAGCGAACACGCGCGACCATTCTTGCACGGCGGGGTTACAGCACTTGATCGATCATTCGAGCAGGAGAGATCAACGTGAGCGACCCGCACCGTAAAGATGAAATCGTCGCGCAGCTTCGGCAGGTGCAGCAGGGTATCAGCCAGACCGCGCAGGCGATCCCGACTGCACAGTTCTTTCAGGGCACGGCGGAAGCCTGGTCACCCTGTGATTACCTCAAGCATTTGCTGCTGGCGGTCAAGCCATTCGCCAAAGGACTCAATTATCCACCGGAGCAGATTGGCACGTTGTTCGGTGTGCCCGATCATCCCTCGCGCTCGTTCGCTGAAGTCGGGGCAGTCTATCAGGCGCAGTTGAGTCGCGGCCTGCGTGCCGAGGACGTGCCGAATATGCTGCCGGTCGGTTATCGGATGCCGGAAGGCGTCACGGATGTGCAGATCTATCTCATTGAGAGTTGGAACGACGCGCACGTCAAGCTCTACGCGGGTTTGAGCCACTGGAGTGAAGCTGACCTTGACAGCCATCAGTTCAATCACGCGGCGCTCGGCCTGATGACGGTGCGCGAAATCCTGTTTTTCACGATTTACCACAATACGATGCACTGGCACGATATTCAAGTCGCTGCACAGCCCGCCCAAGCCTGAATCCAAAAAAGCCGGATGAAGCTCGGCTTCATCCGGTCAAATGGACAGCAGCAAATTTAACTTGCAGCGTTTAATAACGGTCGCGGCGATTCCCACCATCGCGGTCGTAGTTTCGAGATCCGCCGCTCGGACGATCCTCGCGCGGACGCGCCTCGTTCACCGTCAGTTGGCGGTTGTCGAGGGTGTAGCCATTGAAGCGCTTGATCGCTTCCTGTGCGCCCTGCTCGGTTGCCATTTCCACGAAACCGAAGCCCTTCGGACGACCGGTGTCACGGTCGGTGATCAGCGTCACCTCGGTGACTTCGCCTGCCTGAGCGAACAACTCCTGCACCTTTTCTTTCGGGGTGTTGTAGGACAGATTGCCAACGTACAACTTTTTCGCCATGAGAGACGGCACTCCTATTACTGAAAGAAACAATTGATAGAAGAGAATAAGTTGGCGTGGCAAAAGAGCAGCGCATGTACGATACGCGGACAGACCAGGACTTGTATCCTCTATCAGTTACTATTCTCCCATAAATTTCCACGAATGTACATAGGCATTTAACCCTAGATGTAAGCGTTAACTCACGTGATAGCTGGTTTTCAGGCTTTCCACGTGGTGCATCACGTGACCAACCATGATGTAGAGCAGGGCGCGCGCGCTGATCGGGTAAGTGCTGGCGGTGCCGCGCCGATCAATCTCTGCTTCACTGAGCGGCTGAAAGCAGATCACGTTGGCGCGGCGCTGGAGCGCGAATTCCTCGACCAGATCGGCAAGGCTGCGCGCGTTGAAGTCGGTCGCGCGAACGTAATCGTTCTGCTCGAAGCCGGGCAGCGCCTTTTGTTCCCCGCGCGTGATGGACATCGTACGAAAAGCAAAGACGCGCTCGGCGTCGTTGATGTGACCGATGACCTCTTTGATGCTCCACTCGTCCGGCGCGGGGCGGAGGTTGGCCTGTTCGTCGCTGACGTGTTGCAGCAGGGCGCGCAGCTCGTCGGGTTGGGCGCTCATCAGCGCGAAAATGTCGCCGCCTTCCGGCACGCGACCGATATAGCCAGCGTAAAACGGGTTGTATTCGTCACTGTGCGGGCGTGCGATCACGGGAAATTCCTTCATCATAATTTCTTCAGGATAACGACCTGATTATAGCCGAAGCGAGCAACTTCCTTCCACTGAGGACTGATCGGGGTAGGGGTATAGCCGCAGTCGCTCGCGTAATGGGCATCCCAGATCAGAATCGTCCCCGCAGCGGCGCTGTTCAGGTCACGGCAGGCTGACCAGATGTCGCCGGGTTGCCAGGGATAAGCATACGCATAAGCGAAGGTGAACCAGATATTCGGCGCGATCACGGCTGTTGGTGCGATCTCACGTGCCTGTGCCCACGCGACGGCCTCGATCACCGCGCTCTGAGTCGGATCGAGCTTCCAGGGGGTGACGTACTGGATCATGATCAGGACGGGGATCAGAATCGCGGTGGCGGCGATTATCGGAATCGACCGTCGCGCCCGCGCTGGGGCGCGTGGAAATGCGCGGCTGACCAGTTCGAGCAGCGCTTCGACCCCCAGCGCCGCCAGCAGCGCCCCTGCCGGAGCCAGCGGCAGGATGAAGAAGCCGTAGCCGCCCGACCCAAACAGGCCAAAGTGATAGAGGATCGAGTGGATGACCAGATAGCTCAGGTAGAGCAGCAGATATTCGGTGCCGCGTATGCGCCGCCGTATCACGACGTAAATGCCGATCAGTGCCCAGAAGCAGATTGGGTAGCCTGTCTCCCAGATCAGGTAAGGGATGTAAGCCAGCCAGGGGCCAGAGCCGTAGGCGGTCGTCGGTTGGCTGTTGAAATAGACTCCCAGCGGTGAATCCGCCAGCGGCATCCGCAAGGCCAGCTCAAAAACCACGTTATAGACGACGAGCGGCGCGAACGCCAGCAGCGCGGCACGCCATTGATGCTTCCAGAGCAGATAGAGAAAAACGATCCCCGTGAGCAGGACGCCCTCGTGCCGGATCAGCGGCAGCCAGCCGATGCACAATGCCAGCAGCGCATAGCGCTTACTGACGAAGCCGTACATCCCCAGCGCCATGATCAGCAGGAAGGGGATTTCGGTGATCGCTGTGAAGCCGTAGCTGGGAAACCAGGGCTGAAACCAGAGGAACAGCGGAATCAGGTAAAGGCGACGGACACCAAGTTGGCGCGCTGTCGCCGTCGTGACCAGCACCGTCGCCGCGCTCATCAGCAGCGCTCCCAAACGCGCGCCGATCAGCCCGAACAGCGCCGGGATCATGTAGATCAGCGTGTTGCCGACGCGCCCCCAGATGTGCAGAATCAGTTCGGGATAATGCCAGGCGTTGCGGGCGATCACCAGGTGCGCGATTTCGTCGTCAACGGGCACGCCCGGCGAGCGGCTCCAGACGCACAGGGCGATGGCGCAGCCTGCGGCGAAAATCGACCAGTAAAGCAGGGTGTCGCGGCGTGACGGCAACGCGGCCTCCGACGTGCGGCAGCGGGTTACGAGTGGCGCTTAACCATACTCAGCGACTCGTATTCAGGCAAGCGCGGCGGTTAATGAATCAGCGCCTTGCGCACGTAGCTCACGCCCAATCCAATCGCGATGGTCAGGATGATGGCGATCAGCGAGGGCAGAATCCCCAGCGCGACCAGCACGAACATGATCACGATCAGCACGAGAGCAACAATGGCGGTAATCTGGTTGACCTGCTGCGGAGACATAGCGTCCTTTGCAATCGAATTGGCGGGAAACAGACAATCAGCCCCGGCAGTCGTCGGGGCTGAGATTATAACATAGCGATCTGCGGGCGTTGGTCGCGCTACTCGCGCATCTTGAGCGCCTTGAGAATCATCTTCATCTGCTCTTCGGGGTCGCCATTCTTTCTAAACAGCAGTTGACGATCAACACCCGTCGCCTTCAGCAGTTGGTAGGCGCTGTCGTAGTCATCCTTCACAGCGGGCTTGTATTCGGGCAGGTCTGCCAGCAGCTTGAACAGGCGTTTGACCGTATCGACATCTCGCTTATGCTTTTTCGTGCTGGTTTTATCCGTATTCACGAAGTGCCGGCGCGATCCATCCGCTTTCTCGCGCAGCTTTTTGCGCGTGTTCTTAAAATGCTTGGCATTCTCGTTGCCAACCCAGTCGCGCGCGCCCTGCTTTGTGGCTCGGATACCGGCTGCAATCGGCTTGGAGGCGTTCGCGCCGAGCTTGACCATCGACGACCCCGCGCTCAGACCATAGCCTGCCGCCATAATCCCGACGCCTGCACCGTAAGCGGGGGCGGTTGCCGTGCCGATGATATTCAGCAGCGATCCGCCCACCGAGACGACATCGGCGACGGTCGAGATCGCGGCCACCACCATTGGGCGGATCGCGCGTTTCATGCGCTTTTTACTGACTTCCTCCAGCTTGACCAGAAGCTGTTCCTTATCGTCTGTCGAGGTTTTAGCAAGTTCTCTCAGATATTTTTTATTGATCTTTTGCGTTGCTGGCTTATTTTCCGCGATCATCGTGCGCATTTGCTTGGCACGGATACGCTGCTTGTGAACGCGAATCGCGTGGCGCACCAGTTGAATCAACTGCATGATGATGTCGATGAACTGCGTGCAGATATTGATCGCCGGCCCGAGGAAAGGAACCACACTGACCAGATTGGAAGCTACGCTGGCGATGTCCAGAAAGGTCTGGACAGCGGAAATGGTGCTGCGTGCCATCGACAGGAATGCTTTGCCCGCGTTCAAGGCTTCGTTGGTCGAGTCCAGCGCGAGGTCTTTGTATTGGCGTTTGGAAAGTTTGTCCTCGGATTTGGCGTCTTTGGTTCGGACGCTTTTGCTGAACTTCATCACATTCCCGACCAGCTTCACGCCGGACAGGAACAAATCAATGGCTGGCACCAGTCCGCCGAAAGCGTCGGTGATCCCGCTCATCATATCAGTAGCAGCCTGCGCCGTATCGTTGCCGTGCGTGGCGATACCTCCGGCGATGGTTTTGCCCATGCTGGCGCCTGTTTGTGTCGCCAGCGCCAGTGTTTTTGCTCCTTCTCCGCCAGTTTCCAGCGCGAGCAGGAAGTTTTCCACGTTTGAATTTTTCCGGCTGAATTGGGAAATCGTGACCACCATCGAGACAAAGCTGGCAAAGCCGCCCAGTCCGAGCGCGACCGTTCCGGCGGCATCTGCGCCGCTTTGCAGTTGATCGCGGGTATCCGAATCTTTGCTGATGGCGCTCAACCCACCCTCGCTGATCTCCTTCTTTTCCAGATCGGCGGCCTGGTCAGATGATAAGGTGTCCTCGGAGGTGCCGGCAGGCAGATGATTTTCCTTCAGCCAATCCGAATAAATGCGGTTGTAGCTCGTGGTGCGGTTTTCCGAAGCGAAATTCGAGAGCGCCAGGCTGAGTTCGTCCTTGAAGGAGCCTACCCCTTCTGTGCCTGCACCTATCCGATCTGCGTACTCTGACCACTCAGTCTTGTCCTTCTGCCAATCCTTGTTGTCGATGTCGTTTTTGTTGATATGTTTGCGCGTCTCGTCCATCTGAGTATTGCGTTCATTGCGGCGTGCCTGCTTTTTATCCGCGCGCCGTTGCTTCCAGCCGCCAGCGCGCTGAATCAGTTGGTTGGTGGCATGATTGCCAATTGTACGCTGGAGCATCAGCACGTGCTCAATGTCACTGGAGGGCAGCGCCAGCACGGATGCTGGAGCCTGGGCGGGGAGATTCGAGTCGTCAAGATGTTGGCGGCGGCGGAGTTTGCGTGCAGCGGTACTGGAAGCCATGTGTAGAAGCCTCATCTAGTCGCTGGGTTGGATACGCTCGATCATAACACGATTTAGCACAGGAGGTAAAAATCGTAAAGGCAGTTCGCGCATTTTTGAGCAGTCTACACAATTTGCGCACTACCTCATCCATTGACCGGGGAGCCGCGCTCCGGTTTCCAGAGGCGCTCCGTCAGCAGCGCCGTCGCTACGCCAAGCGTATAGGCGATCAAATCGCCCAAGTCGAAGGTGCTGCCGATGGTCAACTCGGTTGCGATGTTCTGCGGGATCGATCCGGCTGCGAGGAACTGCGCCACCTCGACCGCGTAGGCGAAGATCAGCACGGCCAGCGCCAGCGGGTAGCGCCAGCGAGAGGGAATCGCCAGCCGCGCCAGCGCGTAGATCAACTGGACGATCAGCCAGTCGCCTGCGTAGGCGTGGACAGTCACAATCTGCAATTCGAGGTGCTGTTTTCGCTCGATGAGCACCGCATCGTGTCGTTAACGGCGCTGCCCCACTACCCCATTCACCGGATTGATTGAGGCCAGAGCAAAGGAGTATATCCCAAATGGCGATCTTTACGCGCGAGCAGCTTGAGCAGCAGGTCGCGGCAGAGCAGGGGAACGGTATCGATACGTCACAAGACCGATCCCATATCGAGACGTACAGTCCGCCTCCGGCACCGCGCGACGTGCGCCGCGCCATTTACAACGCCGTCTACAGTCAGGGCAGGGCAAACCGCGCCGACATTGCGAAGGCGCTCAACGTCAGGAAAACGCCCTGGCTGCGCGATCACATCGAACGTCTTGTGACGGAAGGCTATCTGGTGAAGATCGAAGGCGTCGAAAAGAACGGCGCGCTCAAATTCTTGTACGAGGTC
>DASZXN010000220.1:0-7019 GCA_035545875.1 Phototrophicaceae bacterium
GGAGAGGACATGGTTGAAATTGAGAGAAAGTCTGACGCGCGGATCGTTGGTAGGGGCGGGTCTAAGACCCGCCCTCACGCGGATAAATTCGTCTCGTGACCAGTCCAACCCCAAAAGGTGTCCTTTCCTCAGCTGAAGTCGGGGAGGGGCGCGGGTGGGGTCAAACAAGACTTATCTTGGTGCCTGTGGGGCGAGGCACGCCTCGCCCCTACGATTAATGAAGCGGATTATGTCCCGAGGGATATAGCGGATTAGACCGCTGCGCGAGTCGGGGTGCTGCCGCCCATACCGCGCACGCGGAAGGCCAGAATAATCGTGAAAACGCCGAAAGCGACTGCCAGCCCGCCGAAGAGCCAGAGCAGGGTTAAGGTACTGGTGATCGGGAACAAGACGATCAGAATGCCAAAGATGATCGAGGCGATGCCGCTGAGGATCATCCAAAATTCGTTGGCAATTTCTTTGCGCAGCTCAATCGCGCTGATGATTTCCAGCACGCCGGTGATAATCGCCCAGGCCGCGATGATATAGATTAGCGTCAAAATCACTGCGCCGGGGAAGATGAAGCCCGCGATCCCGGCCAGAATGCCGATCACCCCTTCCAGCACCATCACCCACCAGCGCGATTGATCCCGATGCGAGATCGCGGTGATGATGGCGAATACGCCATCGACAAAGACATAGACTGCAAAGACCAGCGCCATCGTGCTGAGCACCAGCCCCGGCCAGACGAACAGAATGACGATCCCGAAGATCACCGCCGCGATCCCGCGTATGAGGATCATCCACCAGTTGCGTGCCATCATATCGACCATGCGTAAGCCTCCTTGTGTTCGCTCCTGCCGAATTGTCGAGCCTATCAGCCGTTGGCGGCGATGCGAAGGGGATGTAGGAGATCGATTTGAGCTGGACGAGTTGATAGTTGTATCTATTTTACGACGACAAATGTTATTTTTACGTATCTCGTGGCATGATGATCGGAAGCAAAAGTGAACATTCCGCTTGATTTTTCGTATTCAGGAATGGAGACGGATTAATCATCAATGAGTACACGCAAGACCTATCATCAATTCACACCTGACCCGATTCTGCAACAGGACGTGCGCTGCCTGTGGATACTGGACGAGACGGAGCAGGAATACAACCGTGACCCGATTGTGCCCGACTCGTTCGTCGAAATGATTTTCAACTATGGCGCGCCGATGCTGCTGGAGCAGGGCGACGGCAGCAGGCTTGAACTGCCGCGCGTCTACATCAACGGGCTGCAAAAGAAGCCGCTGCGCTTCCTATCGCAGGGAGACGCGCAGTTTATCGCAGTGCGCTTCTATGCCTGGACGGTGCAGCCGCTGTTCGAGCGCCAGCCGAACGGGATCATCGGCCGTGATGGACGCTGGAACGATCTGGCTGACTCCCTGGGCGCAGCGGTGCGGCGCAGCGGTCACGCGGAAGCCGTCGCCAGCTTGCAGCAGGTGATGGTGGATGCCTATAAGCGCGTGCATCCCGATTTGCTGCCAGTGCGAACGGCAGGCAATTTACTTTACGACACGCGCGGCCTGCTGGATATGGAAGCCCTGGCGGATCGCTCCTACCTGTCGCTGCGCCAACTGGAACGGCGCTTCAAGGAACTGATCGGCATGACGCCCAAGAGCTTCGCCCGCCTGATCCGCTACGAAGCTGTGCGCAACCGCCTCTATCTCCATCCCAGCACGCCGCTGGTCGATCTGGTCTACGAGTTCGGCTACACCGATCAGGCGCATCTGACGCACGATTTCAAATCATTCACGTCGGTGACGCCCGGCGAATTCGCCGCATACGTGCGCTTGCATTTCGACCCGAATGCGAATGGCGGATTTTTACAAGACGCTTAAGCCGCCCCGGACTACGATCCATGTGTTTTCAGCGTAGTAAAGGAAAAACACATGGGAATTCCCCGCAAAGCCTTGATCTTTATCGTGCTGACCTCGTTTCTCAGCGCGATGGGCATGAGCATCCTCAGCCCGATTGCTCCATTCATCGTTTCGCGCTACGTCAGCGACCAGAACAGCATGGGCGTCATCGTCGCTGCATTATCCTCCATTTACGCCATCTGCACCTTTTTCGCCGCGCCGGGACTTGGTGCGCTCAGTGATCGCTATGGTCGCCGCCCAATCCTGCTGGTCTGCCTGCTGGGGTCAGCGATTGGCTATCTGGTTTTCGGACTCGGCGGCGCGCTCTGGGTGCTGTTTCTGGCGCGCATCATCGACGGCGTTACGGGCGGCAACATCACGGTCGCTTATGCGTACATCGCTGACCTGACACCCCCCGGCGAACGCGGCAAATATTTCGGTTGGATCGGCGCGCTCTCCGGCATCGGCCTGATCGCTGGCCCCGCACTCGGCGGGCTGCTGGCGAAGGCTGATCTCTCCGCGCCACTGTATTTCGCCGCCGCGCTGACGATGTTCAACGTGATCTACGGCTACTTTTTCATGCCGGAAAGCCTCAAGCCGGAGCAGCGCGCGACGACTTTCAACGTGACCGGGCTAAACCCATTCAGCGCGCTTGGCAAGGCGTTCTCGATTACCCAAGTCCGTTGGCTGCTGATCGCCGTTTTCCTGTACGCGCTGCCGTTCGCGGGGCTGGCGAACAACATGGGGCTGTTCGCCAAAGATGCGCTCAACTGGGATGTCGCTACGACCGGGGCGCTGTTCGCGTTCGTTGGCGTGACCGACATTTTCGTCCAGGGGCTGCTGCTGCCTCGGCTGCTCAAACGCTTCGGTGAGGCGAAAGTCGCTCTGATTGGGTTAGCGGGTGTGTTCATCGGCTATCTGCTGATCGCCTCAGTCGCTCTGGTGAGCGTATCGGCGGTGATGTACGTGGGCACGGTCATGTTCGCGCTGGGAGATGGGCTGGTCGGCCCCTCGATCAGTGGACTGATCTCACGGGCTGCTGACGCCAGATCGCAGGGGTTGGTGCAGGGCGGCAGCCAGTCGGTACAGTCATTGGCGCGCGTGATTGGCCCGCTGGCCGGCGGCGAGATGTACGACACGATGGGTCATGCCTCGCTTTACCTGGCGGGCGCGGCGATTGCGCTGGTGACGATTGGCTTCGTCGGCGTGGCGCTGCCGAATCTGCGGGCGGAGGAAGCCGTCGAGGAAACGCAGGCGGCGGTAGGATAAGCGAATTCAGGTTGATATACCGGACGGCGACGCTCAGGCGGCTTTTGGCCGCGAGGGTCGCCGTTTTTGGTATCGGCTTCACGGGGTGAGACTGCGGAGAACCCTTAGCAGCGGCAGGCGCAGCAGAACTTCAATAACAGGCTGTCGTAGAGCGAGTCCGCAGTGATGAGGACAGACACCGCGCCAACGCCGACCACCGTTCTGGTTTCGAGATTGCCCGTTTTCGCAATGCCAACTTTGTCGATAGCTGCGCCGTTGGCGTCGAGGCTGGCGATCTCAAGATTGCTCTGGGCTAAAACGTCGATTTCGACGACATCGCAGTCGAGAATCAGATCGACAGTTAGACTCAGCGGAAGCTCCAAGGCGGTTAAAAGCACGCCGCCCGGTGCTGGTCGTCCTCCAATCAACGTGTTGGGGAGCGCTATGCCCCGATTATCGGCTGCGGTGAACGTGAACCCGTTTTCCTTTCTGGGGTTTGGCCCATTGCCCGCCGGGAAGGTCTGAAAATCGACACACGCTCCACGCTGCGTATTTTGGGCAATGGTGTTCAACAGCCCCTCAATATTGGCGAGGCGTTGATTGAGCGCTTTGATCTCTCTCTCAAGTGCTGGAGGGAAAGCCAAGATCGGTTACTCCTTATTTAAAAACAATATATTTTATTATAATAATATATGGATTCATGTCAATACTTTCGAGCAGAGGTATAAAAACAACGGCGATCTTTACGTGAGGATCGCCGCTGTTGGGTGTAGGGGCACGGCGCGCCGTGCCCCTACGGGTCATATGCTTAGTTGATGTAGTTGTTCTGGCGCTTCAGGTTCAGATAGTCGCTGCTGGCGTTTTCGTGACGTTCGAACACCAGTTGATCGTTGACCTCATCGATCACGATCAGGTCGCCGTTGTGAACGCCGCCGCGCAGCAGTTGAGCGCTCAGTTCGTTCTCGACGTAGCGCTGGAGGGCGCGGCGCAGCGGACGAGCGCCGAACTGCGGGTCCCAACCCTTGCGCGCCAGCCATTGACGGGCAGGCTCGGTCAGATGAATGGCGAGACCACGCTCGCCCAACCGTTCCGCGATTTCACGAAGCTGCAAGTCCACGATGTTCTCGACCTGCACCAGCGTCAGCGGCTCGAAGATGATGATCTCGTCGATGCGGTTCAGAAACTCCGGGCGGAAGGTGTCGCGCATGGCCTTCTCGATCTTCTGATGATCGGCGATGGCCTGCTCGTCGTTGCCCTGAACGAAGCCCAGCGCGCCACCGCGCTTGGCGAACTCGGTGCCGAGATTGCTGGTCATGATGATCACGGTGTTGCTGAAATCGACCGTGCGCCCCTGACCATCGGTCAGGCGGCCATCCTCAAGGATTTGCAGCAGTGCGTTCCAGATGTCGGGGTGCGCCTTCTCGATCTCGTCGAACAGGATGACGCGATAGGGACGACGGCGCACCGCTTCGGTCAACTGACCGCCTTCCTCGTAACCGACGTAGCCGGGCGGCGCACCAAACAGACGGCTGACATTGTGCTGCTCGCGGTACTCGCTCATGTCAATGCGCACGAGCGCGTCCTCGTCGTCAAACATGAACTCGGCGAGGGCTTTGGCGAGTTCGGTCTTGCCGACACCGCTGGAGCCGAGGAAGATGAACGAGCCAATCGGACGGCGCGGGTCTTTCAAGCCGCTGCGCGCACGCCGAATCGCGTGCGCAATCGCGGTAACCGCGCCCTCCTGCCCAATAATCCGCTCGTGCAGGCGATCTTCCATTTGCAGCAGTTTCTCGCTCTCGGTTTCAAGCACCTGATTGGTCGGGATGCCCGTCCACTGAGCGACCACGCTGGCGATGTCATCCGCGCTGACCACTTCGTCAATCGTGTTTTCCTGCTGCCATTCGAGCTTGGCCTGTTCGAAATCCGACTCAAGCTGCAAACGGCGCATCTTGTATTCGGCGGCGCGTTCGTATTCGCGCGCCATGCCTGCCGCTTCCTCGTCAGCCGTCAAACGCTGTAAGACGGTCTGCATTTCCTTGAGGCGCGGCGGCAGCGAATAAAGGGCGACGCGCAGCTTGGCGGCGGCCTCATCGAGCAGATCGATGGCCTTGTCGGGCAGACGACGCGCGGTGACGTAACGATCCGCGAGACGAGCAGCGGCGATCACGGCCTCGTCGGAGATGGTCACTTTGTGGTGAGCCTCGTAACGGTCACGCAGACCGAAGAGCATGTCGATGGTTTCATCGACGCTCGGCTCCTCGACGTAGACGGGAGCGAAGCGGCGATCCAGCGCCGAGTCTTTCTCGATGTACTGGCGATATTCGTCCAGCGTGGTCGCGCCGATGCACTGAAGCTCGCCGCGCGCCAGCGCCGGTTTCATCATGTTGCCCGCGTCGAGCGCGCCTTGCGCCGCGCCCGCGCCAACGACCTGATGCAGTTCGTCGATGAAGAGGATAATCTCGCCTTCAGCCCGCTGAACTTCCTCAATCGTGGCCTTCAGGCGCTCCTCGAACTCGCCCCGGAAGCGGCTGCCCGCCAGCATCGCCGCCAGGTCGAGGCTGATGACTTTCTTGCCTTGCAGAATTTCCGGCACGTCGCCTTCGGCGATTTTCTGCGCCAGTCCTTCGACGATGGCGGTCTTGCCGACACCCGCCTCGCCGATCAGCACCGGGTTGTTCTTGGTGCGGCGGCAGAGGACTTGAATCACGCGCATGATCTCGCCGTCACGCCCGATCACGGGATCGAGCTTGCCTTCGAGCGCCATGCGGGTGTAATCGCGGCTGTACTTTTCCAGCGTGCGATAGCGGCTCTCGGCCTGCGGGTCGGTCACACGCTGACCGCCGCGCAAATCCTTGATCGCGTCGTTCACACGGTCGCGGGTGATGTTGTTGTCCGCGAGAATCTTGGCGACGGCGGTATTGCGCTCGTTGAGGATCGCCAGGAAGATATGCTCGGTCGAGATGTACTCGTCGCGCAGGCGGTTGGCTTCCTCATTCGCCAGATCGATAATTCGCTTGACACGCGGCGTAATGAAAACCTGGTTCGTGCCATGCCCGTAAATCGCCGCTTTCGGGCTGGCCTTGAGAATCTCGTCCAGGCGCGAACGCATGGCATCGACATCCACCGTAAGCTTTTCGAGAAGCTGCGGGATCACGCCATCGGTCTGTTCCAGCAGGGCGAGCAGAATGTGCTCGGTATCGACCTGATTGTGACCGTAGCGCTGCAAAATCTCGTAGGCGCGAGCGGCGGCGTCCTGCGCGCGTTCGGTAAATCGCTCAAAACGCATCATAATGGGCTGAACCTCGTTTGAACCGCGTCCTGTCGATCCATTGTAGTCCCGATCAGAAACGCTCGGTGAAGATGAGTAGAAGGTACATATCCCTCAGTTTCGCAGTATATCCCACAGCGCGTAAGATTCGCGTTGGTTTCGTGTGAGCGCTGCGCATGAATCTCTGCGCCTGAACGATAGACCTGAATTGCTTCTACATGATCTATTAGACGCTGTGTATGCCAGAAAAGTTCTGTCGGCCAGCAGTTTTTTACAGATTCACAACGTTCGATCAGGGACAGAAGCGGTTTCACCTACTGGTTCGCTTGTCCCGTCCGCCGTTCAAAACGTCGGGCTACGAAACCCAGGCCCTCTGAAGAGGGCTGGCAAACATGCGCAGTATTGGTCAGCCGACTTTGAGGGCATTTGAATATTCATCAAATAGCTTTCCAAATGCACAATTTGCCCAGTTTTTCTCCCCTCTCCCCGCTTGCGTGGGCTGAGGAAAGGACACCTTTTGGGGTTGGGCTGGTCACGAGACGAATTTATCCGCGTGAGGGCGGGTCTTAGACCCGCCCCTACCAACGATCCGCGCGTCAGATTTTCTCTCAATTTCAACC
>DASZXN010000221.1:0-6677 GCA_035545875.1 Phototrophicaceae bacterium
GCCCGTCGTGGCTGAAGTTAAAATCAATCACGTTGCTGGTGATGTGCAGTGTGGCTTTGGTTTTGTAGGTCTGCGCGTCGATCAGCAGGAGTTGATTGTAGGCATCGACCACAGCGAACTGCTCATAATGCGGATCGTAGATCAGCTTGCGCGGGAGTGGACGACCGATCTCGCCCGCAATCGAGAAGGTAGGCGCGGCGGCGGCTGGCGGCGTCGCCGACTGTGAAGCGACAGCAGCGGCAGTTGCGATCATGACCACGAGCACGATGAGAAATAACCGCCGCATAGCTCCCCCTTCCATGAAAGTGCCTCTGTTTTTAAGGTAACATGAGAGTCGCGGTGAAATCTATACGCTTTCCCCACGTCAAACCTGCTCTTACGAGAATGCGTTTATGATAGAACCATCTTTCATCAGGAGCAGCTTTATGCGCAAATGGTTTTTGCTGATCGCCGTCAGCCTGCTCTTTGTCGTGTTCGCTGCTATCGCCTATGGTGATCCCGACGCGCCGCAGCCCGGCGAAACCATTGTTGGCATCGCGGAGTTCGATGGCATCCGTATCTATTCCGGCCCCGATTTCGCCTATCCCGTTATCGGCGAACTGGCGAAAGATACCTCGGTGACTATTCTGGGGCGGCGCGGCGATTTCATTTACGCCTGGGACGGGACTCAATGGTACGAAATCAGCTTCGAGAGCGGCAGCGCCTGGGTCTATGCCCGTCTGCTGCGCACGAGCATCCCCTTCAACAGCATTTTCCCGACTGGGCGACCGCTGCCGCGCAACCGCGACGGCGTCGTTCCACCCGCGTTTGATCTGACCGACGACATTTGCGACTCGTGGACAGGCCAGTTCACACGCACAGGCGACTTCATGCAGGGCGACACCCAGCTTACCGTGACTTATCCCGCGCTGCCCGGCGCGACCGTCTACAGCGTCATCAGCATTTCGCCCAACGGCACGCGGCGCGCCAGCGACAGCACCAGTACCACCGCGATCATCAAGCTCGATGACCTGCCGCACGAAGGCGGGACGTACACTTGGCGAGTCGCGCCGTACTGGTCGAACTCAACGCGGCGCAGCGATTGGCAGCAAATCTGTCTGCTGCAAACCGGCGGAACGTTCGATGTGCCGTTTCCGATTGTCACGCTGGAGCCGACCCGACCGTTCTATCGCTATTATTACATTGGCCCAACGCTGACGCCCGGCCCAACGCCGACGCCGATTCCGTTTGTCGCTTAGCTGATGCGCCCGCGTACATTGTCGAGCCGCTGATTGATCAGCCGGAAGATCGCGCGGGCGTTGACGGCATGGGCGTAAGCCCCCTGAATATCAACAGACCAGAGAATGCCGCAGTTCTGCGTCAGCGTAATCGAGTAGTTGAGATCGTCTGCCGCCTGAATCAGCAGCGATTGCATCTGGCGCAGTTCGGGCATGGCGAGAATATCCTGTGGGCTGATGCTATAATCCGGTACGCTGACTTGCATCGGCAGGCATTCGAGGCTGTCGCCCTGTTTGATGCCCTTCCAGTAGAGCGCGGCCTGCGCTGCGGTCGCATCGTAGGTATTCAGATAGGCTTGGAGTCGATCAACCTCAGCACGCTGTTCTTCAGGGGAAATGGTGACGACCGACGGATAATTCGGATCGTCCGCATATTGTGGATCGAGCGGCAAGCTGCTGAGCGGCAAGGTCGCGTGGGTCAGATATTCGGGTACCCAGCCGTCGATACCGCGATAGTTGACGCGCAGCCATTGATTGTCGGGCGTTCGGCTGATGGCGGGCAGTAACGCATAAGCTGGGATCGTCGCTACGGTCGCCAGCAGGCGATTTGGATCGGAACGCAGCGGTGTCTCGTCAATCGTCGTCACTGAAAAGCCGGTATCGGTGATTGGCGAGGTGCCAAGCAGATTGGTTGTCACGTCAGTCATCGGCAGCAGGGCAAGATTTACACTGCTGACCTCATTCCGGTTGATCCAGCCTGCCGGGTGCTCGACTTGCAGCCAGGTGCCATCGGCGTTCCGACCAATTGCGTTCAACTGCTGATCGCCGAACACTGAGCCGACAACCTCTGCATCAACGGTCGGTGCTGACCGGACGTAGGCGCTAGAGGCCGTCACGGTGACGAAAATTGTCTGCGTCTGGAAGAGAATCGGAAGTACGAGGAATAGAAAACGCCACATAGTCACTCCGCGTAATCAGTTCTGGATGGATTAATCATAATTGCAGATGAAGCGAATTATCCGCACGATTTGGGCCGCTCTTCCTGATCGATCCGACGTACGGAATATGACATGAAGACGTATGCTATTGAGCGCGCAACGAACTTCCCTGTTCTAGATGCAGTGCTGCGAGCAACCTCCAGGCTGATCTGGGGTCGGCTTGGACGATAGCAGCGTACTGTGCCAGCGCAGCGTCAGGTTGATCACTCATTTCGAATGCAATGCCATTAAGTGAACCTCGGATGTTTCCTCTGGCGTGAGCGCTGGGTTATCGATCTGTGGTTGCAGCAGATCAATTAGTTTGTTCCAGTCGTGCTTCTCGAAGGCATCATGGATCTTGTATTCATTGTCGCTGAACGGATTCCAGTTTTGGCTAGTAAAATTGCATAATTTGCCGAAGGCGAGTGTTTCGAGCGAACAAATGGGTCGGTTAATTATGGCTGAGATCCACTCAATAGCGAGCGAGGGAAACGATGGAACCGTCAGAAGTCCAACGAGCGATTGAGGCAGCGAGATCGACGACCTCCGCCCTAGGCCTTAAGGCCGATAACGGAGTCGTTATTCACAACTCGAACCGCATCGCCGTGCGCCTGACACCTTGTGACGTTCTCGCTCGGGTGGCGCCTCTAGCGCATCAGGCAGGTGCTGAGTTCGAAGTCGAGCTTGGTCGGCGACTCGCAGAGGCGAGCTGCCCGGTGGAAAAGCCGGAAGCTCGGGTGGAGCCGCGCGTCTACGTGCGGGACGGCTTCGCGATCACACTGTGGACTTACTACGAGGCGGTGCCGCCTCAAGACATCGCGCCAGCCGAGTATGCGCAGGCACTTGAGCAGTACCATGCTTGCGTCCGCCAGATCGACCTGACGGTGCCGCACTTCACGGATCGAGTAGCAGAAGCGCAGCGGCTGGTCGGCGACCCTGCCCAGACACCGGAGCTTGATGACACGGGACGGAAGCTGCTTGGCGACACCCTGCGGGGTCTGAGACGCGCGATCGTCAATCGGAGAGCACCTGAGCAGCTACTACACGGTGAGCCGCATCCGGGCAACTTGCTGAACACGAAGCAAGGGCTGCTGCTTATAGACCTTGAGACGTGTTGCCGCGGACCTGTCGAGTTTGACATTGCCCATGCACCCGAAGACGTGAGCGAACACTATCCAACGATTAAACAGGATCTGCTTCGCGAGTGCCGGGTTCTTGTGCTGGCGATGGTCACGGCCTGGCGCTGGGATCGAAACGACCAGTTCCCCGATGGGCGCTACTGGGGAATCGAGGGGATCAATCAGGTTCGGATTGCACTGGATCGCTACGGAATGGATGTGGCTGACTGACACGCCTGTCGGACGGCTCGTCCACACCTGATACTCAGCTTTTCATACCTGGCGCTCGTGATTTGGGAGCGGGCAGGTTCGGGCAGACCAAGAAGTGAGACCTAGAGAACCAGAAATCAGGCAAAGCGCACACATTTTCGTGGGCGCTTTGTGTTTTATAGAGGTGCAATATTTCTGAGACTGCTGGGTTATGGCCTATCTCAAATTCGAACGCGGCGCTTAGGCTGGTACGCGCTCAGAGGAACCACAACTCGTTGCTTCAAGGTAAAGATATCGTCGTCCCTAGCACAATAATAAAACGTGAATTATGGATACGCCGCAGCGGGAACCGGTTTTTCCCTGGTAGGGGCACGACATGTCGTGCCCCTACGATAAAATGCTTCGCTCAAAATCGTTATCCATAACTGGCGTTAATAAAGTTCGTTCCACTGGGATGTCAGCCGCTTCCACGACTGTATTTTGCTGTCGTAGCTACTGCGCTCGACATTGTGAACGCGCATATCATTCACGCTTGACCGAGCCAACCACCAGATCGAACACGCAATGAATGCAACGATCACGGCGATTGGTATCAGGATCAGCAGTGGATGCTGCGAATAGGTGTTGAAGAGCAGCGGAAACGAAACTGCGATGGCGCTAATTAGGAGTACCCCGACAAACGCGATGAGGACAAGGCGGCCAAGCCCATAAACTGCGGCCCAAATGTAACTATGTGGTCGAGCAGGTTTGCGTGGCGGCGCTAACTTGGCGGCAAGTTCAGAACGCGATATTGAGCTGCCGGCCACAGCCATAAGTTCAGGAGAATTCTCACTATCCCCAATCCTAGGCCAGCACTTTCGCGCGTCCAAGTGCCGTCTGCAATGAGAGCGCTCACCTTCCGGACGGCATCAGCCTGACCACATTTCGGACAAGTCACCTGCCTAGCTGCGTGCATGGCCGAATCTCCCAACGAACTATCTTCCATTGTATGAGCAATTTGGGGCGCTCTGGAAAGTGCCCGCCATCCAGTGCTGATACGCATAACGCCTTGGTGGTATTTTGAATATTTTTGGTTTATCTTAAATCCAACCAGCTATTAAACTGTTCCACCAAAGATACATGATAGAGGAGACAATCTCCATGAAGGCAATCGTGGTAAGGGACGAGGCCGCGGGAATGACCGGGATGATGCTGACCGACCGGCCCGAGCCGAGGGCAGCGATCAACGACGTCATCGTTCAGATTTATGCGTCGGGATTCGTCTCGACTGAGCTGACATGGCCTTCGACGTGGTCTGATCGCGCTGGTCGTGACCGAACTCCATCGATCCCCGGACACGAGCTGGCCGGCGTGGTCACCGCACTCGGCTACGGCACGACGGGGCTATCGGTGGGTCAGCGGGTGTTCGGCCTCGCCGACTGGTATCGCGACGGCACCCTGGCGGAGTATGTGGCGATTGAGGCACGCAACCTCGCGCCGCTGCCGGGCGATGTCGACTTCACGGTAGGCGCGTCCCTGCCAATCTCAGGCCTGACCGCGTGGCAGGGACTGTTCCAGCAGGGCCGTCTTCAGGCAGGGCAGCGTGTTCTCGCGCACGGCGCGGCCGGAGCAGTCGGGACGATGGTGACGCAACTCGCGCGTGAGGCCGGCGCATTCGTCATTGGCACTGGACGCGCCGCCGACCGTGCGAAGGCGCTTGACTTCGGCGCACATGAGTTCGTAGACCTCGACAACGATACCCTCGAAGACATCGGCGGTGTCGATCTGGTCTTCGATGTCATCGGCGGCGACATCCAGAAGCGGTCCGCGGGCATGATTCGCGCCGGAGGAGTACTGGTGTCCGTCGTCGGGCCTGTCGAGGCTCGACCCACTGACGGCTTGGCGGTCGACTTCGTAGTCGAAGCTGATCGCGCCCAACTCGGTGAGATCGTGCAGCGGGTGCGGGACGGACGACTGCGGACGAACATCGGCACCACCGCTTCCCTCGACGATGCCGTGGCCGCTCTCAACTCGACCGAGCGACGAAAGGGGAAGTCAATCATCAGCGTTCGTTCATAAGGACGTGGGAACAACGATCAGTCCTCGCTCCATGGATCAATGCCCTCCCCACCAAACCCAGCCCATTGAGTGAGCTTGCCCCGAATAGTGGAGTAAAACGTTGTCCGTTATACTCTACGAAAGGGAATGAAAGCAATGGCAATGCAGAAACGCAAATACGATGGGGCGTTCAAGCAAGAAGCGCTGCGCTTGCTGACGATCAGCGGCAAAAGTGTGCGCCAGGTCGAAGCAGAATTGGGGATCACACCGGGCTTGCTGAACAAGTGGAAAATGCGCTATCGGCTGGAACCGAGCACGGGGGAAGTGAAACCGAGCGAACATCATGACCTGGAAGCCGAGAACCGCCGGCTGCGTCGTGAGCTGGAATTGGTGAAGGCGGAGCGTGAACTGCTAAAAAAGGCACTGAAGCTGTTCGCGGAGGATGTGCGGTGAAGTACGTGCTCATCCAGAGCGAATGGGGAAGCTTGCCGGTCAAACGCGCCTGTCAGATGCTGCGCGTGTCGGCGAGCGGATACTACGCCTGGCCGCAGCGAGGGACGATCTCCACGTCAGCAAGTGATGATGAGCCGTTGGTGATGCAGATTATCAGCGTGTTTGAGGAAAGCCGCAGGACGTATGGCAGTCCGCGGGTGACGGCAGCGCTGCGTCAGCGCGGGATCGTCTGTAACCGCAAGCGGGTGGCGCGGCTGATGCGGAAATACCACCGGGTGGCGAAATATCGTCGTCGCCCTCGCGTGAAAACGACCGACGGTCGTCATGGACTGCCGGTCGCCCTCAATCGTCTGAACCGAGACTTCAGCGCTGAGCGCCCCAATGAGAAGTGGGTGGCAGACATCACCTACATCGACACTGCCGAAGGTTGGCTGTACCTGGCGCTGGTGCTGGACGTGTTCTCGCGCCGGATCGTCGGTTGGACGATGGACATGCACCGCGAGATAGCCCTGGTCGAGCAGGCACTGCGCATGGCACTGAGACAACGGCAGCCGACCTTCGGTGAAATGCTGCATCACTCCGACCGGGGCGGGCAATACGCCAGCGTCTGCTACCAGCCGTTGCTGGAAAGCTACGGCGCCACCGTTTCCATGAGCCGTAGCGCT
>DASZXN010000222.1:0-3456 GCA_035545875.1 Phototrophicaceae bacterium
GTGCGGCATCGACGTAGAAGTGCATCATCACGAAGTCGGCGGCGCGGGGCAGGCCGAAATCGACCTGCGCTTCAACCCGATGCTCAAGATGGCGGACACGATGCAGTTCTACAAGTACATCATCAAGAACGTCGCCATCAAGAACGGCTACACTGTCACCTTCATGCCCAAGCCAATTTTCGGTGACAACGGCTCTGGGATGCACTGCCATCAATCGCTGTGGAAGGGCGGCAGCAACCTGTTCTTCGATAAGGACGGCTATGCCCTCCTGAGCGAGACGGCGCTTTACTACATCGGCGGTATTCTCAAGCACGCCCCGTCGATTCTGGCCTTCGCCGCGCCGACGACCAACAGCTATCGCCGTCTCGTCCCCGGCTACGAAGCGCCTGTCAATCTGGTCTACTCGGCGCGCAACCGCTCGGCGGCAGTTCGCATCCCGATGTACAGCAGCAACCCGAAGGCCAAGCGGATCGAGTTCCGCGCGCCCGATCCGACCGCCAACGCCTACATCGCGTTCTCGGCGATGCTGATGGCGGGTCTGGACGGCATCAAGAACAAGATTCACCCCGGCGATCCTGCCGATTACGATCTGTACGAGGGTGAGCATCACACGCCGACGGTTCCGGGCAGCCTGAAGGAATCGCTGGCGGCGCTGAGTGCGGATCACGACTTCCTGCTCGAAGGCGGCGTGTTCGATCAGGGCTTCATCGACACCTATATCGAATACAAGACGCTCAACGAGGCCGATCCGGTGGCGATGCGTCCGCATCCCTACGAGTTCACGCTCTACTACGATTTCTAAATTGACGACGCTTTGTAGGGGCAGACCTCAGGTCTGCCCTTGCGAATAATCAACGCCGCGTGTGCTCAAAACGTACACGCGGCGTTTTGTGTCTGTGAAATGCTCCTTTTTTACGCCCCTGTCAGAGAAGACGTGCTATCCTAAGGGTAATCGCGCTTACCTCGACTAACTTCAGTTGTCTTTATAAACATTCATCACTGAAAAGGCTATCTGCTGATGCTGCTCTGGAATCGCCGTGCCTTGCTGATCGGTTTTCTGATTCTTGCCTGCACCGGGCTGGGGATGTCGGCGGTGCGGGCGGACGCTACCTATTATTATCGTTGGGCAGCGCCGTCACCGCTCACTGTGACGTGTACGAATTTGGGCTATGAAATCAAGGCCGTTGTCAACGGGACGCTCTACCGGGAATATAACCTCCCTGCGAGTGGCGGGCACTATATCCTGGAGGCGTATAGAAACGGCGCACCGCTTGTACGTGATGATCGTTCACTCGCTGGTTCGTCCCGGATGGATCTCACCGGCCTCAACGGTGAAGGCTCAGGTTACCCACTCAGCTATCTCATCCGTTATCAAACCTATATTGGCAATCAGCGCGTTTATGTCAGCACACTTTCATACGGCTGCACCGGAGATGGCACATTTCCGGTGACCATCGTCAATGAGGATACGACCATAGCAGGCTTCATCGATGATGGACGCATCAATCCGCAGAACTTCGCCCCAGTCGCGCTCTACTGCGATGGATCGGTGCTGAACACCTACGCGATTGACGACGCTGGCAAGGGGCAGTTCGCGTGGTCGTTCGATTTCAAGAACGCTTCCGCTGCTGACCTGCCGCTGATCAGTCAGGATGGGATGACGCTCTCCAAACGGGAAGATGGTCGCTACTATCTGCTTGCACCGCAGCAGGACGGCAAGCAGTATCTGTTCATCTTTGACGGTTGCCCATCACCGGGAACTACTGAGGTTTATGTCAGCGATCCCCTCACCGGAGACTTTGTGCAAACGAATTAGCGGGTTTCATCGGTGTTTTTCCGGCGTTTCTGCGCGAACAGAGCCGCGTGTACGTTTTAAGCACACGCGGCTTTTTAATTGATCCGCTCAGGACAAATGACGTTCGCCGGAATGACCTTCGTCGCGGGGTTGCGGCCTATACTGTCAACGGAATGAAACCCCTGGAGGTGTTCATGGCAGACCCCAGCTATCAAACTCGCCCGATTTCCGCGTGGCGCGCCACCATGTCGGATGCGCTGACCGTCGCCCGACAAAAGAATTACGTGCATGGGCTAATCGAGATCGACGTGACTGAAGCGCGCCGCCGTATCCACGCTTACAAAGCCAACGGTGGCGATTTTTCCTTCACCGCCTTCCTAATCGCCTGTATCGCCCGCGCCGTTGCTGAAAATAAAGCAGTTCACGGACTGCGCCAGGGCA
Organism: Phototrophicaceae bacterium; assembly: GCA_035545875.1. Classification (GTDB taxonomy): domain Bacteria; phylum Chloroflexota; class Anaerolineae; order Aggregatilineales; family Phototrophicaceae; genus Flexifilum. The sequence goes on from DASZXN010000222.1 coordinate 2,237, forward strand.
ACCAGATCGTCATTTTCGACGACGTGGACGTGACGACACAGATTGAACATGACGTTGACGGCGAGAAAGTGGTCTCGGCGCACATCATCCGGGCAGCGAACTGCAAAACTGCGCGCCAGATTCACGAGGAAATCCGCGCGGCGCAGGCAGAGCAGGTCACGGCGGAGCAGCCAATGGCCGCGTTCCCGCGCTGGGTTTGGCTGGCAATTCGTTTGCCGCGCTTCATCCGGCTGATGGCGCTGCGCCGCATTCTCGGCAATCCGTTTACGATCCACGCGCTGGGCGGCACGGTCAACCTCACGGCGGTCGGTATGGTCGCAAACGGGGGAGGCTGGGGGATTCCCATCGCCGAAACCGGATTGATCGTGGCGATTGGTGGCATTGATCCGCAGGTACGCTGTATGGATGGGCAGTTCTGCGTCCGCGAGATGCTGGCGATCACCCTGAGCTTTGATCACGACGTGATTGATGGTGCTCCGGCAGCGCGTTTTGCCGCGCGGCTGCGCGAACTGGTCGAGTCCGCCTACGGGCTGGAGTAAGCTCCGCTCAGTGTTGAAAGTAGTGCCCCTGAGCGATGTCGGCCAGCAGACCGGGCTGCTCTGGATGCCAGTTCAAGCGCTGCTGGGTTAGCGCGCTGGTCGATGGACAGTCAAAGGTCAGCACGCGCGCGAGAAACGGGGTAAAGTGGTCGGCAGCTTCGTCGAGCGGCACCGATACCACCGGAAGATTCAAATAGCGACCAATCGCGCCCGCAAGGTCGCGGATCGGGATCGCATCATCGCCGACGGCGTGCAGGCGTGCGCCAGCGGGCGCGCTTTCCAGCGCCAGGCGGAACACGCGCGCCGCATCAAGGCGATGCACGGCAGGCCAGCGGTACGATCCATCACCCGGATAACCCGCCACACCCTTCGAGCGGGCAATCGTGATCAGGCGCGGCACAAAGCCGTGATAATCGCCCTCGCCATGCACGGATCGAGGCAGCCGCACGACCGAGGCGCGCACGCCTTGCGCTGCAAAGGCCAGCCCCGCACCTTCCGAGAAGCGCCCGATCAAAGCGCCCGATTCCTCGTCCTCGGTCATGGCGCGACCGTCAACGAGGCCAGCGGTTCCGGCGGAGACGACCAGTGGGCGATTTGACCCGGCCAGCACCGCGCCCAGCGCCTCAATCGCGCGTTTATCCGCCTCAGACGCGGCGGCAAAATCCACCGAGCCGCCATGCA
>DASZXN010000223.1:0-2359 GCA_035545875.1 Phototrophicaceae bacterium
AGTTCGGTCGAGGTGAACGGCTTGGTCAGATAATCATCCGCGCCCAAATCCATGCCCTGCCGCATCGAATCGCGGTCAGCTTTGGCCGTCAGAAAGATGAACGGCGTATTGGCCGTATCCGGGTTACCGCGAATCTGTTCCAACACCTGATAGCCATCAAGGTCGGGCATCATAATGTCACAGATGATCAGATCGGGGATGTACTCCTGAGCAACTTCCAACCCCTGTGTGCCGCTGTTGGCAGCCTGAACGTCAAAATCCGTATACTGCAACAGCTCCGTAATGTCCTCAAGGAGATAGCGCTCATCCTCGATCACCAGAACCTTCGTCATATCACCGAACCCTATCCCTGAAGCAGTTCCATCTCAATTCATGCTACAGCGAACTCTATGTTTCGTTTATGATTCATTTCTGAAGGATTTGTGAAAAACATAGATTCTCAGGATACGTCGGAAACTGTAACATAGTCGTAAAGGATTTGCCTCCGTATAACATGCAACATATGAGGCTGCTAGCGCTCTGAGGAAAATATCGACAGAAATCTGCATAGAACAAAACATCGAAATCCAACGTGAATTCTGCTAAAATACAACCTATTCTTAACAGCGAATGGCGAAAAGCTGACCGCTAAATTATGACTTTCCAACCCTCAGATCACATCAAAACGATTCTGAAAAATCTGCCGCTCAAGCCCGGCGTCTATCTGATGAAGGACGAGCGCGGCAAGATTATTTACGTCGGCAAGGCGAAAAAGCTGCGCAACCGCGTGCGCAGCTACTTCAATTCGAGCGCCGAGAACAACCTCAAAACGATGCACCTGCGCGAGAATATCCGCGACATCGACTTCATTGTCGAGGAGAACGAGATCAAGGCGCTGATCCTCGAAGAAACGCTGATCAAGCGCTATCGCCCGCACTACAACATTAGCCTGAAAGACGATAAGAAGTACCCATACATCCGCGTAACCTGGAACGACGCTTACCCGAAAGTCGAGACGACGCGCCGCCTCGTCAACGACGGCAGCCGCTACTTCGGCCCCTACGTAGCGATGTGGGCAGTCCAGAACACGCTGGCGACGCTGCGCAAGGTCTTTCCGTACCTCACCTGTGACCGTGTGATCACGGGCAATGACCCGCGCCCGTGCCTGTTCTACGACATCAAGCTCTGCAACGCGCCCTGCATCGGCGCGGTCAATCAGGAACAGTACCGTACCATGATTCAGGAATTGATGGACACCCTGAGCGGCAAATCCGAAGGTGTGACGGCGCGCATCGAGCAGGAAATGAACGAGGCCGCCGAGCGCCTCGACTTCGAGAAGGCGGCTGCCCTGCGCGATCAACTTAAGGCCATCGAGTACATCACCCGCGAGCATAAGGCCGTCAGCCCCGGTTTGGCGGATCAGGACGTGATCGCGCTGGCGCGTGACGATGGTGATGCGGTCGTGCAAATCCTCTTCATCCGCAACGGTAAGCTGATCGGCAGCGACTCACGCGCGCTCGACGGCACCGAGGACGAGGACGACGAGTCAGTGATCGGCGAGTTCATCAAGCGCTTTTACAGCGAGAGCGCCGAAGTCCCGCCGGAGATCGTCCTGCCGCAGAACATCGAGGAAGCGCGCATCATCGAACGCTGGCTCAAGGATAAGCGCAGCGGCAAGCGCGTGACGATTACCGTGCCGCAGCGGGGCGACAAGCGCCACCTGATCGACATGGCGAAGGAGAACGCCGACGAGACGCTGCACATGCTCCGCGCCCAGTGGGAAGCCGATACGCTCAAGCAGGAAGGTGGCCTCGGCGAACTGAAAGCCGCGCTCAACCTGCCGACCATTCCCAACCGGATCGAATGCTACGACATCAGCACGACGCAGGGCACGGCGATTGTCGCCAGCCGCGTCGTCTTTGTGATGGGCACGCCCAAGAAAGCCGAATACCGCCGCTTCAACATCCGCACGGTTGATCACAAGGGGCCGGATGATTTCCAGTCGATGCGCGAAGCCCTCACGCGCCGCCTGAATCGCTGGAAACAGGCGCACGACGATCCGATCCCCGCCGCGCCCGGCAAAGAGGATCGGGATGAGACGTGGCGCTTGCTGCCCGATCTGTTCCTGATCGACGGCGGCAAGGGACAGTTGGGTATCGCCGTTGAAGTCCTGAAGGAATTCGATCTGTTTGGCAAAGTGCCGGTCGTGGCGCTGGCGAAACAGTTCGAGGAATTGTATCTACCGGGGCAATCCGCTCCCGTGATTCTGCCGCGCCGCAGCGACGCGCTCTATCTGGTGCAGCGCGTCCGCGACGAAGCCCACCGCTTCGCCATCACCAGCCACCGCGCCCGCCGCAACAAAATCGGCATGGTCAGCCAG
>DASZXN010000224.1:0-22582 GCA_035545875.1 Phototrophicaceae bacterium
AGGAGTTGGGTCAGTCTGGCACGGCGACGGTATAAGAGGTGATACCGATTTTGTAGGGACGGCATTGAGGCCGTCCACAGCGCCGGACGCGATCAATCGCGTCCCTACAAACTCATATTCATCTCGTATGCCTCCAATAGAGATTTAACGTGACAGCCTTGGTACGACGAGGCAAGCGACGGTTGCACCATGCCCTTGTATCCCTAACCTAAGCGGGTAAACTAGCACGCGCGAATTCAACCTGCCGAGGCATTATGTTCATCGATTGGCCGCGCGTCGCCCCCGTTCTGATCTCGATTGCCATCATTATCGCCATCGCCATTGTGCGCCAGTATTCGACCACGATTGCCGCGATTGCCGCGACCATGCCGCTGAATATCCCGCTCGGCATGTGGATCGTCTATGCGGGCGCTGACGACAAGCAGCAGGCGCTGACGATCTTCAGTCAGGCGGCGCTGCTCAACCTGATCCCGACGTTTATCTTCATTATAGTCGCGTGGCAGCTTGCTAAAGCGGGTCACAACGTCGTTCAGGCGATTGCGCTCGGCTACGTCGGTTGGGCGATCAGTCTGGGGCTGATCTTCCTGATCCGCGCGCTGCTCGGCTGAGAGTAAAGGAGCGGACGCGATCAATCGCGTCCCTACAAACTTTCGTCTCTGCGGCATAAAGCTTGATGGCTGAGAACGCTGGTCAAGGCGGCTGAATTTCTGGTACACTGAGCACGTTTTGCGGAAACTCCAGCGCAAAGGGGCAAAGAGTGCGAATTCTGATTACAGGCGCAGCAGGCTTTATCGGTTCGCATCTGTGCGACCGCTTTCTCAACGATGGACACAGCGTAATCGGCATGGACAATCTGATCACAGGCAACGTCCGCAATATTGCGCATCTGGCGGGAAATTCCCGCTTTTTATTTGTACGCCACGATGTCACCAACTACATTTACGTGAGCGGCAGCGTTGACGCGGTGCTGCATTTCGCTTCGCCTGCCAGCCCGATTGACTATTTGAAATTCCCGATCCCAACGCTCAAGGTTGGGGCGCTCGGCACGCATAACGCGCTCGGTCTGGCGCTTTCGAAAAAAGCGCGCTTCCTGCTGGCCTCGACCTCGGAAATCTACGGCGATCCGCTTCAGCATCCGCAGCGCGAAGATTACGCGGGCAACGTCGATCCGATTGGGCCGCGCGGCGTTTACGACGAAGCGAAGCGTTACGCCGAAGCTCTAACGATGGCCTATCATCGCGCGCATGGCCTCGATACGCGCATCGTCCGCATCTTCAACACGTATGGCCCGCGTATGCGCCTCGACGATGGCCGGGTCGTGCCGAATTTCATCGGCCAGGCGCTGCGCGGCGAGCCGCTGACGGTCTACGGCGATGGAATGCAGACGCGCAGCTTCCAGTTTGTCGAAGATTTGGTCGAAGGTGTCTCGCGCCTGCTGATGAGCAATTTTAACGAACCCGTCAACATCGGCACCAACGAGGAAATGACGATCCTCGATTTCGCCAGGCGCGTCAATGAATTGACGGGCAATCAGGCGGGGATCGTCTTTAAGCAGGCTGACCGGATCAAGGGCGATCCACAGACGCGCCGCCCCGATACGACGCGCGCTCGCGAAGTCCTCGGCTGGCAGCCCAGTATCCCCCTCAGCGTCGGGCTGCCGAAAACGATTGATTACTTCCGCGAGGTGGTGTGAGCCGACGGGCGGCGCTCGACCTGAGAACGCCGATCTGGATCGCGCTGGCGCTGGCGGTCGGGCTGCTCGCCGCGACTCAGCCGCCCGCGATCACGCTGATCGCACTGGCGCTGCTCGGCTTCGCACTTCTGAGCGCGATTACGCCGTTGAGCGCGCTGGCGGTCGTCCTCGTGCTCGCGCCCTTGCGCACGCTGATCGAGACCGAAGCCCCCGGCTCAATGCCGATTGAGATCGGCGAGGCAACCTTCGCGGCCTTGATCGCCGCGTGGCTGATCTACTCTGTCGCACGCAAGCGCAGTGTAATCCCGTTGCAGTGGTCACCGGTTTACCTGCCAATCCTCGGCTTTCTCCTCGCAACCGGGATCAGCGCTTTTCACGCGATTTCGCTGGCGGCGTGGTTGAACGAGTGGCTCAAATGGGTGTCAATCCTGCTGCTGATCGCCGTCTGTCTTGACCTCGGCGCGTGGGAGTGGATCGTCTTTCTACTGGTGCTGTCGGGCGTCGTCAATGCGGTGATCGGCATTTACGAGTTCTTCGGCGGCAGCGGCGCGCTCGTCCTGCTGATCGCCAACCGCTTCTTTCGCGCGTTCGGGACGTTTGGTCAACCGAATCCGTTCGGCGGCTTCATGGGCTTGCTCGCCCCCATCGCGCTGATGGCGGCACTCGGCTATGGACTTAGAGCCTGGCGCAGTCGATCCCGTTTCGCATTCGCGCTGACGATTTTCTATGCTGTCTCCGCTGCCCTGTTGGTCATCGGGCTGTTCTTCTCATGGAGTCGTGGCGCATGGCTTGGCTTCGGCGCCTCGATGATCGCGCTGCTGCTGGCGCTGCCGCGCAAGTGGTGGTATGGCGTCGCGCCGGCTGCCGCGACTGTCGCAGTGGTTGTGATCCTGTGGGTCAGCGGCAGCTTACCCGCGTCGGTCGTCAGCCGGATTCAGAGCGTCACCGACGAAATCGCCACGTTTAGCGACGTGCGCGGCGTCGATATTACGCCGGAAAACTATGCCAACGTCGAGCGATTGGCTCACTGGCAGGCCGCCATCTTCATGATTCAGGCCAATCCCTGGTTTGGCGTCGGCTTCGGCAATTACGAAGCGGCGTACCCGGCTTACAATCTGCTCAACTGGCCGCTGGCGCTCGGCCATGCCCATAACTACTACTTGAATATATTCGCGGAGGCTGGCATCATAGGATTGATTGCCTATCTCGGCATGTGGACTGTCATTGTGGCGCTCACCTGGCGCGCGCGCCGCCATCCTGATCCACTGGCACGATTGATTGTGATTGGATTGTTGGGCACGTGGACGTATCTCGCCGTTCACAGCCTGACCGACAACTTATACGTCAATAATCTATTTCTCCATTTAGGCGTTATGCTAGGTTTACTCGCGTTATTGCAGCGAGTCGCTCCCTTTCGAAATGTTCAAGCGTGAGGATTGCATGAGCCAGACCAGCACGATTAACGGAACTGCCAGCCGGAGCCGCCGTAACCCCCTTGATGCCCTGATTGATGCCATCGCCAATCGGATTGGCGGCAAGAAAGCCAAAGAGGTTGAGCGTTTCCTGCGCTTCGCGATTGTGGGGACGATTGGGGCGATTATCGACTCTGGCACGCTCTTTCTCATGCAAGCAACTATCCTGCCCCCAACGCTGCAAAACCCGGACTGGAACGTCGCCCTCGCGCAGACGATCTCATTCTCGCTGGCAACACTCAGCAACTACATCTGGAATCGCTACTGGACGTATCCCGATTCGCGCTCGCGCTCGTGGCGTCAGCAGATGATCCAGTTCGCCATCATCAGCATCATCGGCTGGGTTTTCCGCACAATCTGGATCACCTCCATTCATGATATCCTCGGTCACGCGCTGATGCCCATCGCGCTGCCGTTCATCCAGATGATTCATCATGGCTATCTTCCGACCGCCAACGGTGAGGCCAAGCTCGGCACAATGGCGGCCTGGTTCGTTGGCGTGATCGTCGTCATGATCTGGAACTTTGCTGCCAACCGCCTCTGGACATACAACGACGTTGAATAACAAAAGTAATGCGTGATGAGTTCAAAGTAATGAGTAAAGAACTCTGCTGTTCAGAATCGTAGTCTTTGTCTCATCACTCAGCGCTCATTACTCGTCACTCGACCATCGCCATCGACTACACGCCCGCTTACGAACAAGGCGGTGGGATTGGGCGCTATGTCCGCGAACTAGTCGCGGCACTCGCTCGCCAGCCCGCCGAGCATGAATATCGGCTGTTCGTCTCCGGTGCGAAAACGCTACCAACAGCACCCGGCACCAATTTCGTCTGGAAATCAACGCGCCTCACGCCGAAAACGCTGGCGCGATTGTGGCAGCGCGCCCAGATTCCCCTACCCGCTGAGTTTTTCACGGGAGCGGTCGATCTCTACCACGCGACTGACTTCGTTCTGCCACCGACGCGCGCCCGCTCGCTGCTGACGGTTCACGATCTGTCGTTTGTGCGTGTGCCCGAAGCCGCCAGCCCAGCGCTGAAAGCCTATCTTGATGCCGTTGTACCGCGCTCGGTGCGCCGCGCCGATCACGTGCTGGCAGATTCGCAGGCAACCAAAGACGATCTGATCGCGCTGTACAACACGCCTGCCGAAAAAATTACGGTGCTGTTGAGCGGCGTCGATGCGCGCTTTCATCGCGTCGATGACCCCAACGTGCGCGCCAAGTACAAAATCCCAGCGCGACCGTACATTTTCTCGGTTGGCACGGTGCAGCCGCGCAAAAACTACAGCCGCCTGATTCAAGCGCTCGCCGTGCTGCGCTCGCGTGGTCATGACCTCGATCTGGTGATCGCCGGCGGGCGCGGGTGGCTCGAAGACCCGATCTACGCTTCGATCCGTGATGCGCAGATGAACGATTACGTTCACTTTATCGGCTTCGCGGATGACGCCGACCTGCCCGCGCTTTACAGCGCCGCTCAGGTCACGGCGATTCCCTCGCTCTATGAGGGCTTCGGCATCCCGGTACTCGAATCGATGGCTTGTGGCACGCCAGTCGTAACCTCGAATGTCTCATCGCTGCCGGAAGTCGCCGGAGACGCCGCGCTGACGATCACGCCGACTGATCTTGACGCGTTGATCGACGCGCTCGAACGGCTGATTACCGATGAAACGCTGCGGAGCGTGTTGATCACCAAAGGATTAACACGGGCACGGGAATTTACGTGGGATCGTTCGGCGCTTCAGCTTCGCCAGATTTACGACCAGATGCTTTAGAGGAGAATTTTTCGCTTGCCAGAAGCGCGAAGAACCGCAATCGACGACCAGTTGCAAGAGGCGATTTTGCAGCTTTACCCCAATGCCACACGGATTATCGACATACGTTCGTTTCGTCAGGGTTATCTCGCCTATCCAGCACGGCTGACCGTGCAGACGACGAGCGGAGATCGCGCAACCTGTGTCCTGAAAGTGAGCGCAGACGCAGATAAACTCGCTTACGAAGCCCGCGTACTGCGCGCTCTGACCGATCTTCAGCTTCCCGTACCGAACGTGATCGCAGACCCGATCAGCATCTCTGATTCATCGACAACACTCAACCTGATGCTGATCAGTGAGCTACCCGGTCAAACGATCCCCTGGATCGATGTGACCGATTTAGCGACCGCAGACCGGACATGTCGCCTGGTGAATACGGCGGTTGATCGACTCCATGCGTTGACGCCAGCGATTGCAGCACATCCGATTGCTCCTCTGCTGCCCGTTAAAACCCTCGAAGCAGAAGTGGAAGCTATCCAGGCGCGTGGCGGCTTATGGTTTGACGTTCCGCTGTTCACCGAGGCGTTGAAGCTCGTACAGACCGCCCTTCCGCATTATGACAATCCCTTAGTCTTCTCGAATGGGGATTACAACCCACTGAACTTTCTGGTGGCGGACGATAGGCTGGTCGGCTGGTTGATTTTGAGTATGCCTGCTTTGAAGACCCGTATATTGGCTTCGCAAAGTTCTTCCTGTGGGCTGATGACTCCGGCTGGAGTACAGGCGTTCAGGCTGGCCTCGTGGAGCGGTTTTTATACGAACATCAGGTCGCGCCAGCGGCATTTCTGGTGCGATTGGTGCTGCGCGGACTCACCCATCTACAGGATACCGCTCCAGCCGATCCACCCCGCTACACGCTGCAAGTCATCGTCAATGCAGCGGAACGGCTCAGGCGGGAGCTAGATGCCTGACATAGCACAAATTGTCACCACGTGGCTTGAGGTCTTAAGACCCTAATTTCAATTTATTGTTATACTTTTGCTATAGATCGGCACAGTTTTAAGACAAACAGGTGATTTATGTCTCGTCGATTTACGATTAACCCCGAAAAACCGTTCTTCATCTTCGACACGGCGGGCGAGTGGCACGCGACTGCGCTCGGCTGGTCGATCTTCGATGGGCGCGGCGATTACATCGGCTTCATCCGTAATGAAGCCTACGACGTTTACACGACATCGGGCGAATGGATCGGCAATATCATCGCCGATGGCCGCATTATTCGCAATCGCAACGTAGATCGTCCGCCGCTGCTCAAGAAGTTGCCGCCGAAACCGCCCAAGCCGAAACTGCCGTCGCGCGCGCCGCTCGCGCCGCTGCCCGGCGACCTCGGCTTCAGCAAACTCGACGTGCTCGAATGGGATCCTGAAATCTTCAAACGGGTCTCCGACCTAATTCCCGATGCAGGTGAGGATGAAGCGTAGCTGTAAACGCATTTCGGAGTCGCGTTCCAGTCTCAGCGCGATCATGGGGCCGCAGGAGGCCAACGTCCTCGGCAACGTACACGGCGGCGTGATCATGAAGATGGTCGATGAGGCGGGCGCGCTGGTCGCTATACGCCATGCCGGAAATCTGGTCGTGACGGTCGCCGTCGATTCGATGATCTTCGTCCAGCCGATTCTGGTGGGCTATCTGGTCACCTGCAAAGCCGAACTGACGTATGTCGGTCATACCTCGATGGAAGTGCGCGTCGAGGTCAGCGCCGAAAACCCGCTGCATGGCGAACCGAAAACGACCAACGTCGGTTACGTCGTCTACGTCGCCATCGACGCTGAGGGTAAGCCGACCGAAGTCCCGGAAATCGAGTTCGAGACGCCGGAGCAGGAAGCGCGCGCCGAACTCGGCAAACAGCGCCAAGCTTATCGCAAACAGCGGCGCGATCTGGAGAAGGTGTGAGCGAAGAATTCTCCGAAGAACAACAGTCGTCAACCCTGCTGCGCATCCTCAGCGATGCGGGGGCGCGCCGGATTCTAACGGCGCAAGCGCCGGAGCTTGGCCTGTCCGATGCGCCGCCTTATCCGTTCATGGCGGTCGTCGGGCAGTTCGAGATGCGGATCGCGCTGATGCTGGCGGTAATCAACCCGGCGATTGGCGGCGTGCTGCTGATCGGGCCGCGCGGCACGGGCAAAACGACGGCTGTTCGCAGTCTAACCGGGATTCTGCCGGACACGGAAGTCAGCGACTGCGAGGACGGCGCGCTCCCGGTTGATATGCAGCATCCCGACGCGGCCTTTCTCTACCCCGACTGCTACGAAAAAATGCAGGCTGGACAGCCAATCTCGCATTATGAGTCGGTCAAGCTGGTCGAACTGCCGCTCAACGCACGGCTTGAAGATGTGGTCGGCGGAATCAATGAGCGCATCGCCGTACAGCAGAATCGCGTGCGGCTGGAGCGCGGTATCCTCGCCCGCGCTGATAACAATCTGCTCTATATCGACGAGGTGAACCTGCTCAACGACGAAATCGTGGATGCGATCCTCGACGCCGCTGCTCAGGGGCATTACACCGTCCGGCGCGGCGCGATGTCGGGGACGTACCGCGCGCGCTTCGTGCTGATCGGCTCGATGAACCCCGAAGAAGGCCGCCTGCGCCCGCAAATTCTGGATCGCTTTGGCCTGCGCGTGAACGTGCGCGGCATCACCGAAAAAGTGGAGCGCATGGAGGTGTATCAGCGCGTGCGCCAGTATCGCCAGCATCCGGGCGCGTTCGTCAAGCAGTGGGAACTCGTGACGGCGGAGACGCGCGAGGAAGTGATGCTCGCGCGCGAACTGCTCAAAGAGACCATCCTCTCCGATGAAGCGGCAGAAATCGGGCTGGCGCTGGTTCACGACCTTGACATTGACTCACACCGCGCCGAATACACCATGTTCGAGGCAGCGCGCGCCTATGCCGCCGCTGACGGTCGAGACACGACGACGGTCGCGGATATTCGCGCGGTCGCGCCGATGGCACTCCGTCAGCGCCGCAGCGAGTTCATGGTCAACTTCTTCGAGAATCAGCAGACCGAAGACCAGCACATCCGCGCGCGCATCGATCATTTGCTGGGGGAGTAGACCCCACCTCGACTTCGGAGAAAATCAGGGCGAGACGTGCCTCGCCCCTACAGACTTTCGTTAATCCAGATGGCGCTCATCGAGCTTTTTAGATACCCTCATGCTCTATCATTTCAGTGAGAGGCTGCCTGTGCGCCGATCTTCCATTTACATTTACATCGCCGTCGCGCTGATGCTGGTGCTGTACGTGTTCCCCTGGCTGGTCAATCCAAGCGCCAGCCTGAGTCCCAATGCTTACGATCTGGCGGAGTGGGCGAGCTTGCATCCACTGGTTCATGCGCAAACACCCGCCCTGCTGACTCCGCTGCTGCTGCGGCTGCCACTGGCGTGCCTGGCGCTGCTGATCGCTTTTTCGACACAGCGGCGCAATCTGATTTCAGCGCTGATCGTGATCGTGCTGGCGGTCGCGCTGCTGCCACCCGAATTGATCCTGCCGACAAGCGATCCGAACTCACAACAGATGCAATTACTGGCGGCGATTACGTTGGTTGGAGGGCTGATCGGCGTCAGTGGGATTTTGCCGCGTCTGCGAGCATGGATCGCGGTCGCGGTCGCCTTGATTGGTGCGGCAGCGGGCGCGCTGGGGGTCGCGCAGAGCTACGCTTTGATGCGGGGATTCAATCTGCCGATGCAGATCGGGATGGGTGGCGTGGCGCTGACGATTGCCTTCGTATTGGTCGCGGGTACGCTCGCCGTCAGCAGATACCAAAAAGGGCAGCCGAAGCTACCCTAATTGTCTGCTGATATTGACTTGAACTAGCTCTTGTGCGCGTCGATGTACGCGACGGCTTCGCCGACGGTCGTGATCTTCTGGGCGTCTTCGTCGCTGATCTCGTTGCCAAATTCTTCTTCAAACTTCATGATCAACTCGACCAAATCGAGCGAATCGGCCTCAAGGTCTTCGCGAAAGCGGGCGTTCGAAGTCACGCGCTCAGGATCAACGCCTAAAAGTTCCACAACAATACTGCGAACCTGCTCTTCAGTTGATGCTGCCATTCGTTACCTACCTCCAAGTGGCAAGGGGAATTGGGTTAGCGCACATTATACCGATAATATCTTCGCCTGCCAGTGTTGACAGTCGTTGAGCCTATCGGGTACGATTGTCGCTCGTCACATAGAAGGAACACCGGGTCATGAGTAAAGTCACGGCCAATCCGTCAATCCAGGATCGCAAGGCGGAACATATTCGCATCAACCTCGAAGAAAACGTTCAGTTCCCGCACCTGACGACTGGCCTTGAACGCTATCGCTTCCTGCACCAGGCACTCCCCGAACTCAATCTGAGCGAAGTTGACAGCAGCGTTACCCTGTTTGGCAAAACCCTGAGCGCGCCGATTGTCATCTCCTCGATGACGGGGGGCACGGAACTCGCGCTGCGCATCAACGAGCGACTGGCGGAAGCAGCACAGGCCAACCGGGTGGCGATGGGGCTTGGCTCACAGCGCGCCGGATTGAAAGACCCGAAGGTCGCCTACACCTATCAAATTCGCAACATCGCGCCGGACATTCTGCTGTTCGGCAATCTGGGCGCAGTTCAGTTCAACTACGGCTATGGCGTCGATGAGTGCCAGCGCGCCATCGATATGATTCAGGCGGACGCGCTGATTCTGCACTTCAACGTCTTGCAGGAAGCCGTTCAGCCGGAAGGCGACACCAATTTCGCCGGGCTGCTCCAAAGAGTCGAGGACGTGTGCCGCAAGCTGTCCGTCCCGGTAATCGCCAAAGAAGTCGGCTGGGGCTTCTCCGAGAAGAACGTGCGCGATCTCGCCAACGCCGGTATTAGTGCCATTGACGTGGCTGGCTCTGGCGGAACTTCGTGGAGCGAGGTTGAATATCACCGTGCGCCGACCGCCTTTCACGCGCAGGTCGCCGCCGCCTTCGCCGATTGGGGCATCCCGACAGCCGACGCGATTCGCTACGCGGTCAAAGCCGCGCCTAACCTCCCCGTGATTGCCAGTGGGGGGCTGCGCGACGGCATTGACATCGCCAAGTGCATCGCGTTAGGCGCTCTGGCAGGCGGATTGGCTGGCCCATTCCTTAAGGCCGCAGATGAGTCGGCAGAAGCTGCCGATCAACTCATTCGGGTACTCGCCGCGCAGTTCCGCATCAGCATGTTGTGCAGCGGAGCGCGCACCGTCGCTGAACTTCAGAGAACGCCGCTGCTTGAAGGTGATGAGCATTGACCCAGCAAATTGCTCGACGGTATTTCCCGGCTCTCGACGCAACGATGCGTCAAATTGTCGCTTCTGTTCCTCTGATGGATGCACCCGATTTCAGTACCATGCTTCGTTACCCGCTCGGTTGGGTTGACGCCGAAGGGAACGACTACAATCAGCCTGCGGGCAAGCGGATCCGCCCGCTGCTGCTGCTGTTGTGCAGCGAAGCGGTCGGCGGCAACTGGCAAACCGCCCTGCCCGCTGCTGCTGCCGTTGAACTGCTGCATAACTTCTCGCTGATTCACGACGACATTCAGGACGACAGCCCGACCCGGCACGGTCGCCCGACCGTCTGGAAAGTCTGGGGCAACGCTAATGCTATCAACGCAGGCGACGCGCTGTTCGCGCTGGCCTACACCGCGCTTCAGCGGGTCGAAAATGTCTCGGCGGCGATCTCGCTCAAAATCTGGGAAATTTTCAACCGTACCAACCTCGACCTGACGCGCGGCCAGCATCTTGACATGCGCTTCGAGCATCAGGAAACCGTCTCGGTTGATGAATATATCTCGATGATCGGCGGTAAATCGGCAGCGCTGCTCTCAGCCTGCGCGCAGATGGGCGCGTTGATCGGCTCCGGTGACGAAGCGATTGCCGCGCATTTTGCCGACTTTGGTCGCAACCTCGGCCTCGCCTTCCAAATCCGTGACGACATCCTCGGCATCTGGGGCGATCCTGACGTGACGGGCAAATCGGTTGCAACGGACATTCTCTCGCGCAAAAAATCGCTGCCGGTGCTCTACGGACTGAGCCAGAGTCCGCGCCTCGCGGAAGTCTATCACAGCGAGCCATTCGGCGAGGCACAGGTCAATGAAGCGGTCGATCTGCTCAATCAGGTCGGTGCGCAGAACTACACCCACGAGCTTGAAACGAAATACTACGAACAGGCGATGCGCTCACTTGAACTCGCCAATCCACAGGGCGACGCGGCGCGCGGCCTCGCGGTGCTGACCGAATCGCTATTCCAGCGTCAAGCCTAATCTCAATATAAATATAAATTATCGTGTTAAGGCTCGGTGAGAAATTCGCGCAGCATTATTGCAAATCGTATTACCAGCAGTAGACTACAGATAGACAGCGAATGTAATTCGATTTGCAATAAGTGTAGAAAGATGGAATAAGATGATGCGCGTGCGGACTGTGATCTCTACCGTGATTGTTCTGGTGATGATTTCCGTATTGGCGCTGCCAATGGCCGAGGCACAGGAAGCAACGGCTACCCCGTCGATGCCCGTTATGTGCGATTCAGCGCTGGTGCTGCTGGTCGGGCTGGCCGAGCAGGATTTTGGCTATTTGCCGCCCGCAGGTCTTGGCCCGTTCGAGTGGGGTCAGTTCACCGATATGTTCGGGAATTCGTCGCTGACAATGCCGACGCAAGAACCCAGCGCGCTGTCTACGCAGGAAGCGGGCATGTCCAGCAGCGCGATGAGCACGCCGGAAGCGACGATGACGGTTACGCTGCAAGCGCCCGTTGTCCTCGGCGAAGACCCGCAGTGTACTCAGCTTCGCCAGGACGTAGTGTCATTCCTGACCAACCAATCGAGCGCGAGCAATGGAGTTTCGAACAATCTGAATTCATCAAGCGGCAACGGAACGTCGGGCGGCATGATGAGCACAGAACTGCCGGGCGCGCCGATGGCGACAGCCTCCGCCGCTGGGTAATCGATCCATTTCTCGAATCAAAACGTCGGAGCGAGACCAATTCGCTCCGACGTTTTATTTTACGCCCGTTATGGTTAAGCCGCAGCAGAAACGTTTTCCCTGGCAGGGGCACAACATGTCGTGCCCCTACGATAAAATTCGTCGCTTAAAACCGGCATCCATAATTGGCGTTATTTTAGGGATTATCGCGTTTAAATCAGACGAACTCGCGTAAGACGACGTTGCTCAACAAACGTCCCGCGTCGGTCAGGCGGACGCGCTCGTCATCGACCTGAAGCAGCCCGTGACCTGTATACTTGCGAATCACGTCGCCGTAGAGATCAACCAGATCAACGCCGAAGCGACCCGCAAAGTCCACACGCGGAATGCCTTCCTGTGTTAGCCGCATTCCCATGATCAGTGTCTCGCTGATCTGCCCTGCTCTGTCAACGACCGTTGCCTCAGCGAGCGCGGGCGTGCGGGGATATTCAAAGTCAGCACTTTGTTTATCACTCAGCGCTTTAATGTAGCGCTGCGGCGATGTCACGACCGAATAGCGCACACCATCGGCATAACCGTGCGCACCCGGCCCAACGCCGACGTAATCGTCGTTGTGCCAGTATTGCAGATTGTGGCGGCAGGCGTGTCCCGGTCGCGCCCAATTGCTGATTTCATATTGCTGGTAGCCGTGCTGATCAAGCAAATCGGAGGCTAATTCGTACATATCGGCGGCGAGATCGTCGTCCGGTTCGGGAAGCTGACCGCGTTCAACCCAGACTTTCATGGGCGTGCCGTCCTCAATGCCGAGCGCGTAAAGCGAGACGTGGTCGGGCTGAAGCGCGATCATCTGCCTGAGGCTGGTCTGCCAGCTTTCGAGCGTTTGATGCGGGAAACCGTAGATCAAATCAAGGTTGAGGTTGTCGAACCCGGCAGATCGCGCTGCCGTGACCGCGCGCGCGACCGCGTCGTTATCGTGGCGGCGACGGAACAACTGAAGCTCGTTCTCATTGGCGGTCTGCATCCCAATGCTGATGCGATTCAGGCCAATCTGCCGGAGCGACGCGAGATATTCACGATTGAGATCATTCGGATTGGCTTCGAGCGTGATTTCAGCGTCAGGCTGGACGCGAAAGCTCGTGTTAAGCGCCGCCAGAATGCGCGCGAACTGATCCGGCATCAGCAGACTCGGCGTGCCACCGCCGAAAAAGATCGTCCCGACGGGTAAATTGGGCTTGCTGTGGCCGACATACTGGATTTCGCGGATCAGCGCGTCAACGAACGGCTCAATCAGGGTTTCGAGGTGGGTATAGGTATTGAAGGCGCAGTAGCTGCATTTCGTCGAGCAGAACGGCACGTGCAAATAGACCGAAGTGTCGTTACGAGACATCTTACATTAAACTCAAAAAGCTCAATGCAACGTAATTGCGGTATTCTGGCAGGTTCAATATAATTAATCAAGGTCAATTATTCATTGCTCAATTTATCCCTCGGCTCGCACTGATGAACAAGGCCAACTGGAATGCCTGAAACGACGCAATTCTCCGGAAATGGGAGCGATAACAATCAGGATACGACCCTTAAGGCGAATTTCGTCCTGCAAAATCGCTACAAGATCATGGGCGTTCTCGGCGGCGGCGGCATGGGCACGGTCGATCAGGCACGTGATCTCAACTTTACCGACGTGCGTCGTCTGGTTGCTATCAAGGAGATGCACACGCTCGCGACGGATGGCGCGCTGCGCGCTTCCATGCTGAAAACGTTTCGCCGTGAAGCCAATATCCTGGCGGCGCTCAGTCACCCGGCGATTGTCAAAATTTACGACTATTTCGATCTCAACGACCGCGCCTATCTGGTGATGGAGTACGTCAACGGCAGCGACGTTGAACTGCTGATCAGCAAGACCAAAGAACTGCCGCCGGAGAAAATCCTCGAATGGGCGATTGATCTATGCGACGTGCTTGAATATCTGCATAGTCAAAATCCTCCGATTGTCTTCCGCGATATGAAACCCTCGAACGTGATGATCGACAGCCTCGGCAAAGTCCGGCTGATCGACTTCGGCATCGCCAAGACGTTCGTCAGCGGCGTCAAGCATACGATGATCGGCACGGAAGGCTACTCCGCGCCGGAGCAGTACAAAGGCGACGTAACGCCACAGAGCGACATTTACAGCCTCGGCGCGACGCTCCATCACATTCTCACACGCAAAGACCCACGTCTGGAGCCGCCCTTCAGCTTCCACGAACGCCCGATTCAGGATTACAACCCGAACGTGCATCCGGGCATGGTAACGATTATTGAGAAAGCGTTGAGCTTCAAGGTCGAAGATCGGTTCGCCTCGTGCGCCGAAATGAAAGCCGCGCTCGAAGCGCTGCGCTATCGCCCGACGCTCACGAACGCACCGGTGCCCGTCACAAACGGCGGACGCCCGGTCTCCACGCCTACAGCCAGCGTTGGCGTTTCGAATGGCGCGGCAGCCTCGTCCGCTGCGCCTGTTGCCGTGCCAAAGGCCGCTACTGAATTCTTTGACGAAGCTACCGGAACCAGCGGCGAAGTTCAGCCACGCTGGACGTTCAAAACCGAAGATGAAATCCGATGCAGCCCGACGGCTATCCGCGATCTGGCCTTCGTCGGCTCGTACGACAGCAACGTTTGGGCACTCAATCTCGATACCGGGCAGCAGGTTTGGAAATATGCGACCAAAGCCGGGATTGCCTCGTCGCCCGTGATTGACGACACCAATCGGATGGTCATGTTCGGCTCGGAGGACAACACCTTCTACGCTGTCGATTATCGCAGCGGTCGCCTGAACTGGTCACACACGACCAAAGATCGCGTGCGCGGCACGGCGCGCGTCGAGCATGGGCACGTCTTCTTCGGCAGCGACGACGGCAAAGTCTACGCGCTTGGCGCAGCCAATGGTCGCGTCCTCTGGTCATACGATACGACCGCCCCCGTTCGTGGACGCCCATTCGTGACCAATGAACTGGTGATCTTCGGTTCAGAGACAGGGGAAGTGTTCGCGGTTACGCTGTCAGGCGCGCGCAAATGGAGCTATCGCACCCGCCGGGGTGTGATCTCCTCGCCCTACGTCGATACCAAAGAAGGCATCTGCTATATCGGCTCAACCGATGGTTTCATGTATGCTCTCGATGCTGCGAACGGCTACAATTCGTGGCGCTTCCGTACCAATGGCCCGATTATTTCCTCGCCAGTCGAGTCCAAAGGGCTGCTCTATTTCTCGTCTGCGGACGGTTTCGTCTACGCTATCAACGCGCAATCTGCCCGCGAGAAATGGAAATTCCAGACGGAAAAGCCAGTGGTTGCTTCTCCGCTGGTTCACAAGGATTTGGTATACATTGGTGGCACGGATCACTACTTCTACTGCTTGAGCGCGGACACGGGCAAGGAACGCTGGAAGTTCAAGACGAATGGCCCCATTACTTCAACTGCCTGCATTATGGGGGAAGTGATTCTCGTCGGCTCGATGGATCACGTCGTGTATGCGCTCCCGCTTGTGAGTTAAGGCGGTTAAGATTGGAGTCAATCGACTATGAATTTGTTTCGTCGCCTGTTTAGCCAGGAAAAAGATGGCGACCCCGCTATGCCGCCTGAAATTACGAAGGTCGAGAAGGCCACCGACCCGCTGACGATGCCACCGACCACCGCCACGTTGAATGTGATGTTCGGCGATGGCGCAACTCGTCCGCTGCCGGAAGACGCTTTAATCGCCTTCATGGGGAACGGCCATCTCACCTTCGGGCAAGCCACCGATATTGGTATGGTACGCACCAACAATCAGGACTCGGCCTATTCGTTTTTCTCGACCAGCCGCAGCGTCGATGAGCGCCCCGATTTCGGCCTGTTTCTGGTCGCGGATGGCATGGGCGGTCACAGCGACGGTGAAAAAGCCTCTTCGCTGACGGCGCGCACCGTCGCTACCACTGTCATCAGCACGATCTTCATGCCCGTGCTGATCGGCAACACCGAGAATCAGCCGCCGATCAGCGAAGCGCTCACGGCAGCCATCGAGAAAGCCAACGCTGAAGTCATCAAGCACGTCCCCGACGGCGGCACCACCCTGACTTCCGCCGTGATTATTGGCGATCTGGCCTACATCGCGCACGTCGGCGACAGCCGTATCTACTTAATCAACAAGGACAGCATCGAACAGCTTACCCGCGATCACTCGCTGGTACAGCGCCTGATCGAACTGGATCAACTAACTCCCGCTGAAGCCGCCGATCACCCGAACAAGAATATGCTTTATCGCGCCCTCGGTCAGAATGAAGCGGTCGAAATCGATACGCTGACACGGCGGCTGCCGCCCAAGTCGAAGCTGCTGCTCTGCTGCGACGGCCTCTGGAATCAGGTCGATGACCGTGAAATGCTCGACATCACCAAGCAAACGCCAAACCCGCAGGAAGCCTGCAATAAGCTCATCGCTCTGGCAAACAAGCGCGGCGGGGTCGATAATGTAACCGTCATTCTGCTGCAAATGCCCGGTTGAGTCGTATGAACATCGACTTCGATCCTTATGTGATTTTAGGTATCGCGCCGGACGCATCCTTCGACGAGATCAAGGATGCGCATCGGCGGGCGGTTCGACGCCTGCATTCGGACACCAACCCGAACAAGGGCGCGGTCGCGCAGCTTCAGGAAATCAATGTCGCCTATAACATCATCAGCGACCCGGATCGCCGCCAGCGCTATGACGATCAGGCGAAGCGGCTGCCACCGCGCAAATTCGATTTTCTGATGCGCGTCACGCCAAGCAAGCGGTCACTGACCCCCCTGCCAGAGCCGCAGGTGATCTACATGCTGGTCGAAATCCTGCCCGATCCACGCGCCCGCGAGCAGGCTGATGATCTGCGCCAGCAGTCGCGCCTGAACCTCACGCTGGTACTGGATCGCAGTAACTCGATGAATGGTCTGCGGCTGGAGCGCGTCAAGGTTGCCGCGCATCAGATCATCGATCAACTCAACGACGACGACATTCTCTCGGTCGTGACCTTCAACGATTTTTCGGAAGACCTGATTCCGGCAACGTCGGTGCAGGATCGCACCGGGTTGAAAGCGCGCGTCAGTATGATGACCGCTTCGGGTGGCACCGAGATTTACAAAGGCTTGGCGGCGGGCGTGGAACAAAACCGTAAATATCTCGCACCCAAGCTCGTCAATCACGTCATCCTGCTCACTGACGGCAACACCTACGGCGATCAGGAACGCTGCGTCGCGCTCGCCAAAAAAGCCGCAGACGACGGCATTATTATTAGCGCGATGGGTTTAGGCAGCGATTGGAATGATAAATTTTTAGACGAAATTGCTTCCGTTTCTGGCGGCTCCTGTGAATATATTAATTCGCCCAGCGCGGTCGTGCGCTTCCTCAATAGTCACGTCCGCAGTCTGGTCAATGTATTTGTCGAGCGGCTTCAGCTTTCCGTCGCCCCCGACGCGGACGTTCATCTGGAAACGGCATTCAAGCTCGCGCCGAACTCACAGCCGCTCCCCGTCGATGAGGCGCTGATCCCGCTGGGAAACTTGCAGGTCAACCGAATTACCTCGCTGCTGCTGCAATTTGAAGTCCCGGCCAACCTTCAGGAAGGCTTCCGCTCGGTAGCGCGGATTATCGCCAGCGGCGACATCCTCGCCAACGACACGCCGCATTTTCAAGCCCTGAGCGACTTTTCGATTGGAGTCTCGCGCGACGCCGAGCCGGAGGAAACGCCGCAGGCGCTCCTTGACGCGCTGGGCAAGCTGACCCTTTATCGCTTGCAGGAGCGCGCGCAGGAAGCGCTCGAAAACGGCAATATCGAGGAAGCGACGCGCCGCCTCGAAAATCTGGCGACGCGCCTGCTCGAACGCGGTCAGGAGGAGCTGGCACAACAGGCGCTCGCTGAAGCTCAACAGGTTGCTTATACAAGCGCCCTATCCGATAAGGGTAGAAAGGCGTTAAAATTCCAGACACGACTTTTACTTGCTTCGGGGAATGCGGGTGAAGAAGCCCAGCAGTCATGAACGCCAGCGCCAAGCTGCATGTGAAAAATTACCAATGGAGGCGCGGCGGCAAGCGCTGCGTGAAGAGCTATGAAGATTTGTCCGTTTTGCGCGCATAAGAACCGTGAGGGGTTCCTCTATTGCGAAGAATGTGGTCAACCCTTAGGAGTCGAAGAAGCGAGCGCGACGCTTCCGACCAAACAGCTTGAAATTGGCAGCGACGATTTTGCCGCTCACGCGACCTGGGGCACCGCTCGCTTCGAGAAAGACGCGGCCATTATCATGCACATTCGCGACGCCAGCGAACCCCTGACGTTTCTGCCGCAGGTACAGACGGTGCTGGGTCGCGTCGATAACACCAGCGCACAAAAACCCGATCTTGACCTGACGCCCTATGGTGCGTTAGAAAAGGGTGTCTCGCGGATTCACGCGGCGATTTGTCGCAACGACGATACGCTGACGCTGGTGGACAAAGGCAGCGCCAACGGGACGCACCTCAACGGGCAGCGTCTTATTCCCAATCAGCCGCGCGTGCTGCGCGATGGGGACGAAATTCGTCTGGGCAAGCTGATCGCGCACATTTACTTCAAACCCCGGCACTAATCGGAGACCAGATGATCACCCTGCTCATCCACATTGCCAACTCTGAGGCCGTAAAACTCGACGTGGACGAAATGCCGAACGCGGGCGATCAGATGATTATCGGCAAAAACCCGCGTGAGAAAACGGAAAAGGAAGTCACGTGGGTTGAGGATGGCGTCACGACCATCGCCATCCCAATGTGGCGCATCACCCTCGTCGAAGTGCTGCCGTCGGCTGAAGATGAAGTCGAGTTCCCGCTGCCCTTCCGTCAGGATTGAGCGCGCAGCGGTAGAAAGCCGAGTTCAATGTCAACAAAAGTTCCGAAAAGCCCGTCGCGTGACGGCAAGCGCATCCTCGTCGTTGACGACGAGCCGCGCATGATCAATTTCATTCGCATGAATCTGGAGCTAGAAGGGCACCAGGTGGTCGAGGCGCACAATGGCCTCGAAGCGCTGGAAGCTGTCCGCACCAAGCTGCCGGATATTGTTCTGCTTGACGTGATGATGCCCGAACTCGACGGCTTTGAAACGCTGCGGATGCTGCGCGAGTTCAGCACGATCCCGGTGATCATGCTGACGGCCAAAGGCGAGGAAAACGATAAGGTCTACGGCCTCGAACTGGGCGCGGACGACTATATCCCGAAGCCGTTCGGCCCACGCGAACTATCGAGCCGGATTAAGGCGGTGCTGCGCCGAGCCGACATGCCCTCCGCGACGCCGGGACAGGCTGTCCTGAAGATTGACGAGCGCCTGAGCGTCGATTTCAACCGCCGCGAGGTGATCGTCAACGGGGAGCGGATCAAGCTAAGGCCGACCGAGTATCGCCTGCTGTACCACCTGATCGAGAACGCGGGCTGGACGGTGCCACACGATCAACTGCTGGCGAAGGTGTGGGGCTATGAATACCGCGACGAAGCGCACTACGTTCGGCTGTACGTGAACTACCTCCGCGAGAAAATCGAGGAAGACCCCTCGAATCCCAAGTACATCCTGACGGAGCGCGGCGTCGGCTATCGCTTTGTCGATTTCAAGCATCAGGCCGAGCCGAAAAGCTAATGTTAAAAGCTGGCGCGAGTGCTGATTTCGGCTCAATGAGTGTGATTTGAGGGAAACGTGCGCGTGAAAAACGGCTCGCGTCACGCGAACGAAACGTGTCGGATCAACAGTTCGTGGTCAAGAGCAAGTACAAAAGCGGATTATTGAACCGCCAAGACGCCAAGAACGCCAAGAAGTCAGCGGACGCGATAAACCGCGTCCCTACAAAACATGAGGCGTGGCATGTCTGATCTATCCCGTGTCCTCACGGTCTATCAACGCTATGTAGACGCGCGCAATGCTCTGTTAAATGAGCTAAATCTCAAATCGAACCGCGATCCCTTAGCCGAGTTTAGCGAGTGGCTAGTCGCTGCTCTTGTTGGCGGCACGCTTGCTAGTAGTCGCGTCCAAAAAGGCTGGGATGTCCTCGCGCCAGAGGGCGAGAAAATTCAGGTGAAATATCTGGCGAATCCCGCTGATCAATGGGTCAACGAACACGGAATTGAAGTTGATGAAGCGATGGACAGTTATGCTATCGTCTTCTTTGAAGCGCTCCTTCCCCAAAGCGTTATCATCTTTCCCGCGCGAAACTTGGCGGCTGTTGGTGCGGCTTTAAAAAAGCGACATGGCAAGCTTGATACCCGACTTGCACTTACACGAGTGAACTATCGCCAGATTCTCAACAACGTCGATTCCTTTAAAGCCCTGGGTGTGCGCCAGTATTTAGCTCCAGATTGGCAGCTTCGCTAGCACACCGCATCCGTTTTTAGCTAACCCCTAACCGCTAAAAGCTAGCCACTTTTCCTCATATATTCCTCCTACACAATTTTGACGTTGCTCTGACACTCCGACCTTATACTGGTGAACATAAACTTCTATCGTAAGGGTGAGGGAGAACTATGAGTAAAATTGTCGGTATTGACCTCGGTACAACCAACTCCTGCATTGCGGTGCTGGAGAACGGCGAGCCGGTCGTGATTGCCAACGCGGAAGGCAATCGCACCACGCCGTCCGTCGTCGGTTTTACCAAGAACAATGAACGGGTCGTCGGTCAGGCTGCCAAGCGGCAGGCGGTCGTCAACCCGGAGAACACCATTTATTCGATCAAGCGTCTGATGGGTAAGTCGCTGCAACAGGTCGGCGACGAAGCCAAGCGCCTGCCCTATAAGATCGAAGCGGGATCGACCGGAGACGCGCGCGTCCACATTCCGGCGAACAACAAAAGCTACACCCCGCAGGAAATCAGCGCGATGATCCTCGGCAAGCTGAAGAAAGACGCGGAAGCCTATCTCGGCGAGCCAGTTACGCAGGCCGTGATCACGGTTCCGGCCTACTTCAATGACTCGCAGCGTCAGGCGACCAAAGACGCGGGCAAAATCGCTGGGCTGGACGTGCTGCGCATCATCAACGAGCCGACAGCGGCAGCGCTGGCCTACGGTCTCGATAAGAAAGCCAGCGAGACGATCCTCGTCTTTGACCTCGGCGGCGGCACGTTCGACGTGTCCGTGCTGGAAGTCGGCGACGGTGTGGTCGAAGTCAAGGCGACCAGCGGCGATACCCATCTCGGCGGCGACGACTGGGATCAGGTGATTGTCGATTGGCTGGCGGACGAGTTCAAGAAAGATCAGGGCATCGACCTGCGCACAGATCGGCAGGCGCTTCAGCGCTTGACCGAAGCGGCGGAGAAGGCCAAAGTCGAACTGTCGAACACGGTGCAGACCGAGATCAACCTGCCCTTCATCACGGCGGATGCGACTGGCCCGAAGCACCTGACCATGACGCTGACCCGCGCCAAATTCGAGCAACTGAGCGGCGACCTGATGGGTCGGCTGCGCCACCCGGTCGAGCAGGCGCTGAACGATGCGGGTCTGAGCAAGGGCGACATCAACGAAGTGGTGCTCGTCGGCGGCGCGACCCGTATGCCGATGGTGCAGGAGATGGTCGTCAAGCTGCTCGACAAACAGCCGAACAAGAGCGTCAACCCGGATGAGGTGGTCGCGGTCGGCGCGGCGATTCAGGCGGGCGTGCTCGGTGGTGAGGTCAAGGATGTGCTGCTGCTCGACGTGACGCCGTTGAGCCTCGGCGTCGAGACGATGGGCGGCGTGATGACCAAGCTGATCGAGCGTAACACGACCATTCCGGTGCAGAAGAGTGAAACCTTCTCGACCGCAGCCGATGGTCAGCCCGCAGTGGACATTCACGTCCTGCAAGGCGAGCGCTCGATGGCAGCGGATAACATGTCGCTGGGCAACTTCCAGCTTCAGGGCATTGCTCCCGCGCCGCGTGGCACGCCGCAGATCGAGGTGACGTTCGACATCGACGCCAACGGCATTCTGAACGTCACGGCGACCGATAAGGCGACGGGCAAGGCGCAGAAGATCACCGTGACCGCTTCGACGAATCTGAAGCAGGGAGAGATCGATAAGCTGGTCAAGGAAGCCGATCAGCATCGCGCCGAGGACGAGAAGAAGCACGAACTGGCGCAGGCGCGCAATGAAGCGGACACGCTGGTCTATCAGGCGGAGAAGGCGCTGCGCGACCTCGGCAGCAAGCTGTCCAGCACGGATCGCACGACGATTGAAGCGCAGATCAAGGCGGTTCAGGATGTCAGCGCGAAGGATGACGTGAACGCCATCCACGAGGCGACGCAGAACCTCCAGAACGCGACTTACGCGCTGTCGCAGCAGATGTACAGCCAGGACAACAGCGCCGCCAATGGTGGCAGCAATCCGTATAGCAGCGGCAACGGCAATGCGAACGGCGAGGATGTGGTCGAAGGCGACTTCACCGAAGCCTAAGCTAGACAGTCTAAAATCAAAGCGCCGAGTGATGAACTCGGCGCTTTCGATTCACAAAAGATTCAATTTGAACCGCCAAGACGCCAAGAACGAAGAAACGGGCGAGGCTCGCCTTGCCTCTACAACACGCGGTTGCGGTTATGCGTTTGCGGGTTCGATGTGTTCGGCGCGCAGCGCGGCGTAGGCTTCCGTAAACGTCTTGACCATCTCCGCTTTGGCTTCGTCCGGAAGGAAGCTCTTTTGTACCGCGTTGAGCGCCAGCGTTTCCAGTTCTTCAGGCGACAAGCCGCATT